>JAYSYZ010000178.1:0-28357 GCA_043727195.1 Paracoccaceae bacterium
CAGGCGGCGGACATACCCTACCCGCGAGGCCGAAAAGGCAGGACGTGTTTCACTACATCGAGATGTTCTACAACCCAAAGCGCAAGCACACGAACAATGACCTGCTGTCGCCTGTTGACTTCGAAACCAGACAGCAGAAACTGAAAACGGCAGGTGTCTAGGAAACTAGGGGCACCTCGAGTCGCCCAGGTGGGTGCGCAGTTGGGCATGCCCCACAACGCAATCAGAGTTAAAGTTCTGGTGCCTGAATGTCGCGACATTGCCCTGTTCAGCGTCTGGATAGATCATGATTTCGGGATCTGTTTTTGGCCCCGAAAGCACGAGATGCCAGACACTCCATTTACGGATGTGTTCGGTTTGCGGCACACTAAGCTGGACCCGATTAGCGCGTTAACCGGCTTCACACTGTGATCAGTTCCGTCGGCTCATTCCCTGATCTCGACGTCGAACAAGTTGGGCTTGGGACACCGACAGGGTCTGTATTACCCGCCGATTGACAGCAGGAGGAGCATGGCGGAAATTGGGTCGCTCTTGGCGGTAACTGCAGCCTTCGCGCCGGCAGTAGGGCTATCTTTGTTCCAAACTGGGAGCTATCAAGTGCGGTATTCGGCCATCCAAGTCATCAAACAGGCAGTCACCGGCCACAAGGGTTGGAAGCCGGTCTGGCGCGATCCTGCCCCGCAGTCACAGTATGATGTCATCATTATCGGCGGCGGCGGGCATGGACTCGCGACGGCCTACTACCTGGCCAAGCAATTCGGCCAAGCCCGGATCGCGGTGCTCGAGAAGGGCTACCTCGGCGGTGGCAACGTTGGCCGGAACACGACAATCATCCGGTCCAATTATCTTCTGGACGGCAACGGACCGTTCTACGAATTTTCGCTGAAATTGTGGGAAGGGTTGGAACAGGATTTCAACTACAACGCCATGGTCAGCCAACGTGGGATCATCAACCTTATCCACACGGACGCCCAGCGTGACGCGTTCATTCGGCGCGGCAATGGGATGATCCTGAACGGTGCCGATGCCGAGCTTCTGGACCGCAATCAGGTTCGGGTAATGTATCCTTTCCTGAACTTCGACAACGCGCGCTTCCCCATCAAAGGTGCCTTGATGCAGCGTCGGGGCGGCACGGTGCGCCACGATGCGGTTGCCTGGGGCTATGCGCGCGGCGCAGACATGCGTGGGGTGGACCTGATCCAGAACTGTGAAGTGACCGGGATGCGCATCGAGAACGGTCGGATCAAGGGCGTGGAGACCTCACGCGGTTATATCGGGGCGAAGAAAGTGGGCGTGGCGGTGGCAGGGTCATCTTCGAATGTGATGGCACATGCGGGCATGCGGCTGCCAATCGAAAGCCATGTGTTGCAGGCCTTTGTTTCCGAAGGTCTGAAGCCGTTCATCAACGGTGTGATGACCTTTGGCGCCGGCCACTTTTATGTCAGCCAGTCAGACAAGGGCGGTCTCGTCTTCGGAGGTGACATTGACGGCTACAACTCTTACGCACAGCGAGGCAATCTACCGGTGATCGAGGATGTCGCCGAAGGCGGCATGGCTTTGATGCCGGCCATCGGTCGCGCAAGGCTTTTGCGGACCTGGGGCGGGATCATGGACATGTCGATGGATGGCTCGCCCATCATCGACAAGACCCATGTCGAGGGGCTCTATTTCAACGGTGGCTGGTGTTATGGCGGGTTCAAGGCCACGCCAGCGAGCGGTTGGTGTTTTGCCCACCTCATGGCCAAGGACGAGCCGCACGAGACCGCCACCGCCTATCGCTTTGATCGTTTCCTCAAGGGGCTGATGATCGACGAAAAGGGCCAGGGCGCGCAGCCGAACCTGCATTGAGGGCGTTATCATGATCATCAACCATCCCATCCTCGGCCCGCGGGACGCGCAGGAATTCGTCTATTTCGGCGATGCCAACCTGATCAGTCGTCCTGATGGCATCACTGCGGGGATCGAGGGCTTCCATGACTACCTCTACAACCGCGACAACCCTGCCGGTCAGCATCGCGAACTGTGGTACCACGAGCAGGGCGACCGGTCGTGGCTGGTGGTGACGCGCAACACGGTGACGCACGACATCACCCGCGTCGAACTGGCCCGCGACGTGGCCCGCAGCATGGGACGCACAAAATGAGTCAGTCGAACCGGATTGCGGGCGGTCAGATCGACCGCAGCCAGACGTTGCGCTTCACCTTTGATGGACTGCCCTATTCGGGTCACCCCGGTGATACGCTGGCCTCGGCTCTCTTGGCCAATGGCGTGCGTCTGATGGGCCGAAGCTTCAAGTATCACCGCCCGCGCGGGCCCTTGTCGGCCGGGTCTGAAGAACCCAACGCATTGGTGCATCTGCGCAGCGGTGCGCGGCAAGAGCCGAACACCCGCGCCACGGTGGCGGAACTGTTCGATGGGCTGACGGCGACGAGCCAGAATGCCTGGCCTTCGTTGAAATTTGACGCTCTGGCCATCAACGACCGGCTGAACACCTTCTTCACCGCAGGTTTCTACTACAAGACCTTCATGTGGCCGAAATCCTTCTGGGAAAAACTCTATGAGCCAATCATCCGCCGCGCCGCAGGTCTCGGTGCGCTAACGCGTCAAGAAGACCCGGATGAATACGACAAGGGGTTCTTGCATTGCGATCTGCTTGTCATTGGCGCCGGTCCTGCCGGCCTGTCGGCTGCGCTGACGGCGGGCCGGGCTGGCGCTCGGGTGATCCTTGCGGATGAAGACTTTCGCATGGGCGGCCGGCTGAACTGCGAGACCTTTGCCGTAGGCCACGGCTCGGGCGCGGACTGGGCCGCCGGCTCGGTCGCCGAACTCAGCCAGATGCCAAACGTCCGGCTGATGTCACGCACGACGATTGTAGGGGCCTTCGACCATGGCATCTATAGTGCGGTCGAACGGGTCTCCGATCACCTCGCCCTACCCGCACCAGGCAAGCCACGTCAGACGCTTTGGCGGATTTATACCAGACGCGCCGTGCTTGCGGGGGGGGCCACCGAGCGGCCGATTGCCTTTGAAAACAACGATCGGCCGGGCGTAATGCTGGCCGGGGCGCTCAGGGCCTTTGCAAATCGCTGGGGCGTGGCCGTGGGTGACAGGGTGGCAGTATTCACCAACAACGAAGATGGCCTCCGCACCGCAACCGACCTTCAGGAAAATGGGGTGGATGTGATCGCCGTGATCGACGTGCGCCAGGGCGGCGATCTGCTGCCGGGCATTCGTCACCTGAAAGGTGCTGAGGTCATCGACGCGTCAGGCAAACTGGGGCTGACCTCGGTCACCATGCGACAGGCCAACGGCAAGACCGAGACGCTGCGGGTCTCGGCGCTGGGCGTGTCGGGTGGCTGGAATCCGAACGTCAACATCACTTCGCACCACCGATCGAAACCGGTTTGGGACGAGGCGATTCAGTCTTTTATCCCCGGAATGGGCGGCCCTCCGGGCCTGACTGCGGCAGGGGCTGCAGCAGGCGCGATGAGCACCCATGCGGCGCTGGCAACCGGGCAGGCTCAGGCGATTGCGGCGCTTTCGGACATCGGAATTGCGGCAAAAGCAGACACGCTGCCCAAAGCAGAGGACGCGCCCGTCTCGATCACTCCGAAATGGTACGTCGCAAGCGGCAAGGGCCGTGCGTGGATCGATCTGCAGAACGATGTGACGGTCAAGGATGTGAAGCTGGCACATCAGGAAAACTTCACGTCGGTAGAGCACCTGAAGCGCTACACAACGCTGGGCATGGCGACCGATCAGGGCAAGACCTCGAACGTTGTCGGCATTGCGGTGATGGCGGGGCTGACCGGCCAGGCGATTGCCGAGACCGGCACCACCATCTATCGCCCGCCCTACACGCCTGTCGCGATGGGCGCCCTTGCGGGTCGGTCTCGCGGCAAGGATTTCAAACCCTTCCGCCTCACTCCAAGCCACAAATGGGCCGCAGAACAGGGGGCGGTGTTCGTAGAAGTGGGCTACTGGCTGCGCGCACAATGGCTGCCAAGGCCCGGCGAGACGACCTGGCGCGAAAGCGTGGACCGCGAAGTGCTGGCCACCCGCAAGTCGGTGGGGATCTGCGATGTCACCACGCTTGGTAAGATCGACATTCAAGGCACTGACGCCGGCGCCTTCCTGGACCGCGTCTACAGCAACACGTTCTCTACCCTACCCCTTGGAAAATGCCGCTACGGTTTGATGTTGCGCGAAGACGGAATGGTATTCGACGACGGCACCACCGCACGCATGGCGGATCATGAATATGTCATGACCACTACCACCGCGAACGCGGTCACGGTGTTTCGCCATCTGGAATATTGCCGTCAGGTGCTGTGGCCAGACATGGACGTCCAGCTGATCTCCACCACCGAGGCATGGGCACAGTATTCCGTCGCCGGGCCGAACGCGCGCAAACTGCTTGAAAAGCTGGTTGACCAGGACATTTCCGACGCAGGTTTCCCATATATGGGTGCGGGCAACATCACCGTGCGTGGTCTGCGCGCGCGGCTGTTCCGGATCAGCTTTTCCGGCGAGCTGGCCTTTGAAATCGCGGTCCCGACCCGATATGGCGACGCGATGATCCGCGCACTGGTGGAGGCCGGGCGCGAATTCGATGCGGTGGTCTACGGCACCGAAGCGCTTGGCGTGATGCGGGTGGAAAAAGGCCATGTCGCCGGCAACGAGTTGAACGGGCAATCGTCGGCACTGAACATGGGCCTCGGCAAGATGGTGTCGAAGAAAAAGGATTCCATTGGCATGGTGCTGTCGCAGCGCGAGGGGATGACCAACCCGAACGGGTATCGGCTGGTTGGCGTGAAACCGGTAGATCCGGCGGGCAAGCTGACAGCGGGCAGCCATTTCCTTGAGACCGGCGCGGCGCTGACGATGGAAAACGATGGCGGCTGGCTGACCTCCAAGGTCTACAGTCCGCATCTGGGCAGTGACATAGCGCTGGGCTATCTCAGGGCAGGCGACCAGAAGATCGGCAAACGGATGCGGGCCGTGAACCTGTTGGCAAAGCCCCCCACCGAGACGGAGGTCGAAATCGTCAGCCCTCATTTCTTCGATCCGGAAGGGGAGAGACTTCGTGGTTGAAGCATTACACACCCTGACTGCCCTTGGGCACAAAACCCCGCAACTGGTGGAGATTGGACCATACCGGATCGTCGAGCGTTTCGACGTGGCGCTGGCCTCAATCGCCACGCGCAAAGGGCGCGAGGCCGATGTGGCGAAGGCCGCAGTGGCAGCGAAAATTCCGCTGCCCGATCCTGCCCGCTGGGTCGGGGCGGAGCCCTGGTCTGCCTTCTGGGTCGCGCCCGCCATGTGGTTTGTCGAAGCGCCCTTCGCCACCCATGAAGATATCCTATCGCATCTAAAGCATGCCTTCGGTGACGCGGCCTCGATCAGCGAACAGACCGACGCATGGGTGCGCTATGACCTTTCGGGGCAGGCATTGCCCACGTTGCTGGAGCGGCTGTCGAATGTGGACCTTGTTCAGGTCCCCGATGGTTTTGCGACGCGTACTTTGATCGAACATCTCGGGTGCTATCTGATCAAGAAAAGCGGAACTGAAATTTCGCTTTACGGTGGGCGGTCGTCGGCGATCAATCTTTTGCATGCGCTTGAAATAGCCGCAAGATCGGTACTGTAGACCGTAGGCTTGCGACAATAGATGTTTCCCTGTAGTGAAATTCGGTGATTCCACCAAGGATTTCGGATCATGCAGGACGCAGCCAGCCTTCCGCGCGGGAAACCGGTTTTCGACCAAGACCCGCATCGGGTGCGCGAAATTAGTGAGCGGAACTTAGAGGCCGCCATTGGCCGCGAAGTGCGCACTTTCCGCCGCCAGCAAGGCATGACAGTGTCCGATCTTGCCAACATAACCGGGTTGTCGATTGGCATGCTGTCAAAGATCGAGAACGGCAATACCTCGCCTTCGCTGACCACACTTCAGGTGCTGAGCCACGCATTTTCGGTACCAGTGACCGCGTTTTTCAAAAGCTACGAAGAACGGCGGGAGGCGCAACACGTCAAATCTGGCGACCATGTCGAGATCGAGCGACGTGGTACCCGCGCCGGCCACCAGTACAATCTTCTTGGCCACATCGGGTCGAACTCGTCAGGTGTGGTCGTCGAGCCTTACATCATCACGCTTACCACCGAAAGCGACACCTTCCCGGCGTTCCAGCACGAGGGGCTGGAACTTCTGTATATCCTCGAAGGGGAAGTCGACTATCGCCATGGCGATCAGGTTTACGCCCTCAAACCAGGCGACAGCCTGTTCTTCGACGCCGATGCGCCGCATGGCCCGGAAGTGCTCGTCAGGCTTCCGGCGCGATACCTTTCAGTGATCGCCTACCCTCAAGGCTGATGCGGCTTGTGCTGCCAAATGACCGCCCGGATACGGGCGGTCTTGTAGGCATCGAAAATTGCCATTGCCCAGACGAACAGCCCCCCGGAGATCTTTCCGACAAAGGAAACATCAGGTGCCGCGGTCTTAAGGGTGAAGCCGCCCAGCAGGATGATGAAGCAGACGAATGCCAGCCCGCGAAGGGGCTGTCGGTTCACCACCTGTCCGACACCTGGCAGTAGGATTGATGTTGCCAGCACCAGATAGGGTTTGAGCGGGCGTTTCACGAGGGCACCTCCGATAGCGAGCAGATATCTTCGCGCAAAGCTGCCAGCCTGTCGAGGATCGGTAAAAGCCGGGCGGGGTCGAGGCGAACCTGGCCCATCTCGGATTCGCGGAAAATCAGGTAGCGGCCGCGGTCCGCCTCCTCGCCCAAGATAACGATGCGAAGGCCTTTCTGCGAAATCACCAATTCCTTTACTCTGGGGTCATCAAAGAGGTTCGCGTGTCGCGCCATCAGCGAGGCAGGCAGAATGCCGGTGGCGTCATCGGTGCGAATGGCCACATCCTTGGGAAAGCCGGGCGGCGAGGGAAGCGATTGTGGCAAGATGGCAAACCGGCTGAATGTCTCCTGCCCCGACGGACGGGCCATCAAATCGAGCGTGGCCATGACGGGCAGCTGTTCGGGCAGCGTCACCATCACCCAAAGGGCAGGCAATTTCCGGAAGGTCAGGGTGTCAGGCAGGGCCTGAAGGTCAAACGACAGCCCATTGCGGCGGCCCGACATGCGGGCAAATCCCGTGGGCTGCACACGGATCTCTCCGCCATCGAACAGAGGCTTTACTGCGTCGAAAAACCCCGAGCGCGCAAGCGCCCGAGCGCGACTTTCCTTGACCACGCGTATGACCAGCCAAAGGCCAATTGCGCCGACGATCGCAGCAAGAGGAATGAGTGGGGACATGGGGAAAAGCCCGCCCTTTGCAGGCGGGCCTCGCTTTCAATACCCCTGCGGTTTCGGCCAGGGCATCGTGAACTGCGCACCCCGGTTCACGAAACGGTAGCGCCAGAAGTGAAACCAAAGCGATACGACAATATAGAAACCGACCATCGCGACAAGCTGCGTGCCGTAGCCGAGGAAGACAGCAAAGAAGGTCACACCGCACAGGGTAAGCAGGGTGATTGCCGGTATGGGGTGGAACGGATGCTCATACCCCCGTTTGATCGAGTTTAGCGGCCACTTGCGGCGGAACATGAGTATGTTCAGCGGCATGAAGGTGTATCCCAGCAACCCCGACAGGATCGAGAAGGTGATGACCTGGTCCAAAGGCGCCCCGAGAGCAAAAATCAGCGCGATGGGAACAAGAAACACGATCGACCGATAAGGCGTACGATACTTGGGGTGTACCGCGCCAAACCAGCCCGGCAGATACTTGTCACGTCCCATTGCAAACCAGGCGCGCGACGCATCGTTGATGCAGCCATTGGCGCTGGCAAGGGTGGCGAACAGCGTACCAATGCCCAAAAGCCAGACCAGACCACTTGAACCCGAAAGTCGGGCGGTGTCGAACAGGGGTGCCACCGAACCATTGACACCGTCGCCAAGAAACTCCCACGGCAGCACACCCGAGCACAGGTACCAGGTAAGCGTCGCAGCGATCAGGAGGGTCATGATCCCAGCGAGTGTTCCGAAGGGCAGCGCGCGCGCAGGTGATCGCACTTCTTCGGCAGCCTGCGTCGTGCCTTCGATCCCGAGGTAGAACCACAGACCGAAGTGCATCGCCGCCAATACCCCTATCCAGCCGTAGGGCAGTTCGTGGCCTTCAAACAGGGCCGCATGTTCCAAAATCCCGCCCCCAATCACACCTGAGGTGGAAAGGAAAAGAACAAGTATCGCGACGAAGGCTATTGCAGTAATCACGAGGTTGAAGGTCAGCGTCGCCAAGACGCCACGATAGTTCAACCAGGCCAGAAACATGACGACGAGAATAATGAACGGTCGCTGGTCAAGTGCTGCTTCATGCCCGGTCATGCTTGCGACCACGGAGAACAGGTAGCCGGCTGTGATCGCGTTTGCGGCCTCTAGCATCGTATACGCAAAAACAAGGTAGAGGCCGACGTTAAAGGCCATCAGAGGCCCGATAATGTGCTTCGCCTGTGTGTATTGCCCACCTGCCGACGCGACAGTTGAGGTAACCTCGCTGTCGATCATGGCGACACAAGTGTAAAGGATGCCGGCAAACCAACAGGCAATCAGCGCGGCGTAGGCCCCGCCTTTTCCGACCGCAAAGTTCCAGCCCATGTATTCGCCGACCAGAACGATGCCAACGCCAAGCGCCCAAACATGCGCCGGGCCCAAGACGCGTAAAAGGCCAACCTTAGTGCCATGTGGACCGATGCCATCGATTTCCTTCGAAGTTATGTCGAAGTCGGTCATGATTTCACCTTGTGCTCTTCGGCCATTGCCTCAAGCTCGCCTTCGCGGGAAGAGGTAAGGACATCTTCTGAATAGCTGCTGTCGGTCTTCAGCCAGTCGACCAGCATGTGCAGCCCAAACGCAGCAGAAAGCGCCCAGGCTGCGTACTCAAGCAAGTTCCACATATCCATGATTGCCCCTAACCCCTGCCGAATTTTTCGGAAATCACCTCACGGTATTCCACTTCGGAAAACCGCAGGATCAGAACGTAGTAAAGAACAATGACCACGATCATCGTCAACAGCGCGCTGATGGAAATGCTGTAGTCGAAGCGAGCAAGAATCAGATCGTGTGCAGAGGCAGGGTCATACCCCAGCGCCTCATACTTCGCGGCCTGCGCCGCGTTCTGGCCCAACGCCTCCCAGGTCGGGTTCTCGATTGGCGTGGCGACCGACTTTGCCGCGCCGGCCATGCCAAGCCACAACGGCACGAACAACGCGCCAACTGTCAGGACCACCAGTACAACCACATCGACAAGCTGGCTGACCTTACCCTGCTTCGGCGGGGAATAATGTGCCATTCTCAGCTCCTCTGCCCGCGAGCTTCGTCCAGAAACTTTATGTCGAGGCCGTACATGAAGTCCCGGTCCTCGCGGTAATGCCGCAACATTGCCAAGATCGCGGCGGTGTTGAACAAGAGAACGACCGCTCCAGCTATCAAAAGCAGTGTCCGTGCGCCGCTCGTCGGCGCAAGGTTCCAGGTTGCATTTGCGACAAAGATCATCGCGCACCAAAGGCCGACCACGAACGCCCATGCTACCAGCACGTCGCGTTTGTGCATCGCCCCAATCCGCTGATTAAGGTCAACCACAGTTTCCTCCCTTGGGCCGTTTGTTTCTGTCCGCGTGATGCGACCCCGGCATCTTTTCTCTGCGCGGCAAATTTGTTTTCCAAAGGGAAAGCCACCTGCGACATCCTGTCAAGGAAAACTACGCACACTTCGGAAATGATCATTGGTTTTCCCGAAGAGTAAAAAAGTTTCTCACCAGTTGATGAATGCAGCGGGCAGTGCTAGCGTCCCCGTCAACCAAATGAAGGAGACGAATCCATGTGCGGTATCGTTGGGCTGTTCCTGAAAGATCCGAAGCTTGAACCACGCTTGGGTGAGATGTTGACCGACATGCTGATAACGATGAGTGATCGCGGCCCAGATTCCGCCGGCATCGCGATTTATTCCGGCGCGAAGGACGGGCTTGGCAAGATCACCGTGCAGTCGCCGCATCCGGAGATGGACTTCAAAAACTTGGACGGCGACCTGCACGAGGCGATCGGTCAGCCGGTTGCGATGCTGGTGAAAAGCACGCACGCCGTAATCGAAGTGCCAATCGGCCAACTGGATGCGGCGCGGTCCGCACTCGCGCATCTTCGGCCCCAAGTGAAAGTGATGAGCGTTGGCGACAGCATCGAAATCTTCAAGGAGGTCGGCCTTCCGAAGGACGTTGCCCTACGTTTCGATGTGTCGAACATGAAGGGAACGCACGGGATCGGCCACACTCGGATGGCCACCGAGTCCGCCGTGACGACAATGGGCGCGCATCCCTTTTCCACCGGGCCGGACCAATGCCTTGTGCACAACGGCAGCCTCTCGAACCACAACGGATTGCGCCGCGATCTGATCCGCAAGGGGATGACCTTCGAAACGCAGAATGATACCGAGGTTGCCGCCGCCTATGTCAGCCAAAAACTGAAAGAAGGCGAGGATCTGGGTACGGCGCTTGAATCGGGGCTCGAAGATCTGGACGGCTTCTTCACCTTCGTCGTCGGAACAAAGAATGGCTTCGGCGTGGTTCGCGATCCCATCGCCTGCAAGCCCGCTGTCATGGCCGAAACTGAAGACTATGTGGCCTTCGGGTCGGAATATCGGGCGCTTGTCAACCTGCCAGGCATCGAACACGCCCGCGTATGGGAGCCAGAGCCCGCAACTGTGTATTTTTGGGAGCGTTGAGAGAATGCAGAGCTTCGATCTGGGCAAGGAAGGCCTGCGCGCGCTGAACAGCGCCCTGCACGGGCTGAAGGGCCAGACCAACATGACGGCTTGGGAGGTGACAAACCCCAAGGGTGCCCACGCAATCGCCGCCGGGGTGGACGCCCCGGTCGATATCACGGTGCAAGGTTCAACCGGCTATTATTGCGCCGGGATGAATAAGCAGGCGACGATCCGGATCAAGGGGTCTGCGGGCCCGGGCGTGGCAGAAAACATGATGTCCGGCGCCGTGATCATCGACGGCGACGCTTCACAGTATGCCGGAGCAACGGGCCGGGGTGGCCTTTTGGTCATCAAGGGCAATGCCAGCAGCCGCTGCGGGATTTCGATGAAGGGCATCGATATCGTCGTGCATGGCAACATGGGCCATATGTCTTGCTTCATGGCGCAATCGGGCAATGTGGTAGTACTTGGCAATGCCGGCGATGCGCTGGGCGACAGTCTTTACGAAGCGCGAATTTTTGTACGCGGGACGGTGAAGTCCCTCGGGGCGGACTGCATCGAAAAGGAAATGCGGGACGAACATCTCACGTTGCTCGAAGACCTCCTGCGCCGGGGCGAAGCCGACGGCAAGGCAAGACCTGAAGAGTTCCGGCGCTACGGATCGGCGCGCAAGCTGTACAATTTCAACATCGACAACGCGTCGGCGTACTGAGGCAATCGAATGACCGAACTCCCCAAAACTCCGCCCCGTTTCTCGGCGACCTTCACTCCTGCGGTCAATGCCGAAATCCGCCGTGCAGCCGCCTCTGGCATCTACGACATTCGCGGCGGTGGCACCAAGCGACACCTGCCGCATTTCGACGACTTGTTGTTCCTTGGCGCCTCCATCTCTCGCTATCCGCTGGAAGGCTACCGCGAGAAATGTGCGACCGACGTCTGGCTCGGCACCCGCTTTGCCAAAAAGCCGATACATCTTGAGATTCCTGTTACAATTGCCGGAATGTCCTTCGGCGCTCTTTCCGGGCCCGCGAAAGAGGCTTTGGGCCGCGGTGCATCTGCTGCCGGCACCTCGACAACGACTGGCGACGGCGGGATGACGGAGGAAGAGCGGGGCCACTCAAAAACGCTGGTATACCAATACCTTCCAAGCCGTTATGGGATGAACCCGGACGATCTTCGTCGGGCTGATGCGATCGAGATCGTCGTGGGTCAGGGCGCCAAGCCCGGTGGTGGCGGAATGCTGCTTGGCCAGAAGATCAGCGACCGCGTGGCCAACATGCGCAACCTGCCAAAAGGGATTGACCAGCGATCAGCCTGTCGTCACCCGGACTGGACGGGACCTGACGATCTTGAAATCAAGATCATGGAATTACGCGAAATCACTGACTGGGAAAAGCCCATCTACGTCAAAATCGGTGGTGCGCGCCCGTATTATGACACGGCACTGGCTGTGAAGGCGGGCGCGGACGTCGTGGTACTGGACGGTATGCAGGGTGGAACGGCCGCGACGCAGGATGTGTTCATCGAACATGTGGGCATGCCGATCCTGGCCTGCATACCGCAGGCAGTGAAGGCGCTGCAGGACCTTGGGATGCACCGCAAGGTGCAACTGATCGTGTCAGGTGGCATCCGCTCAGGTGCCGACGTTGCAAAAGCGATGGCTCTTGGTGCCGATGCCGTGGCCATTGGCACCGCTGCGCTGATCGCATTGGGCGACAACGACCCCATCCATGAAGCGGAATACCAAAAGCTCGGGACGACCGCCGACGCCTATGACGATTGGCACGAAGGCAAAGATCCGGCGGGCATCACGACACAGAATCCAGAGCTCTTCAGTCGTTTCGATCCGGTGCTGGGCGGGCGGCGTCTCAAGAATTATCTCAAAGTAATGACGCTTGAGGCCCAGACGATAGCGCGTGCTTGTGGCAAGAACCACCTGCACAACCTGGAACCCGAAGACTTGTGCGCGTTAACGATCGAAGCAGCCGCAATGGCCGGGGTTCCGATCGCAGGCACCAACTGGATCCCCGGTCGCGCCGGGTTCTGAAAAAAACAGGGACAGGGAGTTACGACAATGGCGAAAGACCTTGCCAAATGGGCAACGGAAAAGGGTGTCAAGTATTTCATGATTTCCTACACCGACCTCTTCGGGGGTCAGCGGGCCAAGCTGGTACCGACGCAGGCGATCAACGACATGGCGGTAGATGGCGCGGGGTTTGCCGGCTTTGCCACATGGCTTGACCTTACACCCGCCCACCCAGACCTGATGGCTGTGCCGGACCCAAGCTCTGCTATCCAGCTTCCGTGGAAAAAGGACGTTGCTTGGGTCGCGGCACGCGCAACTATGGAGGAGAAGCTTGTCGATCAGGCTCCGCGCAACGTGCTGGAAAGGCTGATTGCCGAAGCTGCGAAGGAGGGCCTGCGCGTCAAAACCGGGGTGGAGCCCGAGTTCTTCATTCTGAACGCCGATGGTACTGGCCCCTCCGACATCTACGACACCGCAGAAAAGCCCTGCTATGACCAACAGGCGGTCATGCGGCGGTATGACGTGATTTCCGAAATCTGCGACTACATGCTCGAATTGGGCTGGGAAGCCTATCAAAACGACCACGAGGACGCGATCGGCCAGTTCGAGATGAACTGGAAATATGACGACGTGCTTCAGACTGCCGACAAACACTCGTTTTTCAAGTTCATGGTCAAGTCGGTAGCGGAAAAGCACGGCTTTCGGGCCACGTTCATGCCGAAACCGTTCAAGGGGCTGACAGGATCGGGGTGTCATGCCCATATCTCGGTCTGGTCTCTGGATGGCCGGACCAACGCCTTTGCGGACAAGACCAAGGAACTCGGGCTAAGCGATCAGGGGCGTCACTTCCTTGGTGGGATCATGAAGCACGCGTCGGCGCTGGCAGCTATCTGCAACCCGACGGTCAACAGTTACAAGCGGATCAACGCGCCCCGCACCTCATCCGGAGCGACCTGGGCGCCGAATACGGTGACGTGGACCGGGAACAACCGGACGCATATGGTTCGCGTGCCGGGGCCAGGGCGGTTTGAGTTGCGCTTGCCCGACGGTGCGGCGAATCCTTATCTGATGCAGGCGGTGATTCTTGCCGCCGGGATCGACGGAGTGCGGACGAAGGCAGACCCCGGCAAGCGGCACGATATCGACATGTATCAGATGGGGCACACGGTCAAGAACGCGCCCAAGCTGCCGCTGAACCTGCTGGATGCCCTGCGGGAATATGACAAGGACAGGACGCTGAAGGCTATGATGGGCGAGGAATTCTCGGCCGCCTTTCTGAAGCTGAAGCATAAGGAGTGGAATTCCTACTGCTCGCATTTCTCGAAGTGGGAGACGGAGACCACACTGGATATCTGAGCCTGTCCGATGGTGGAACAGAATCAAAGACTTGCGATATCAATGGCTTACCAGTTTTTGGTCAGAAAGCGTTAGTGTTTGCCTTGACGCGACTGACAGTAAGCCGCGTCTTCTGATAACGCCGCTCGGCGGCATATTGAGGCTAGCGGGCGGCTGGGATTGCCGCCCGCTCGTGGTTGTGCATCAGTCCACCGGGGTTTCTTCGGCCACGATGTGGACGACAAGCAGGCAGCCGTTCGGCGTGAAGGAATGGTGATCGGTGCCGTCTCGGTAAGGGGCTGCTTCAAACGGTCGAACTGGCCAGACTGGCGGGCGCACTTCCGACAATTTGCGCGGTGGACCTTGCAACAGGCGGGGGCGCGCGGGCCGACGATTGACCGCTGGAACGACATCGAGGCGACGGTGCTTATTGCATCGGCCGAAGCGGTCGCGATCGCGGCGGGGGCCGCCGATGTGGGTACAGCGGTGTTAATTGCCCGCGAGGCAGGGCCAGCGCCATTGCCTATCCCGAAGTAATCGATGCCGACTAACTCATCATGGGTATGCGGGGTCAAGCGGCTGGTTCTTAGGTCTGTTTTGTCCGAAGTCGCGGTCAGGCGAGGTGTTCCGTCTCCATTGCCCGTTAGGACCATTCTCTATGAGGAAGGTGAGGCGCGGGGCCTGCCTCGCATCCCTTGGACCGACGCGTGTTTACCGACAGGAAGAAGATTTGACACAGGCGCAAATCTGCTTCTAGGTTTCCAAGCAACAAGACGCACCGAAGCGCCTCGAGCGGAACTAGAATCGGGAGATTTGCATGAAAAAGAGAGTTGCCGTGATCGGGGCGGGTCCATCGGGCTTGGCGCAGTTGCGCGCGTATCAGTCTGCCAAGGCAAAAGGCGTCGAGATCCCCGAGATCGTGTGCTTTGAAAAGCAGTCAAACTGGGGCGGCTTGTGGAATTACACTTGGCGGACGGGCCTTGATGAGCATGGCGAGCCTGTCCACGGCAGCATGTACCGATACCTGTGGTCAAATGGCCCGAAGGAAGGGCTGGAGTTCGCCGATTACTCGTTCGAGGAGCATTTCGGCAAGCAGATCGCCAGCTATCCGCCGCGCGCGGTGCTGTTTGACTACATCGAGGGCCGGGTCAAGAAGGCGGGGGTGCGCGACTGGATTCGGTTCTGCACCACGGTTCGGATGGTGAAATACAACGACGCCAAAGGCAACTTCACCGTCACCGTGCATGACCTGCTGGCTGACCGGATGTACGAGGAAGAGTTTGACAACGTTATTGTTGCATCTGGCCATTTCTCGGTTCCGAACGTGCCGGAATACCCCGGTTTCGACAAGTTCAACGGGCGCGTCCTACATGCCCACGACTTTCGTGACGCGCGGGAATTTGCAGGGAAAGATCTGCTGCTGCTTGGCTCTTCGTACTCGGCCGAGGACATCGGCTCCCAGTGCTGGAAGTATGGCGCGAAAACGATCACCGTCGCCTATCGCAACGCTCCGATGGGCTTCAACTGGCCGGACAACTGGAAGGAAGTGCCCTCGCTTGACCACATGGACGAGACTACCGCCTACTTCAAGGACGGCACGTCGAAGAAAGTCGACGCGGTCATTCTGTGCACCGGATACAAGCACCACTTTCCGTTTCTGCCCGACGATTTGCGCCTAAAAACCGCGAACCGGCTGGCTACGTCAGACCTTTACAAAGGGGTGGCTTGGGTGCCGAACCCGAAGCTGTTCTTCGTTGGCATGCAAGACCAGTGGTTCACCTTCAACATGTTCGACGCGCAGGCGTGGTGGGTGCGAGATGTTATCATGTGGCGGATCGCAATCCCGTCGGACATAGCTTCGCGGCAAAAGGATGTGACGGACCGGATTGCCGCCGAAGATGCGGGCAAGGACGCACATGACGCCATCCACTATCAGGGCGAATACGTGAAGGAACTGATAGCCGAGACCGACTATCCGTCATTTGACGTCGATGGAGCGTGCGAGGCGTTCTTCGAGTGGAAGGAGCACAAGAAGAAAGACATCATGGCCTTCCGCAACAACGCTTACAAATCCGTCATCACCGGCACCCTGGCGCCGGTCCACCACACGCCCTGGAAAGACGCACTGGAGGATTCCATGGAGAGCTATCTGAAGAATTGAGGCCGCCCTTTTGCCGGCACGACGGCTCTGGTTCGATCTGGGGCCGTTCTTTTTTACCAAATTTTCGGCCATATCCGGAATTTAGAGAATTGTTGGTAAACAAATTTTCATACGGGCATAATTTCTCTCGCCTTGCTCTACGTGCCGTGCTTTTGTCTGCGACACGGGGTCACAACCCTTGAAATCGGGCAGGCACGACAGGCAAGCAGAAAAGGGAACCACCCGGGGGGGACTGCGGCAGAGTTGCCCTGTCCGAAACTGAACGATCAATCGATAGCATGGAAGGACGGCTGCAAGCCCGCGGGCGCAGCCGAACCAGCCGCCGGAACAGGAGTGAGGGGAATGACAACGGAATTAGGGTCGGGCCAGATGGTCCGTTCGCTTAGCTGGAAAGGGGCCTTCTGGGTTGCGGCCGGTGTGCCGCCGCTGGTCCTGTTCTCGATCGGCGGGATTGCGGGGACCACCGGGAAGCTGGCCTTCGTGGTGTGGATGCTTTCGATGGTGATGGGCTTTTTGCAAAGCTTCACCTATGCGGAAATGGCTGGAATGTTCGGCAACAAGTCGGGCGGAACTTCTGTTTACGGGGCGACCGCATGGCTGCGCTATTCCAAGCTGATCGCGCCCCTTTCGGTTTGGTGCAACTGGTTTGCATGGTCGCCGGTACTGTCCTTGGGCTGCGCGATTGCGGCGGGCTATATCCTGAATGCCCTGTTCCCGATCCCGTTAGCCGACAGCCAGCCGGTGCTGGATTGGGTGACGGCGAACCTTTCCAGCTTTACCGCCACGACCCCGGCGGTGGTGGACTACATGGCGGCCAACGCGGGTACTGCCGTGGGTGATGCCGTCACGGCGGTCGCAACCACGGCAGCGGTCGAGGCGTTGACGCCGGCCTTTCGGGTGTACGAGGCCTTTGCTTTCACCATTCCTGGTCTCGGAACGCTTCATTTCAACTCCACCTTCCTGATCGGTGTTGCGCTGATGCTGGTCATTCTGGCCATCCAGCACCGCGGAGTGGCGCAGACTGCGGCAGCGCAGAAATGGCTGGCGCTCATCGTGCTGGTGCCGCTTTTGCTGGTCGGACTGGTGCCGATCTTCACTGGTGCAATCAACTGGATGAACGTCACTAATCTGGTACCACCGACCGCTGCTTATTCAGGGGTGGACGGTGACTGGAGCATTGGCGGCTGGACGCTGTTTCTGGGCGGCATGTATATTGCTGCCTGGTCGACCTATGGGTTCGAGACCGCAGTCTGCTATACCCGCGAACTGAAGGACCCGCGGCGCGATACCTTTCGAGCGATCTTCTACTCAGGTCTGCTGTGCGCCGTATTCTTCTTTCTGATCCCGTTCTCGTTCCAGGGGGTTCTTGGGCAGGAAGGCATGCTTGCCACCGGTATCGTCGATGGCACCGGAGTGGGCGAGGCGTTGGGCAACATGATCGGTGGTGGCCCCGTGTTGACGCAGATTTTCGTGATCCTGATGATCATGGCGCTGTTTCTGGCGATAATGACGGCAATGGCCGGGTCGTCGCGCACACTTTACCAGGGGTCGCGTGACGGCTGGCTGCCGAAGTACCTTGGCCACGTCAACAAGAACGGAGTTCCCGATCGCGCGATGTGGACGGACGTGACGTTCAACGTCTTTCTTTTGGCCCTTGCCTCGGACGTGTCGGGATACTTCTATGTCCTCGCCATTTCGAACGTCGGTTACATCCTGTTCAACTTCCTCAATCTGAACGCCGGCTGGATCCACCGGATCGATAGCGCTCATCTGGATCGACCGTGGAAGGCGCCAAACTGGCTGATCGGGCTGAACACGATACTGGCCTTCGTAAACGCCCTGTTTCTTGGCGCAGGGGCGAAGGTCTGGGGTTATGAGAATGCGCTTTGGTCAGGTCTGATCTTTGCGGCGCTGATCGTTCCGGTGTTCTGGTTCCGCCATTACATGCAGGACGGCGGCAAGTTCCCGAAAGAGGCGTACGACGATCTTGGTCTGAAAGATGGCGATCTGGGTGAGCGCAAAGCGGGCATGTTGCCGTACCTGACGCTGATCCTTGGCGCCGGGGTTGTGCTATGGGCCAACTGGTTCTTCGTGCTGCCAACCTGAGCAGGTGCGTAAAATGTGAACGGGCCACTTCGTGGCCCGTTTCTTCTGGGCGATGTTTTCTGCCGGGAAAAATTGTTGCACTTGAATATTGCTTTCTGGCGGAAATCGCCTGACAGTTGGCGCAAAACAGCAACCTAGGGAGCTTTTAAATGACCAATTCCTGGCGTTTCTCGACACTGATCGATCGACACTGCGCCCTTGGGTCCGATCTTGAAGACTGGAGCGGGATGGGAACCGCCTGGTCTTATGCGAAGGGCGATCCCGACGCGGAATACATGGCAGTCCGCACCAAGGCCGGCTTGATGGATGTGTCGGGCCTGAAGAAAGTGCACATCACCGGCCCGGCCGCCAGCCACCTGATCGAGCGGGCCACCACGCGGAACATGGAAAAGCTGATGCCGGGCCGGTCGGTCTATGCGACCATGCTCAACGATCAGGGCAAGTTCGTCGACGACTGCGTGATCTACCGGCTGGCACCTAATGCGTTCATGGTGGTGCATGGATCGGGTCAGGCGCATGAGCAACTGACCATGGCGGCAACCGGACGCGACGTGTCGATCCGATTTGACGACAATATGCACGACCTGTCGCTGCAAGGGCCGCTGGCCGTCGACTACCTTGAAAAGCATGTCCCCGGCATCCGGCAATTACCCTACTTCAACCACATGCAGACCAGCCTTTTCGGCAAGCCGGCGATGATCTCGCGAACAGGGTATACCGGCGAACGCGGCTATGAATTGTTCGTGCGCGGCCAGGATGCGCCGATGATCTGGGACCGCATTCTGGACGAGGGAAAGGACATGGGGATCATTCCATGCCGCTTTACCACGTTGGATATGTTGCGGACGGAATCCTATCTGCTGTTCTTTCCCTTCGACAATTCCGAGATGTATCCGTTTGAAAACGAAGGCCCGGGTGACACGCTGTGGGAGCTTGGCCTCGATTTCACTGTCAGCCCCGGTAAGACCGGCTTTCGCGGCGCCGAGGAGCACTACCGCCTGAAGGGCAAGGAACGCTTCAAGATCTGGGGGCTTAAGCTTGAGGGACGCAACGTTCCGGGTAACGGCGCGCCGGTGTTCCGGGGTGACACGCAAGTCGGCATCGTGACACAAGCCATGCGGTCAGACCTGAACCAGCACACCATCGCCATCGCGCGACTGCCGGTTGACTGTGCCAACAGCGGCACCAGCCTGGAAGTGCGCTGCGGCACGCACGGTCCCATCGCAGCCACCACGCATTCGATGCCGTTCTACGATGTCGAAAAGAAGCGGCGTACCGCCAAGGACTGACCGTCACCTCTGCGCGCAGGGGGCTAGCGGCGCGGTCTGGCCCCCTGCGACAAGCCGAAGTCACCGGAAAGAACAATGACCCTGACACCCGTAACCCCCACAATTCGCAGTCGGCCAGTGTATGCGCCGCTGGAGCCGCGACTGGGCCGCCTGCACATGATCGTCGCCGATGGCGAAGGGGCAGATGCCGTGATCGACATGCTGGGCAAGGCGGCTGATGCCGGCACCATGCTGACCGCCGCGCATATCATGTATTGCCCCGGCCCGAACGCCACCGACCTGTCTGAGAAAATTGGCGCGCTTGGGGCCGCGCAATTCTTTCGCGCCCCGACCATTGCTGCGATGCTGCCGCGCCTGACGCGCGTGTTGTCGGACGCTCATATGGGAATACAGTTCTACCTTGCCGGAACCGAAGGTTTGATCGGGCTTGCGGAACGGGAAATCATGCAGACCGGCTTTCCAGCCGCCGCAATCCAGAAAGAGCACCGCGGATCGACGGTGCGCCGGATGCAATGCGTACATTGCAAGGGCATCACCGAAAACGTCACGACCGATCCGTTCAAGTGCAGCCATTGCGGGCTGAACCTGTTCGTTCGCGACCATTATTCGCGCCGGATGGCTGCGTTTCAGGGTGTTTGCGTCGATGCCGAAGACCCCGGCCTTGTACCGCAGGCGGTGGTGAGGTTCAAATGAGCGGCGGGGCCAAGCTGCAGGTTCGGGTGGAAGAGGTCGTAACGGTCAACGCTTTGATCAAGCGGTTCCGTTTCGTCAGCTGCGACGGGTCGGCTTTGCCAGCGTTTTCGGGCGGCGCGCATATCGTGGTGGAGATGGATGATCACGGCACGCGGCGGCTGAACCCCTATTCGCTGATGTCCGACCCGGAGGACACCTCGGGCTATGAAGTCAGCGTGCGGCGTGACGATGCCGGGCGGGGCGGTTCGCTGTTCATGCACCGCCATGTGACGCCGGGGATGGAGATGACGCTGTCCTACCCCGTCAACCTGTTCCCGCTGGACAACCGGGCAAAGAAGCACCTGATGTTTGCCGGCGGCATCGGAATCACGCCGTTTCTGGCGCAGATCGCCCAGTTGGCGCAATTCCGCGGCAAGTTCGAATTGCACTACGCCGCGCGCAATCGGGATTTGGGCGCGTACATGGACCGGCTGACAGCGGCGCATCCGTCCTTGGTGCACTGCTATTTCGACGACGAAAAGCAGACAATAGACCTTGCGCGTACCTTGTCGATGCAACCGATCGGAACGCATCTTTACGTCTGCGGACCGAAAGGGATGATCAACTGGATCCTGGCCACCGCCGAAAGTCTTGGCTGGCCAAAGCTTGCCCTGCACCACGAGGAGTTCCTCGCACCCGGCACCGGCCTGCCCTTCACCGTTCAATTGGCCGCGTCGAACAAGACGGTAACTGTCGGCGCCACCCAGTCGCTGCTGGAGGCGATGGAGGCGGCGGGGGTGGACGCGCCTTACCTCTGCCGGGGCGGCGCGTGCGGGCAATGCGAAAGCACCGTGCTGAAATGCGACGGCACGATCCTGCACCGCGACCACTGGCTGACCCCGGAAGAGCACGCGGCAGGGCTGAAGATCATGCCTTGCGTGTCACGCTTTGAAGGCACGTCCCTGACCATCGACCGATAGGAACATACCATGAGCCTCGATTTAAAACCGGGGGCGTTCAACGACTTCTTCCTCGACGAGACGTTCCGCGATGACTTCACCTATCGCAACTCTCCGCAGAACATACGGCGGTTCCCGTTTCCGTTTGACCGCGACGACTATATGTATTCGGTCAACATGGAGCCGCACGTGCCGGGGCGGGAGGGCACCGCGTTCGAGCACATCTTCGATGTCGACGAACATTATGTGGCTGAGATGATCGACCGCGCCAAGGTGCTGGCCGAAGACCCCCTGCGCTGCCAGTGCCTGCCCCATATGACGCTGGCAGGCTGGGATACGCTTGAACTGGTGATGCACGCGAAATCCCGCGATTATCCGCAGTGGTTCAGCCTTGAAAAGACCGGCAACAGGTGGCGTTGGATCAACCGGCCCCTCGGGATCGACCAGACCTTTACCTTTCTGGACGATAGCACCCTGCCCTACGGCCCGTTCGAATACATCACCCGCCAGACGCAAGGCGACTGGACGTTGCAGGATGAGCGCGACGGGACGCTGTG
This sequence comes from Paracoccaceae bacterium, assembly GCA_043727195.1. Lineage (GTDB taxonomy): Bacteria > Pseudomonadota > Alphaproteobacteria > Rhodobacterales > Rhodobacteraceae > JAUYQR01. Next base: position 21,854 of record JAYSYZ010000178.1, read on the forward strand.
GATGGATGCGGGCATCGCCACGTCGCAAGCCGACTGGTCGGTGGATTTTGACGTGGGCATGAACTTTCACGAATGGCATGCACCGGTGCCGCTGGCGCATGAGAAGGGTGTATTTGATCGGGCGCTGAAGTTCCTGTTGAAGCTGCAGCATGGGTCGCCGGTACGTCGGTTCAACTGGACGATGACGGTGAACCCCCTGCTGGACACCGCGCCAGAGACCTACCCTAAATGGGGCCCGACGAAGGCGATGATCACACCGGACAACCTTGGTCAGAAACAGCATCTTCGGGTAGAGTTGCAATCGCTTTACCGTCTGCCCCGGTCGAATGCGATCGCGTTCGACATTCGGTGCTATCTGGCGTCGTTTGATGAGATCGTCACGGTCCCGAAATGGGCGCGCCGCCTGCACCGGGTCATTCGCGATCTGCCGGATGAATTGGCGACCTACAAAGGCTTCATCCGAAACCGGCCCGCAATGGTAAATTGGCTATCGAAGCACGATGACGGCGGGCCGACCTCTGCCGGCTGGTGGCCGGATGAGTGATCGGAGCGACTGATGGAAAGGGGCGGGCCACTTCACGTCGGATTTCTTTTGTTTCCAGGCTTTCCGATGGCTTGCTTGACGTCGGCCATCGAACCGTTGCGCGCGGCGAACGAGATTTGCGGGCGGCGCGAATTCGATTGGAAACTGGTCGCCGAAACCACAGCTCCGGTGCGATCATCGGCAGAGATAGGCTTTGATCCGGATGTGCGATTGCTGGACGCTGACGGGCTTGATCACCTTTACCTTATTGCACCTCCTACGGCCAAATTCATCGACCCTCGTCGCAGCCCGGCGCGGTTGAGGTGGCTGGAAAGGATGGGCCTGACGCTGGGGGCGTTTTCAGGCGGAATCTTTCAGTTGGCCCAGGCCGGTTTGATGGACGGGCGGCCCTGCTCTGTGCACTGGTGTTATGAGGCTGCTTTCAAGGCAGACTTTCCAATGGTGGATGCGCGTGAGGCCGCAATACTGCGCGACGGGCGGCGGATCACCGCAAGCGGTGCAGGAGCCGTCTTCGACCTGATGCTGGGCCTGATCGAGGAACGGCTGGGCCGCGATTGCATGACCGAAGTTGCCTGTTGGTTCCAGCATCCGTTCGTGCGCGATGCCGACGCGCGTCAAAAGGTGCCGGTTATGCAGTCCGGCGAGACTACTGATACCCTTCCTGCAGCGATCCGCGATGCGATCGGCTTGTTCGAAACGCATGTCGAGGATCCATTGCGAATACCCGATGTCGCCGTGGCAGTGGGCATGTCCGATCGCCATTTCGAACGGCTCTTCAAGCGCGAGACGGGCCAAAGCCCGCTGCGCTATTACCACCACTTGCGTTTGGGCAAGGCGCGTCAACGGGTGCTTTATTCCGACGACAGCTTTCGGGAGATAGCCGCGTCGATAGGCTATTTATTCTCCAGCTCGATGACCCGGCACTATACGGAGTTGTTCGGCGTCAGCCCCAGAGATGAGCGGCGTCTGAGCCAGGCCCAGCGACGTCGTGGGCCGTCACGCGCAGAGGCTGCGGACTGGTCGCTATCCGGAAAGGCTGACGATCCCGGCGATGACGCTGGCGGTACCTAGACATTGCGCTGGCCGGACACGTTCCTTCAAGCACGATGCAGCCAAAACGACGGTCAGGACGCCGAAAAGCGACGATGAATCCGACGCATACTTGGCCCAAGGCAGCGCGGCAGCCGCAGTGACGAGTCCGAGGGCGAGAGAATCAATCCGTCGTTAAGGGCCAGAACTGGAGATGACGGTCTAAGAGGATCTGCCGCGGTCCGGTGGATCACCAAAAGCGCAAGAAAGACAGCCTGCGTGACAATACGTCCGATCAGGATGACGGGCAGTTCGGTGCCTTGCCGCAACGCTTCCTGCGCTACGGCAAAGTCAAGGCAAACCCTACCGCAGATGCGGCAGCTCATCAACGCAACCCCTGTCGAAGAGGCATAGCCATCGGGCGCATCGTCGCGTGTCGATGCCGCTACGATCGAGATTCCTGCGACAATTGCCAAGACCGCCAGCCAGTTTGCGGAAGTCACCGGCTGGCCTTGCAGCGCCGCGAACCCGAGGGAAATACGATAGGCACGATCCGTGCGCCTGGAGCCAGTTTTCGTGCCAGCAGGTCGTGGGCCGCCCAAAGAATCGCGGCGGTCAATCCGAAACCGAGTGCCAGAATTTCTCGCCTTCCTGTGTCGCAGTACTTGTGTCACCTTTAGCCTGAAGCTATTCTTGCGGATGAACAAGTTTTATCCACAATAAACTATTGGGGCTATTTTCCCGATCAGACCGGAGGAATTATGCTCGACCCGATCTACTCCGCCGTGGTTCCCGGACCTCCGCGCCCCAGCCGCATCCTGACGCCGCTCGGCTTTGCCCGCCACCAGGGGCAAGAACGCCTTGTCGTGCCCGGTGGCGAAGCGATCCTAGTGCAAGTGTTGACTGGCGACCGGGTGACTATCGTAAACGACGAGGGGGGACAGCCGGCCGAGATCATTGCCGCCGCGTCTGATGGGCGGATCGACAGCGCCATCGTCGGACAAGCCCCCAATTCGACCGCCGAGGGGCTGAAAGCGATGCTTGCGCGAGGCGACTTGGCGGGGGTGGGATTGTCCCGCTTGCGACGGGGGCTGACGTCACGCCACATTGACCTGGCAAAGGCGGGCGGCGTTCAGGTTTTTGGAGCTGACACCTCTCGCGGAACTCGCGCAGACCTGACCGCGCTGGACGACGGCTGGCTGGTTGTCGCCGCGCCGGGAATGCCGATGGCGCCTGAGGCCCAAGACACCGCGACGCCGCTTACCGTTCTGGTGCAGCGGGCCAAGACTCGGACGGTTGCAAATTACGACCTGCCCGATCCGCTTGCGGACCCGATCATTGATCTGAGGGTAAAATCTGCCACGGCGGAAAGCTATTTCGTCAAGGCAGGCGATTATATCCAGATCCTTGATGTCGATGGCCGACAATGCACGGATTTCCAGTGCTTTGACGCCCGCAAGCTGGACCGGGGCATTCAACACGCGCTCGACGTGACGACCAGCCGGACCCTCATGGGTCACGCCTACTCGATGCCGGGGTTGCACTCGAAGTACTATGATCAGGATTGGGTGCCGTTGGTCGAAGTGGTGCAGGATACCGTCGGCCGCCACGATGCCTTCGCTATGGCCTGCGCGTCGAAGTATTACGACGACATAGGCTACCCTGGGCATGTCAACTGTTCGGACAACTTCAACTCCGCACTGGCTGGGCGGGGCGTGGATCCGAGGCCCGGATGGATGGCGGTGAACCTTTTCTTTAATACCAACATTGATACCCATGGCGTCCTGATTTCCGACGAGCCATGGAGCCGCCCCGGCGACTATGTGCTATTCCGGGCGTTGACGGATATCGTTTGCGTCAACTCGGCCTGCCCGGATGACACCTCGCCCGCGAACGGTTGGTATCTTAGCGACATCCACGTGCGCACCTATTCCGGCGCGCGGACATTCAGCCGCTCCATCTCCTATCGCCCAACGCCCGCCTCGGAGCCGAAAATGACCAAGGAAACCGCTTTCCACGACCGCATTTCGGCCAAGACGCGGCATCATGTGGAATACAAGGGCTACTGGTTGCCGCAGGTTTATTCGCAGAACGGCACGCTGGAGGAATACTGGGCGTGCCGGCAGGCCGCTGTGGTTATGGATCTGTCGCCCTTGCGGAAGTTCGAAATCACCGGCCCCGACGCAGAGGCGCTGATGCAATGGGTGCTGACTCGCGACATGAAGAAGCTGGGACAAGGCCAAGTTGTGTATTCCGCGATGTGCTATGACCACGGCGGAATGATTGACGACGGCACCGTGTTCAGGCTTGGTCGCGATCAGTTCCGCTGGATCGGCGGAGATGATTACGGTGGGGTCTGGATCCGGGAGCAGGCGGAAAGGCTGGGCCTGAACGCAATGGTTCGGTCGTCGACCGATCAGCTGCATAACCTTGCAGTCCAGGGGCCCAACAGCCGCGAGATTCTGAAGCGGATGATATGGACCGCACCGCACCATTCCACGATCGAGGAACTGGGTTGGTTTCGCTTTACGGTGGGCCGGATCGGCGGGGCGTCGGGTGCGCCGGTCGTGGTGTCACGCACGGGTTATACCGGCGAACTTGGGTTCGAAATCTTTTGCCATCCTAAGGACGGCAACGCGGTTTACGACGCAGTCTGGGCACAAGGTGCCGACCTGGGGCTGACGCCGATGGGATTGCAGGCATTGGACATGGTTCGGATCGAAGCTGGGCTGATCTTTGCGGGTTACGATTTCAGCGACCAGACCGATCCTTTCGAGGCCGGGATCGGCTTTACAGTGCCTTTGAAATCCAAGCCCGACGACTTCATCGGCCGCGAGGCGCTGATCCGGCGAAAGGAGCATCCTTCGCGCAAGTTCGTAGGACTGGAAATCGATGCTAATGTTGACGTGAGACACGGCGATTGCCTGCACATCGGGCGTGCGCAGGTGGGCGAAGTGACCTCATCTATGCGATCGCCCATTCTTGGCAAGAACATCGCCCTTGCCCGGGTGGACGTCGCTCACGCCGAGGTGGGTACGGCAATCGAGGTCGGCAAGCTGGATGGCCAGCAAAAGCGACTGCCAGCAGTGCTCGTGTCGCTATCGCATTACGATCCGAAGAAAGCGCGGCCGCAAAGCTGACACAGGATGGCACCGATGACCGATGGGCGGCGAAGAGAAGGCCATCGTTTGGTGGACCATTCCTACGACTTGATCGAACTCTTCAGCAAGGCAGCGTTACCATTGACCTGCCCCCCGGTCGTCTATCGGTCATAACGCGAGTCCTTGGGTTTCTGATCTGCCCCCAACCTTGGACCACCAAGGCTTAGAGTTTTCCGGCTTCGCTCAGGGTGACGGGCTGGTGACGTCTCCCGATTTCATCAGCATGATCGGCACCTTGTTTCCGCTCGCGCCGTTTGGCCGTTCCTCATTGTAGTATATACGCCAAGCCTCCAACTTTTCGACGGCATCCGCAAGGGTCAGGAACCAGTGCGTGATCAGGCATTCCGCGCGGAACCTGCCATTGAACGTGAGGAGGGATCAGCATCTGATCCGGGGGATCAAATGCCCGACGCAAGATGAACGCATTATCCGGGGGCTTGCCGGGCCGGGAACAGTCGAGGGTGACGCCGCGCTGGTAGGCCCAGAGGTCCATGTCGCGCGACACGAACTCACTGCCCTGATCAACGCGGATGGTCTTGGGATAGCCCGTTTGCCGACAGACCCGATCCAGCGTCGCCACGACATCTTCGCCCCGGTAGCTGAACTTCGCATCCAAAACCGGCACGTGAGCCGCGAGAAGGTGTCGACCACGGTCAACACCCGCAGCTTTTTACCCGTGGCAAGTTGATCGCGGACGATTTCGCCCGGCGTGGCCACCACCTCGCCCGACTTTTGCCGGTCCATGCGCCGCAACGCCTTGAGGATCGCCCCGATTTCGTGCCGGGCCAGACGCGAGCGGGCCGAGAGGGAGAATTGCCGCTCGACATCGTCAGTGGCGAACAAAAGCACGCAATTTGCAGGCGCCTGGTCACGGCCTGCGCGGCCCGCCTCTTGCAGGTAGATCTCCAGCGAGCCCGGAATATCGCCATGCACGACCAGACGGATATCTGGCTTGTCTATGCCCATGCCAAAGGCGTTGGTCGCGGCGATCACCCGCAGGTCGCCTATTCGAAACGCCTCCTGAACCTCGCGCTTGCGTTCGGATGTCAGCCCGGCGTGGAAATAGTCGGCCGCCAGCCCCTGCCCTTTCAGGAACTCGGCCACCTTTTCTGTCCTCCCGCGCGTGGCGCAATAGACCACCGCGCCCGAAGCTCCTTCGGGCGGCAGGTTCGCCTCGATCGCGGCCAGGATATCGGTCAGCTTGGTGGCCTTTTGCGTGGGCAGCACGGCGAAGGACAGGTTGGTGCGCACCGCTCCGCCGTCCAGCAGCATCAGATCGACCCCGAGGCGGCTTTGGAAGTGGTCGCGGATGTCCCGCACCACTTCGGGTTTGGCCGTGGCGGTCAAGCACAGGACCGGGGGCACCTGATCGCCCGAGAATTCCTTGATGAAGCGGCTGACATAGCGGTAATCAGGGCGGAAGTCATGGCCCCACTTTGAGACGCAATGCGCCTCGTCCAACACCCAAAGCCCGACCTCGCGGTGTAGTAGGAAGGTGCGGATCGACGGAGAGCGCAACTGTTCGGGCGAAATCAGCAAGATTGCCGCATCGCCCATCCGCACCTTTTCCAGCGCGTCATGGCGTTCAGGCAGCGACAGCATGCCGTTGACCGTAACGGCGCTGGAAATCCCCGCCCGCGCGAGGCCCTGAACCTGATCCGCCATCAACGCCACCAGCGGCGAGATCACAACCGTCAGCGCGCCCGTCTTGTCGAACCGCGACAGCGCCGGGATCTGGTAGCAGACCGATTTTCCCGTTCCTGTGGGAAG
>JAYSYZ010000179.1:0-1503 GCA_043727195.1 Paracoccaceae bacterium
TGTGTCAGGCGTCAGCGCCTCGATCTCGGGTCAGACCATCGAAGTGAAGGGGCCGAAAGGCACCCGCAGCTTTACCGCAGGCGACGACGTGACGCTGACCATAGAGGGGGAAACCGTCAAGGTCACCCCGCGCGGTCTGTCCAAGCGCGCGCGCCAGCAGTGGGGCATGAGCCGCTCGATGGTGCAGAATCTGGTTGACGGCGTGTCGACCGGCTTCAAGAAAGAGATGGAAATTCAGGGTGTTGGTTATCGCGCTGCGATGGCCGGCAATGTGCTGAAACTGTCGCTTGGCTATAGTCACGAAGTGAACTTCGCGATTCCGGCCGGGGTGACGATCACATCGCCGAAGAACACCGAAATCATTGTGGAAGGCATTGACCAGCAGCTTGTTGGCCAGGTCGCCGCGAACATCCGCGAGTGGAAGAAGCCCGAGCCGTACAAAGGCAAGGGCATCCGCTACAAGGGCGAGTTCGTGTTCCGCAAAGAAGGCAAGAAGAAGTAAGGGGCGCAACCATGGCGAACACAAAGAGAGATCTGTTCCTCAAGCGCCGCTTGCGTGTCCGGAACAAAATCAAGGCGACGTCGCACGGGCGGCTGCGGCTATCGGTGCACCGGTCGTCGAAGAACATCTCCGTGCAACTGATCGACGATGTAAAGGGCGTGACTGTCGCCTCGGCCTCCTCGCTGGAGAAAGAGTTCGGCATCATTGGCAAGAACAACGTCGAGGCAGCGGCGAAAATCGGTTCGGCAATCGCCGAGCGGGCAAAGCAGGCCGGTGTCGAAGAGTGCTATTTCGACCGCGGCGGTTTCCTCTTTCACGGGCGTATCAAGGCTTTGGCCGATGCTGCGCGCGAAGGCGGCCTGAAGTTCTAAATCAAAGGTGGGGGGCGCTTGCGTCCCCCCGATGATCCGGGGGCCATGCCAGACGTGTGCCCACCAGGATTGGCCACAACGGTGCCAGTGCTGCGCCACCATGCAAGGAATGCCTTATGGCAGAACGTGATAACCGCCGGGACAATCGTGGGGGCAATGACCGCCGCGACAACCGTCCTGAGGAAACGCCGGAGTTTGCCGACCGTCTGGTGGCGATCAACCGGGTGTCGAAAACCGTCAAGGGCGGCAAGCGCTTTGGCTTTGCAGCCTTGGTCGTGGTCGGTGACCAGCGGGGCCGTGTCGGTTTCGGCAAGGGCAAGGCCAAGGAAGTGCCGGAAGCGATCCGCAAGGCCACCGAACAGGCCAAGCGCCAGATGATCCGTGTCGCCCTGCGTGACGGCCGGACGCTGCACCACGACATGGAAGGCCGCCATGGCGCCGGGAAAGTCGTGATGCGCACCGCCGTTGCCGGTACTGGCATCATCGCCGGTGGACCGATGCGCGCCGTCTTTGAAATGCTCGGCCTGCAGGACGTCGTGGCCAAGGCCATCGGTTCGTCGAACCCCTACAACATGGTTCGCGCCACCATCGACGGCCTGAAAAAGGAAACCAGCCCCCGTCAGGTCGCGG
>JAYSYZ010000180.1:0-9590 GCA_043727195.1 Paracoccaceae bacterium
ATCTCAGCCCTTCCCGCAGAAGTTCTGCTGGTGACGTTGCAAAAGCGCCTGCCTGAGGGGGCGGGCAGGCGCTGTCCGGCGGCGCGTGCCGCGCCTTGATTCCGGACAAGAGAAGCGTTGTCTAAGGCTGCGTTCGCCCCCGAAGCCCCGTAGGGTGGGTGCCCACACCCACTACGCCCAAAACCAGCCCCGTAGGGTGTGCTACAGCGCACCAGACCCCAAGAAATCCCCCTTGCCCAACCGCCCACCCCAAGCACATTCGTTGAAAGAGGTGTTTGATGCCGCGATTTGCCAGTTCCACCCCCAACCCTACACCCAACTCGCCGAGGTCCTGCGCCAGATGGGCCACCACCGCGACGCGCGGCTGGTGTTGGCCGAACGGGCCCGCCTTCTCGGTGTCAGGCGCGAAGGCTCCAGCGACTGAAGCCCGATGGCATTAAACGACTTGCCTTTGAAAACCCGCTTGCAGACGCCCGTCACCTGCTCGCCTACGGCTTTGACACCGCCCTGCGCTGGGTTGCAGGTTACGGCCACAAGCCTTGGCTCAGCGCGGCGTGGCTTCTCGCCCTCTTCCTCACCGCCACCATCCTCGCCCACCTCACTTGGACCGAAGGCTGCTTCGCCCCTAACTCCGACGTCATCCTCACCTCTCCCGGATGGCCAAAAGCGGGATCGCTCGACTGCATTCCCGTCCGAAAGGCCAACCGCGGCTGCGACCCGAATGCCGCCGCCACATGGTCCAACGACCCTGCCGGTGGCCTCGACTGGGATTCCTTCAACCCCCTTGGCTACGCCACCGACCTCGTGATCCCCATCCTCGACCTCGGCCAGACCGACGCGTGGGCACCCTCTAAGGACAGTGGCACTTGGGGGAAAGGACTGTGGTGGGGTCGCTGGGTCTTGGCGGCATTGGGCTGGCTTGTCACCGCCCTTGGCGTGGCGGCAATCACCGGCATCATTCAGGACAATGCCCCGGAATGAGGCTGAAACTGCTTTCCGAAAAGTTAACAAAATATTGGATATGTATATAAGTCATACACATGATCACCTTAACACGCGTGTTATCTCGCCCCTTACACCGCCAGCCGGATCAAGCCGAGGATCGTCTCCGACGCCGCTGTCAGCCTCGCCCCCTTGCGGGTCAGCAAACTGTAGGGCGCGACCGTGATGCCGAAATCCGCCTCGACCTGCACCAGGGGCGCCCCCGGCCCCGCCGCGAACTGGTCCGCCACCGCCTGCGCCAGCGGGGCCACCACGTTCGATTGCTGCAACATCGCCAGCGTCAGCAGGAACGAGGCCGTCGACAGCCGCTGGTTCGGCCGCGGCAGACCCAGTTCCGCCAGCCGGGCCAGCACGGCCCGCGCAAGCGGGCTTTCCTCGCCCGGCATCACCCAGTCGAAGTCCATCACCTCTGCTAGCCGCACCGGCGGCACCTCGGCCAGCCGGTGCCCCCTGCGCACCACCAAGGCCACCGGCTCCGCCGCGATGACCTCGCCATCGAACTGCCCCGCATCCACGCCCGCCGGCACCCGTCCGATAACGAAATCCAGCCGCCCCGCCAGCAATTGGTCACACAGCATGTCCGACGCGGCCACCACCACCTCGGCGCTGATCTTCGGATGCGACAGCCGTGCGGTCCTGAGCGCAGGCAGCACCAGATCCAGCGCCGGCGCCGTCACCGCACCGATCCGCACCCGACCGACGCCGCCGCCGGTCACCTCCGTCACCTCCCGCGCGGCCTCCTGCACCTCTTGCAGCACCCGCGCCGCCCGCCCCGCCAGCACCCGGCCCGCCTCGGTCAGCACCACACCGCGCCCGGACCGCGCCCGCACCGGCGCGCCCAGAATAATCTCCACCTCCGACAACAGCCGCGACGCCGCAGGCTGGGTGATGCCCAGCCGCCCCGCCGCCACCCCGATCTGCCCGGTGTCGGCAAAAGCCGCCATCATCTGAAGATGGCTGAGCTTCAGCCCCCGCCCCAACAGCCCTTGCGTCCAACTCATACCAAATCCGATACCTGTATATGGCGAACCATGATTTGACGGATAAGCGACGCCGGTGCAAACAACAAGCCGGACCCCGACGCGCAAGAAATGCCAGGGGCCGCACCCTAGGGAGGAAAACAATGACGATTTCCAGAAGGGCGCTGCTCGCGCTCGCAACCGCCATGCCGCTGCTGTCCCTGCCCGTCTTCGCACAGGACAAGGGCACCATCGGCATTTCGATGCCCACCAAATCCTCGGCCCGCTGGATTTCGGACGGCCAGTCGATGGTGGATCAGTTTACCGCTGCGGGCTACGGCACCGATCTGCAATATGCCGAAGACGACATTCCGAACCAGCTTGCCCAGATCGAGAACATGATCACCAAGGGCGTCAAGGTTCTGGTCGTCGCGGCCATCGACGGCACCACGCTGTCGAACGCGCTCGACAATGCCGCGGCCAGCGGAATCAAGGTCATCGCTTATGACCGCCTGATCCGCGACAGCGGCTCGGTCGACTACTATGCCACCTTCGACAACTTCAAGGTCGGCGTGCAGCAGGCGGAAAGCCTGGTTGCGGGCCTGAAGGAACGCTTCCCCGACGTGAAGCCCTGGAACGTGGAACTGTTTGGCGGCAGCCCCGACGACAACAACGCGTTCTTTTTCTACAACGGCGCGATGTCTGTCCTCGACCCGCTGATCGCCTCCGGTGACATCGTCATCGGATCCGGACAGATGGGCATGGACGTGGTCGGCACTTTGCGCTGGCAGGGCGAAGTCGCGCAGGCGCGGATGGACAATCTGCTCTCGGCCTACTACGGCGACAAGCAGCTTCATGGCGCGCTCAGCCCCTATGACGGGCTGTCCATCGGCATCCTTTCCTCGCTCAAGGGCGTTGGCTACGGCTCGGGCGACCTGCCGATGCCGATCGTCACCGGCCAGGATGCCGAAGTGCCGTCCGTCAAGTCGATGATCGCGGGCGAGCAGTATTCGACCATCTTCAAGGATACCCGGACGCTGGCGGGTGTGACCGTCAAGATGGTTGACGCACTGCTTTCGGGTGGTGAGCCAGAGATCAACGACACCTCGACCTACGACAATGGCGTCAAGATAGTGCCCTCCTACCTGCTGGAGCCGGTCTCGGTAAACCTTTCGAACTATGAAGAGGTTCTTGTCGGCTCTGGCTACTACACCGCCGATCAGCTGAAGTAAGCAGCTTGGTCTGCATGCCCGCCCGCCCCGTACTCCCCGGGGTGGGGCGGGCATGCGCCTGTGGTCAGGGGGGATGATGACAACGCTTCTGGAGATGCGCGGGATCAGCAAGGTCTTTCCCGGCGTGCGCGCGCTTGATCACGTGAACCTGTCGGTGGAAACCGGCGAAATCCACGCGATCTGCGGCGAAAATGGTGCGGGCAAATCGACGCTGATGAAAGTACTGTCGGGGATCTACCCGCATGGCAGTTACGAGGGGCAGATCGTCTATGACGGGACACCCCTGACGCTGCGCACCATCCGTGACAGCGAGCGTGAGGGCATCATCATCATCCACCAGGAACTGGCGCTGGTGCCGCTGCTGTCTATCGCGGAAAACCTGTTTCTCGGCAACGAGGTCGCGAAGAACGGCGTGATCAGTTGGCCCGCGACGTTCCAGAAGACCGAACAGCTTCTGGCCAAGGTCGGCTTGCGGGACGCCCCCACAACCCGCGTTGAAAAACTTGGCGTCGGCAAGCAGCAGTTGATCGAGATTGCCAAGGCATTGGCCAAGGACGTGCGCCTGCTGATCCTTGACGAACCCACGGCAGCCTTGCAGGAAAACGACAGCCAGAAGCTGCTTGACCTGCTGATCGAGCTGAAATCGCAAGGCATCACCTCGATCCTGATCAGCCACAAGCTGAACGAGATCAGCCGCGTCGCGGACCGCATCACCATCCTGCGTGACGGAGCCACCGTTTCCACCCTGACCCGCGCCGAGATCAGCGAAGACCGTATCATCCGCGACATGGTCGGCCGTGACATGGCGCACCGCTATCCCGACCGTACGCCCGCAATCGGCAACACTCTGATGGAGGTCCGGAACTGGAACGTCTGGCATCCCGATCAGGCGGGGCGCCAGATGATACGCGACGTCTCCTTCACCGTGGCCAAGGGCGAGATTGTCGGCATCGCCGGCCTGATGGGCACCGGGCGTACCGAATTGGCAATGAGCCTGTTCGGCCATTCCTACGGGCGCGGTATCACCGGCGAGGTCCGCATCGGCGGCCAGCCCGTCGACACCTCCACCGTGTCCCGCGCCATCGCCGCAGGCCTTTCCTACGTGACAGAGGACCGCAAGGCATTGGGCCTCGTCCTCGAAGAGCCGATCCTGCGCAACATCACCCTTGCCAACCTGTTCGGGGTGTCGAAAAACGGCATCCTCGACAAACGCCGCGAAACCCAGGTGGCCGAGCGCTTCCGCAAGGCCATGGCGATCCGCACCCCCGGGGTATTTGAAAAGACCGTCAATCTGTCAGGCGGCAACCAGCAAAAGGTCGTCTTGTCGAAATGGCTGTTCACCGACCCACAAGTGCTGATCCTCGATGAACCGACACGCGGCATCGATGTGGGCGCAAAGTTCGAGATCTACAGCATCATGAACCAGTTGGCCGATGAAGGTCGGGGCGTGGTGATGATCTCGTCGGAAATGCCCGAACTTCTGGGCATGTGCGACCGGATTTACGTGATGAACGAAGGCCGCATCGTCGGCGAACTGGCGCGCAGCGAGGCAAGCCAGGAACGGATCATGGCGATGATCCTCAAGACCAGCGGAAAGGCGGCGTGATGGACGGCAGCGGCATCGAAGACCGGGGCATCAAGGCCCTACTCGGCGGGCATTTGCGCGAAAACGGCATGCTGCTGGCGCTGGTCGCCATCGTGTTTTTCTTTACCGTCGTCGTGCGTGTGATGCTCGACGTCGATTTCCTGTCGGCGCAGAACATCACCAACCTGTTCTTGCAGAATTCCTACGTCATCATCATGGCGCTGGGGATGCTTCTGGTGATCGTGGCGGGCCATATCGACCTGTCCATCGGATCGGTCGTCGGCTTTACCGGCGCAGTTGCGGCCGTGCTGACCGTCAATCTTGGGTGGCCGGTCATCGCGGTGATCCCCGCCTGCCTGATCGTGGGCGGGCTGATCGGGGCGGCGCAGGGCTATTGGATTGCCTACTGGCGCATTCCGTCCTTCATTGTCACCCTGGCGGGAATGCTGATCTTTCGCGGCTCCACCCTTTGGCTGCTTGGCGGGCAGAACATCGGGCCGTTCCCGAAAACCTTCCAGTCGCTGTCGACAGGCTTCATTCCCGATATCTTCGGTACCTGGGACGAAACCCTTGTCGGCCTTGAACGCCTGAACAGCACCGCCATCCTGCTGGTGACGCTGGCTGCCATCGCCGTGATCTGGTTCGGCTGGCGTGCCCGCAGCCGTGATGCGGCGTTTGGGATGACGCCGGAACCTATGGGCCTGTTCATCGCCCGCAACATCGTGCTGACTGCGGCCCTGATCTTTGTCGGCACCAAGCTCGCCCAGTTCCGCGGCCTGCCCAACGTGGTGATCGTGCTGACCGTGCTTACCGTGCTTTACGCCTTTTTCACCGAAAACACGACCACCGGACGCCGCATCTATGCCCTTGGCGGCAATCAGAAAGCTGCGAAACTGTCTGGCATCCTGACCGAGCGCCTTGTTTTCTTCTGCTTTGTCAACATGGGTGTCCTTGCGGCGCTTGCCGGCATGATCGTGGCGGCGCGGCTCAACTCCTCCACCCCCAAGGCGGGCGGCGGGTTCGAGCTTGATGTGATCGCCGCCGTCTTTATCGGCGGGGCGTCGATGACCGGGGGTTCGGGCAAGATCCTCGGCGTAGTCGTCGGCGCGCTCATCATGGGGGTGATGAACAACGGCATGTCGATCCTTGGCATCGGCATCGACTATCAGCAGGTTATCAAGGGGCTTGTCCTTCTGGCGGCCGTCATCTTCGACGTCTACAACAAAAACAAATGAGGCACCCGATGCTGCTGTCGCAGATGATCCGCCCCGATGGAACCCTCGCCGTGATCCTGCGCGAAGGATCCGAGGCCGCCGTCGTGAAAGGCGCCGCCAGCACCTACGCGCTGGCGATGGAGGCGGCGACGACGGGCCGCAGCCTTGCCACTGTCATCGCCGGATATGGCCTTGCCGAAGCTGTCGATCTGGCAGCGCTTGCGGCCGACAACCGCCTTGCCCTGCCCGTCACCCACCCCGATCCCGCACATCTGCACCTGACCGGCACCGGGCTGACCCACCTCGGCTCTGCCGCTGCGCGCGATGCCATGCATACTAAGCTGCAAGCTGAGACCCTGAGCGACAGCATGCAGATGTTCCGCATGGGTCTTGACGGCGGTCGCCCGGCACAAGGCCAGATCGGCGTGCAGCCGGAATGGTTCTACAAAGGCAACGGCACCACCGCCGTGGCACCCGGCCAGCCGCTCACCGCCCCCGGTTTCGCCCAAGACGGCGGCGAAGAGCCGGAAATCGCCGGCATCTACATCATCGCCCCCGACGGCACGCCGTGCCGCATCGGCTGGGCGCTCGCCAACGAATTTTCCGACCATGTCACCGAACGCGTCAACTACCTGTTCCTCGCCCATTCCAAACTGCGCGAGGCATCCTTCGGCCCGGAAATCCTGGTGGGCGACCTGCCCGCCGACATCCGGGGGATGAGCCGCATCCGCCGGGGCGGCGCGGTGATCTGGGAAAAGCCGTTCCTCAGCGGCGAAGCGAACATGTCCCACACTTACGCAAACCTCGAACACCACCATTTCAAATACCCGATCTTCTGCCGCCCCGGCGACCTGCATGTCCATATGTTCGGCACCGCCACGCTGTCGTTTGCCGATGGCATCCTCACCGAACCCGGTGATAGATTCGAGATCGAGGCCGCCCCTTTCGGCCTGCCGCTGATCAACCCGCTGGCCTTTGCGCCAAAGACCACCGCCCCAATGACCGTCAAAGCCTTGTGAGGACCAGATGACTTTCAAACCCGCCAAATGGCCCCGCAAGCTGCGTTCGCAGGAATGGTTCGGCGGCACCTCGAAGGACGCGATCTACCATCGCGGCTGGATGAAGAACCAGGGCTACCCCGCCGACATGTTCGACGGCCGCCCTGTGATCGGCATCCTCAACACCTTCTCCGAACTCAACCCCTGCAATGCCCACCTGAACGACCTTGCCGAACGGGTGAAGCACGGCGTGTACGAGGCGGGCGGCTTTCCCGTCATCGTCCCGGTGTTCTCCGTCTCTGAATCCGGCTTCCGCCCGACCGCGATGATGTTCCGCAACATCGCCGCCATGGCGGTCGAAGAAACGATCCGGGGCCAGCAGATGGACGGCTGCGTCCTCCTCGTCGGCTGCGACAAGACCACCCCCTCGCTCTTGATGGGGGCGGCGTCGGTCGATCTGCCGTCGATCTGCGTCACCGGCGGCCCGATGCTGAACGGCCATTTCCGCGGCGAACGTGTCGGCTCCGGTACCCACCTGTGGAAATTCTCCGAAGCCGTCAAAGCCGGCGAGATGACGGCGGAAGAATTCGTCGAGGCCGAAGCCTCGATGTCCCGCTCCCCCGGTTCGTGCAACACCATGGGCACGGCGTCCACGATGGCAAGCATGGCCGAGGCGCTGGGCATGGCGCTCTCCGGCAACGCCGCCATCCCGGCGGTGGACAGTCGCCGCCGCGTGATGGCGCAACTGACCGGCAGGCGCATCGTGCAGATGGTCAAGGATGACCTCAAACCATCCGACATCATGACGCGGCACGCGTTCGAAAACGCCATCCGCACCAATGCCGCGATCGGCGGATCGACCAACGCGGTGATCCACCTTCTGGCCATGGCGGGCCGCGTTGGCGTGGACCTGACCCTAAACGACTGGGATCAGCTTGGCCGCGACGTGCCCACCATCGTCAACCTGATGCCGTCGGGCAAATACCTGATGGAGGAATTCTTCTACGCCGGCGGCCTGCCTGTGGTGATCAAGCGCCTGGGCGAGGCAGGGCTGTTGAACAAGGACGCCATCACCGTCTCCGGCAAATCCATGTGGGACGAGGTGAAAGACGTCCGCAACAACAACGAGGACGTGATCCTCCCGACCGATAAGGCGCTGACCCAATCGGGCGGCATCGTCGTCGTGAAGGGCAACCTCGCCCCTGACGGCGCGGTCCTGAAACCTTCGGCCGCGACACCTGCGCTGATGCAGCACAAGGGCCGCGCCGTGGTGTTCGAGGATATCGACGATTACAAGGCCCGCATCGACGACGAAGACCTCGACATTGACGAAACCTGCGTGATGGTGCTGAAAAACTGCGGCCCGCGCGGCTATCCCGGCATGGCCGAGGTTGGCAACATGGGCCTGCCACCCAAGGTACTGCGCAAGGGCATCACCGACATGGTCCGCATTTCGGACGCGCGGATGTCAGGCACCGCCTACGGCACCGTGGTCCTTCACACCTCGCCCGAGGCCGCGCGCGGCGGGCCGCTGGCAGTCGTCCGCACCGGCGACATCATCGAGCTTGATGTCCACAACCGCCGCCTGCATCTGGACATCACCGACGCGGAACTCGCCGAACGCCTCGCCGCGTGGAAAAGCCCGGTCGACCGTCCGACCGGCGGCTATGCGCAACTGTACCACGATCATGTGCAAGGTGCCGACAAGGGAGCCGACATGGATTTCCTCGTCGGCTGTCGCGGCAACGCCGTGGGCCGGGAAAGCCACTGATGAAAGTGGCTCTCGTCGGCATCGGCAAGATCGCCATCGACCAGCACGTCCCGGCCATCGCCGCCAGCCCGGATTGGGAACTTGCCGCCACGGTCAGCCGCAAGGGCAGCGTGCCCGGCATCCCCGCCTTTACCGATTTCGACACCATGCTGGCCGAGCGCCCTGATATTCCCGTGATCTCGCTCTGCCTGCCCCCGGTCCCCCGCTTTGCCTATGCCGAAAAGGCCCTCCGCGCCGGACGCCATCTGATGCTGGAAAAGCCTCCCGGTGCCACCCTCGCCGAAATCCACGCCCTTCAGGCCATGGCCAAAGCCGCAGGTCTTACCCTCTTCGCCACCTGGCACAGCCGCATGGCCCAGGCGGTCGCCCCCGCCAAGGCCTGGCTCAGGGGAAAGACCGTCACCCGGGCGCATATCACCTGGCGCGAGGATGTCCGCAAGTGGCACCCCGGACAGGACTGGGTCTTCGAACCCGGCGGCATGGGCGTCTTTGACCCCGGTATCAACGCGCTGTCGATCCTGACCGAGATCCTGCCCGCCCCGGTGCATCTGACCGCCGCAACCCTGACCTTTCCCGAAAACCGCCAGACCCCGATTGCGGCCCATCTGGTGTTCTCGGGCAATGTGACGGCGGACTTCGACTGGCGTCAGGAAGGATTGCAGACCTGGGATATCGACATCGCCACCCTGTCAGGCGCGATTGCATTGAAAATGGGCGGCAATATTCTGGAAATAAACGGCAAGCCCGACGCTGGCCAAAACTCGATCACGGGCGAATACCCGGCACTTTACGCCCACATGACCCGCCTGGTGGAAAGCGGCACCTCCGA
>JAYSYZ010000181.1:0-9586 GCA_043727195.1 Paracoccaceae bacterium
CATCAGGGGCTGGTGGGCGTGCCGGTGATCATCGGCAAGGCAATGCCGCTGCGGTTTCGCGAATGGTCGCCGGGCGCGCGAATGGTAGAAGGCGCGTTCAAGGCACTGATCCCCGAGGATGGCGTCTGGGTCGAGCCGCAAGTGCTGATCGTGCCGCTGCTGGCCTTCGACGCGAGGGGGTATCGGCTGGGTTATGGCGGCGGGTTCTATGACCGGACGCTGGAGGGCCTGCGGGCGCGCGGACCGGTTTTGGCGGTGGGATTTGCCTTTTCTGCGCAGGAGGTGGCAGAGGTGCCGACCGATGCGACCGACCAGCGGCTGGATGCGATGGTGACCGAAAAAGGCGTCACGATTTTCGCGTGACGCCCCAAAATCCTTCGAAGGATTTTGCAAATCTTTTCGAAAAGATATGCGCAACCCCCCGCGGTCAGTGGGCGATGTCCTCCTGACGGACGAACATGTTGTCCCAGGCCCGGTCGATGAGATCGGGCGTCATCTGATAAGAGATGCCCTCGAAGTCGCAGACCGCGATCATCTGGTCGATCAGGAAGATCGGCTGATAGTTTGCATAATTGTCGGCAATCGTCGGGAACTTTACCTTCATCAGGTGCATCAGCGCGGTTTCGTCCAGCGGCATCTTCCGCTTGCGGGCGACCATCGCAAAGATCTTGAGGAAGTTTTCCTGGCTTGGCCCGTCGATCCTGATCTTGAAGAAGATACGACGCAGCGCCGCGCCGTCGAAGATCTGGTTCGGGTGGAAGTTGGTGGAAAAGATCACCAGCGTGTCGAACGGCACGGTGAATTTTTCGCCCGACTGCAGCGTCAGGATATCGCGGCCTTCTTCCAGCGGCACGATCCAGCGGTTGACGATCTTTTGCGGCGGTTCGGCCTGACGGCCAAGGTCGTCGATGATGAAGATGCCGCCGGTCGCCTTCAGTTGCAGCGGGGCCTGATAGGTGCGCGCCGTCGGGTTGTAGGTCAGGTCCAGCATGTCGAGGCTAAGCTCGCCGCCCGTGATCACCGAGGGGCGTTCGCAATAGACATAACGGTTGTCATACCGGTTCGAGGTGCGGCGCAAAGAGTTCGGGTCATCCACGTTGGTCTCGGCGGCGGAATGCACGATCGGGTCGTAAACGCTGATGATCTGGCCGGCATATTCGATAGAGCGGGGCACATAGACCTTGTCACCCAGGGCAGCCCGGATGCCATGCGAGATCGAGGATTTGCCGTTGCCGGGCGGGCCGTACATCAGGATCGACCGGCCCGAGGTTACCGCCGGGCCAAGGTTGTCGATCAGGTCGGGCGGCAGGATCAGATGGCCCATGCCGGACATCAGCTGGGTCTTTGACAGGCGGATGTCACGCACCGATTGGCGTTTGATCTGCACCTTGTAATGTTCCAGCGGGATCGGCATCGCGCCGTAATATTCCGACTGGCTCAGCGCATCCAGTGCGCGGGCCTTGCCGGCATCGGTCAGCTGGTAGCCCATCTCGTTGCCGGCGTTGGCATGCATGGTGCCGGTCGCTTCGATCAGCTTCTGGGTCCGGGCAAGATCGACCAGTTCCTGCGTCAGCGGCACCGGCAGGCAGATCACCTTCGACAAGGCCGAAACCTGATCGAGGTTGGTGCGGAAGATCGACTTCAACAGGATGTCGCGCATCATCACCATCGACAGGCCGGTATCGGCCATACTGCGCGGGGACGGCGGTGCCGAGACGTTCGACAGCGGGGCTTCAGCGTTCATTCGACCAGCTCCGTGGACAATTGCGGCGGATACAGCGGACTGCTTCGAATGAGAGGATAAAACCGACTTGTGTCAGACTTGCGGCCAGATCGCGGCAACAAGATAGAAGACCACGATGCCAGACAATGCAAAGCCAAGCGGAAAATAGCGGCGCTGCGTCCAGCTTTCCCAGTCCGGGGTCATGCGGCGGATCGCGGGGATGGCGCGCATGATGCGGTGGGTGATCAGGGCCCCGATCAGGCAGGAGGCGACCAGCAGCATCACCCAGCCATAATCCGCGCCGACGAAAAACGGCGCCATGGCGGCGGCATATTTCGCGTCACCGGCGCCGAACGTGCCGGTGGCATAGGCGATGTAGCCCAGCACCAGCACGATTGCCATCAAGGCAAATCCCCACAACCAGGCGTCGAACGGCACCAGCATCCAGCCGACCAGCGGCCAGATCGCCGCCATGGTCAGGACGGCCTTGTTCGGGATTTTCATTCGCTTCAGGTCGGACACCGCAGCCCAGATGGTGATGGGCAGGACAAGCGCCAGAAAGATCAGTGCAGCCGTTGGTGTCAGCATCAGGTTTTCACATTTGCATCGAGGGCTTCCAGGCTGCGCGCGGCGGCTTCGAAATACTGCGGGTGGGTGTCGACGGCTTGTTGCATAAGGCCCTTGCCGACCGTCACATCGCCCAGTTTCACCGCAGCCAGCGCCATGGTGTACAAAAGTTCGGCACGTTCGGTCTGGGTCATCTGGAAGACGGGCAGATCATACTTGCGCTGGGCGGCCCTCGCCATCACCAGGTTGTTCTTGGTGGTGAACATCGAAGGATCGTAGGTCAGCGCCTCGGTAAACAGCTTTTCGGCACCGCCCGGTTCGCCGCGCGTCATCTTGGAGAAGCCCCAGTTGTTCAGAACGCCTGCGGGTTTGGTGGTCAGCCCGGCGGCAATTTCGTAGAAGCTGTCGGCCTTTGTCCAGTTCTTGTCACTGTCGGCAATCATCGCTTCCAGCCGGTAGCGGTCGAACGTTTCGTGCGTGGGGGGGATCTGGTTCAGTTCCGCCTTGGCCTTGTCCCACTGGTTGGAACGGATCAGCGCATCGGCCAGCATCACCCGGTCTTCCGGGCCGCTGTCGGCATGGGCTGTGACCTGGCCCCAGATCTGCGCCGCTTCGGTCGGTTTTTGGGCCCGGATCAGCGATTTCGCCAGCCCGCGCATCAAGTCGATCCGACCGGGGTCCTTCTGCAGGGAGCCGCTGAAATAGCTGACCGCCTCGTTCGGGTCGCCGACCGTCAGCATCACGTCGTTCAGGTTGGATTCGTCGATGACGTTGACGTCCTTCAGCGCGCGCTGGACCTGTTCGTCCGAGGTGCCGCCCTCGCAACCAGACAGGAGGACCGTGCCGCCAAGGCACAGCGTAGCGAGAATAGGGTGGCGCATGTTTAAGCGTCCTTTTTCTGACTGCCCGGAGCCCTTCCCTCAGAGCTGCGTCAGAAGCACGTATTTGCCCTTCTCACGCCGCACGAGGCGGAACTCGCCTTTTTCTTCTGTGGAATCATACACAGGGGATTCGCTGCGCGCGATAGCCAGCTTCAGATTTTCGCGGATCGAGTCCGTTTGGCCACTATCCTGAGCGAATGCTTGCTGGAACACGACGCGCGCCTCGCCGACCTTGCCGCGTTCCATCAGCACCACGCCCAGATTGTTCATCGCCGGAACGAAGGTCGGGTCCACCTCCAGCGCGCGGCGCAGGATGGTTTCGGCCTGACCAAGCCGACCCAGCGCCAGATTTGCCGATCCGATGGCCGACAGCACATCGACATTGATGCCGGTTTCGCCTGCGGCCCGCAGATAGGCTTTCAGCGCCAGTTCCGGCTCACCCGCCGCCATCAGGCGGTGGCCAACGGTCAGCCCGTCAACACTGTCGCCGCGCGCATCGACGCCGTAAGCCGCATTGCGGCTGACGCCCGCGGCGTCACAGGCGCACAGAAAAACACCGCCCAGAACCAGAAGCCCAACTGATACGCGCACATCGTTCCTTGCCTGCCGCCATCAGCCGCCGGTCGTCATCGACCCGAGCATCGTCGCGATACCGTATACGGAAGGGCCGATCAGGATGACCAGCAACGGCGGAACAGTGAACAACATTGTGCCAAGTGTCAGCTTTGTCGGCAACATGTTTGCCTTCTCTTCGGCGCGCATGATGCGTTTGTCGCGCATGTCGGCAGAATAGACACGCAGCGCATCCGCAACCGAGGTGCCGAAGGTGGCCGACTGGACCAGCGTCGTCACGAAGGACGCGACGTCCGGCACGCCCACCCGTTCGGCCATGTCCTTCAGAACCATGACCCGCTCTTTGCCGGCCTTTACCTCTTGCGACACCATGTCGAATTCATCGGCGAGGGCCGGGTATCCGGCGCGGCTTTCCTTGCCAACGCGGATCAGCGACTGGTCAAGCGACTGGCCCGCCTCGACACAGACCAGCATCAGGTCCAGCGCGTCGGGGAAGCCCTGAATGATTTCGGTCTGGCGTTTCAGCAGGCGTTTGTTGACCCAGTATTTCGGCAGGTAATAACCAATCGCGCAAGGCAGCAGCGCATAGATCAGGATCGACTGCGTCGACACTTCGGCTTGCAGCGACTGGACCAGCGCGTAGGCCAGGCCGAGGATCAGGAAGCTGATGCCAAGGATGAACTGGATCGCGTGGAACATCCGGACCGAGTTCTTCGAGGTATATCCGGCGCGCAGCAGCTTGAGCTTGGCGGCGGAAAGCTCATCCTTCTTTTGCGGTTCCAGAAACTTGGCGAAGCGTTCCAGCTTGTCGACCTTTTCGGTCCGGCGCAGCGCGCGCGGGTCTTTCCGGCTGGCGTTCGGCTGGGCGAAATCCTTCAGTTCCTTGAAACGGTCGCGCTGCTTTTTCATCATGGTCGGCAGGGCCACAAGGATCAGCAGCAGACCCAGCATGCCGACCGCGATCAGCGGGCCAAGGGGGCCCATCGCATCGGTCAGCATGGCGTTGATGGTGGCGAACGGGTTCATGGCAAGCCTCACACCTTGATGTTGGTCATCACCTTCATGAAGATGACATTGATGACCAGAAAAACCGCCACTACCAGCGCCGCAGGGATGAAGACCGAGGTTTCGCGGACGGCGTCATAGTAGTTCGGCTGGATGACGTTGATCATGATCAGCGCCCCGATGGGAAAGGCTGACAGGAACATGCCGGACCATTTCGCTTCGGCGGTAATCGCCTTGACGCGGCGGAACAATTTGAATCGGGCGCGGATCACCTTGGCCAGACCTTCAAGGATTTCAGCCAGGTTGCCGCCGGATTGCTGCTGGATCGACACCGCCACCGACAGAAAGCGCAGATCCTGGCTGTCCATCCGTTCTGCGAAAGATTTCAGCGATTCGGTCACTTCCCGGCCGTAAGCGGCCTCGTCGGCGATGATGCCGAACTCCGACCCCAGCGGGTCGGGGATTTCCTTGGCGACAATGCCGATTGCGGCCGAAAACGGGTGGCCCACCCGCAGGCTGCGCACCATCAGCTCGACGGAATCGGGCAGTTGTTCTTCCAGAAGCTCCATCCGCTTCTTGGCCTTGTTGTTGACCCAGACATAAACGCCGCCCACCCCCATGCCGATAGCAAGGAGGATGCGTACCACCGTGTCGGCACTGGTCATGATCGTCAGCGCCAGAAAGGAAAACACCGCCAGACCGCCCATGATGCCAACCAGCGCCTTTGGCGAAAAGGCGATGTTCGCCCGCTGCGCCTTTTTGGCCAGCACGGAATACAGCGGGATGTTCTTCGAGTTGAGGTGCTGGTTCATTTCCTTGCGGAGCTGTTCCAGAACCTGTTCGCGGTTCGCGTTCTTTTCCAGCAGGGTCAGCCGGCGGCTCATCCGGCTGCTGAGGCTGATCGATTTGCCGAAGACAAGCACATAGACGCCTTCGACGATCAGAAGAACGGCCACGAAGACCAGGATGTAGATGAGGGGGGCTGCACTGATCATGGCGGCGCTCAGACTGCGGGTTCGTAGATCGAGGCGGGCAAATCGAAGCCCCACTGGCGGAACCGGTCGGAATAGTAGGACCGGATGCCTGTGGCATTGAAACGGCCGATGATCTTGCCATTCGGCTCGATCCCCATGCGTTCAAAACGGAACACTTCCTGCATCGAGATGACCTCGCCTTCCATGCCGGTGATTTCGGTTACCGATGTCATCCGCCGCGTGCCGTCCTGCAGGCGGCTGGCCTGCACGATCAGGTTGACGGCCGATGCGACCTGGCTGCGCACCGCTTTCAGCGGCATCTCGATCCCGGCCATGGCCACCATGTTTTCCAGACGGCTGACGGCATCGCGCGGGTTGTTGGCGTGGATCGTGGTCATCGATCCGTCGTGGCCGGTGTTCATCGCCTGCAGCATGTCGATGACCTCCTCCCCCCGGGTTTCGCCGACGATGATCCGGTCTGGCCGCATCCGCAGCGCGTTGCGCAAGCAATCTCGCTGGGTGACGGCGCCCTTGCCTTCGACGTTGGCGGGGCGGCTTTCCATCCGACCCACGTGAACCTGCTGCAACTGAAGTTCGGCGGTGTCCTCGATGGTCAGCACGCGTTCGTGGTTGTCGATGAACGACGACAGCGCGTTCAGCGTGGTGGTCTTGCCCGAACCCGTTCCGCCCGACACGATGATGTTCAGCCGGCAGGAAACGGCGGCTTGCAGATAGGCGGCCATCTCTTCGGTAAAGGCACCGAATTTGACCAGATCCTCGATCCGCAGCTTGTCTTTCTTGAATTTCCGGATCGACACCAGCGATCCGTCCACCGCCACCGGCGGCACCATGCAGTTGAAGCGTGACCCGTCCGCAAGGCGGGCGTCGCAATATGGGTTGCTTTCGTCGACCCGGCGGCCCACGGCGGACACGATCTTGTCGATGATCCGCAGGAGGTGGCGCTCGTCGCGGAAGGTGATGTCGGACAGTTCCAACTTGCCCGCGCGTTCGATGAAGATGCGCTTCGGGCCGTTGACCAGAATGTCGTTGACGGTGTCGTCCTTCAGCAGCGGTTCCAGCGGGCCAAGGCCCATCACCTCGTCATACAACTCCTGCGTCAGCGCCTGCCGGTCTTCCTTGTTAAGCGCCACCGACATTTCGTCCAGCGCTTCGGTGGCCAGCGACGAGATTTCTGAACGCAGGCTCGCCTCGGTGGCGGATTCCAGCGCCGACAGGTTCAGGTCTTCAAGCAGCCGCTTGTGGATTTCAAGCTTCAGCTCCATCAGCCGCTCGCGGCGCTTTTTTTCCTTTTCGGCGGCGACCGCCTCTGCCGGGGTCTTGGTCGGCATGATCGGCGCAGTGATCCTCGCCGACAGGCTGGGTTTTTCCGCGGTCGTGGACGGCCCGGTGGGCACCGGCCCGACCGGACGGCCATTCGGAGCCTGCTTGTTGAAACGGCTAAACACGGGACGTCCCCCTCATTGCATCACACTCGGCTGACTTCGGCAGTTTTGTTCAGATCGTACAAGGATTTGGCCAGCTTCTGCAGTTCCTTGCGCAGCGGGTTCTTCGGCGCGCTTTCCGAGATTGGCAGACCATGGTCGTTGGCTTGCGTCACCTGTTCACCGCCATCGGGCAATTGCACCTCGATGTCGATGTCAAGGCTTTCTGCCATCCGCTTGGCACGGGCCTTGGCCGCAAGATCGGTGAACTTTGGCGCGCGGTTCAGCACGAAGCGGATCTTTTCGTGGGGCAGCGCTTCGGCCTTCAGCGCGCGGATGAACCGCAGGATGTTCTGGGCCGAGCGCAGGTCAAGTTCCAGCAGCGCAAAGTAGACATGCGCCCGGGTCAGAACCGCCTCGGTCCAGGCCACCACGGTTGACGGCATGTCGACGATCACGAAGTCAAAGTTGGCCTGCGCCATGTCGAGCAGGCGGCCGATATCCTCGGCGGTGACGATGTCCAGCGGCAGCATGTCGGCGGGTGCCGTAAAGACATGCAGCTTGTCATTGAACGTCAGCATGGATTTCAGAAAGCTGTCGCTGTCCGCCGAGCCGGTATCGCTCAGAATTTCCAGCACCGCTTCCTTGCGCGGCAGATCCAGGTAGGTGGCGACAGAGCCGAACTGCAGGTCAAGGTCCAGCACACAGACGCGATGGCCCTCGGCACCGTCCAGATTGGCAAGCTCCCAGGCAAGGTTTGCGGCAAAGGTGGTGGCCCCCGCGCCGCCGGCCAGGCCGTGCACCGGCAGGATCACGCCGTTGCGATCCCCCTTGGGGCGCAACGGAACGGGCAGGCCGGTCTGCGGATCAAAGCCTTCGATCACCGGCACCGGGCGGCGCAGCCGTTCCAGAACCTCGTGCAACGCGCCTTCGGGCAGCGGATAGGGCACGAAGTCGTCGGCACCAAGCTTCAGCATCTGGTGCAGCACCGTCGGGCTGACCTGATTGGCGATCAACACCACCTTGATCTTCTTGGCCTTGGCCGCCTTGATCACGTCGTTCATCTTGCTGAGTTCGGATTCATCTTCCGAATCGACCGCGATGGCGACGAACTGCATCGAAGAGGAATCCGGTTGTTTCAGAAAGACGAGGGCATCCTCGAAGTTCAAATCACCCCAGGCTTCGCCCAATTCGTGTTCCATGTCGTCGATCAGCAGGTCGAATCGCTGCACATCGCGCGAAATCGTGCAGGCGAGGATCGGCGCTGCATCCGGCTGGAGGGTGGCTGTACTCGTCATATTGCCTTACGTCCTTTCAGAGCCTGACCCGCAAGTCATTGAACTACCACAATATAGTGGCAGCAGCAACTTCGGAAGTGGCGCAGTTTGCGGGCCCTGCCACTGGATTTGTCTTGCGGAGGTTGGTTTCGAATGGTGGCGAGAATTGGGCCAAAACTGCGTCATTCTAGGGTTTCTACACGTTTTGGAAACGACAAAGGCCGGGCAAGGGGCCCGGCCTTTGAAACTGCGTGCCGTGGCGGGTGTTCAGCCGCCAGCCGGATCGATCTGGGTCTGGATCACCGTGTTGCCCGGGTGCGGCCGTTCGGCCAGGCTGCTGCGCGTCGGGACTTCCGCATAGGTGCGCCAGATGATCTGTGCGTATTTGCCGTTCAGCACCAGAGGATGCGAGCCGACAAAACCCGAAACCTCGGTCACCGTGCGGCGGTTACGCTCTTCCGGTTGGTTGGTCTGGATGATCGGGCGGGTCTTGCCGTAAGACACCACCGCCTCCAGACGCGACTGGCTGACGCCGAGCGAGCTGAGATAGGCCACCGCAGCCTGGGCGCGGCGCAGGCCAAGCCGCTGGTTGTAGCCCGCCGATCCGACAAGGTCGGTATGGCCGAACACGCGGAACCGCACTTCGGGGAACTGCCGGATGAAATCAGCCTGCCGTTTCAGGATCGCGCGGGCCTCGTTGTCCAGCTGGGAACTGTTGAAGGCGAAGTTGATCGTGTCCGGAACCTCGGCCGCAAAGCGTTCGGCCAGCGCGACGGTGTAAGAAATCTCACCCGACTGGATGAGGGTATTGTTCATCGTGGCGTTGCCAAACTGGCCCTTGTCCACTTCGGACCCCAACTCCTTGTCGAAGCTGGTCGAGGTTTCGCCACAGGCCACCAGTGCGAGGAGGGCCGAGGTCGCAAGCAGCTTGGAAAGCATACCGGTCATCTCCATCACTCCATCACATAGCCGTAAGAGGTGCTGAAATCCTGCCGGGCAACTTCGCCTGCGGCCCCGCCTCTGGGGGAACCGGCGACGTCGCCGTTCAGGAACAGCTCCCGCTCTGTCGGGATGCGCACCCGGTCGGTCGGCAGGGCAAGCGCCTCGCCGCTGACCGGCGTCACCAGATGCGGGGTGACGATGA
>JAYSYZ010000182.1:0-27850 GCA_043727195.1 Paracoccaceae bacterium
GCCTTTTCGGCGGCGATCGCGCAGCGTTTCAGCGCCGAAGACCCCCCGGAACCGGCGCAGGATTCCTGCCTGTCGCAACGCGAGCTGTCGGTGCTGAAATCTGTGGCCCACGGCAAGACGATGAAGGAAATCGGCAAGGAACTGGCGCTTTCTGCCAAGACGGTCGAGACCTACAAGGCGCGCGCCAGCAGCAAGCTGAACCTGACGGGGCGGCGACAGATCGTGGAATTTGCCATCGCCCAGGGCTGGGTCGAGTCGGCGCGCGCTACCCTCGGCTGATCCGACAGCCGACGAATATCTTCCCCCTTCATAGCCGCCGTCACGGGCGGTCGCGCATTCTTCGCAGCCGCAGCAACACCTGTCAGCACATTCCTTACATCGTTGGTTTAATCCTGTCATGAGCCTGACAAATCGCACTGTAAATCCTGACATACCGTCCGAAAAAAGCGGACAATCCTGACACAGAAAAGCGGTTTTTGCCCGACTTTCCCCCGTTTGCGCCAAGAGCGTACCCTGATTGCGATGCTGCGGTGCCGCATCGATTGGGCAGCGATGCGGCGTTGGGCCGCGATCATAGGAAGACGTCGGAATGGCAAGGCTTGCGGTGTTTGGGATTGGTTATGTCGGTGTGGTTTCGGCAGCATGTCTTGCCAAGGATGGCCACACGGTCATTGCGGTGGATATTGATCCGGCAAAGGTCGCGGCGATCAATGCAGGCCGTTCGCCTATCGTGGAACAAGGTTTGCCGCAACTGATCGCCGAGGTGGTAGCGGCCGGACGGCTGACCGCCACCACCGATATCAGCGCCGCCATCCATGCCAGCGACGCGTCGTTCGTCTGTGTGGGGACACCCAGCGCCGAAGATGGATCGATCGGGCTGACCTACGTCAAGGGTGTCTGCGAGGCGATTGGCCGTGCGCTGGCCACACACAGCGGGTTCCATTCGGTCATCATGCGGTCGACCATCGTGCCGGGCACGATGGACAAGATCTGTATTCCGGTGCTGGAGGCTGCATCCGGCATGACGGCGGGCACGGATTTCGGTGTGGGGTATTACCCGGAGTTCCTGCGCGAAAGCACCGCGATCCAGGATTACAACGACCCGGGCCTGATCGTCTTTGGCGCGCTGGATGCGGCGACCGGGGCGTTGCTGACCGAGCTTAACAAGGATCTGGACTGCGCGATCAACCTGGTCGACCTCGGCACCGCCGAGATGGTCAAGTACACATCGAATTCGTGGCGGGCGGTGAAGGTCAGTTTCGCCAATGAGATCGGCAACATCGCCAAGGCGGCCGGGCTGGATGGCCAGCGGGTGATGTCGATCCTGTGTTCGGATCACAAGGTGTCGATGAGCCCCTATTTCATGCGGCCCGGCTTTGCATTTGGCGGGTCGTGTCTGCCCAAGGATGTACGGGCCCTTCGCGCGCTGGCCGCGACCCTTGAGGTGGCCTCGCCGCTGCTGGATGCGGTGCTGGTGGCCAACGAGGCGCAGATCGTGCGGGCGGAAGAGATGATCCACGCGTCAGGCAAGACCCGCGTGGGGATGGTCGGTATCAGCTTCAAGCCCGGCACCGATGACATGCGGGAAAGCCCGCTGGCGGAACTGGCGGCGCGGCTGATCGGGCGGGGGCTGGACCTGACGGTGTACGACCCCTTCGTGCACGAGGCCTATGTCAATGACAGCGGCGCGGCGGGGCGCGGGCTGGATCACGACATCGCCCTTGGCAGCCGTCTGGTCTCCAGCATCGAGGCGCTGATTGCGGGGTCGGACATCGTGCTGGTCGGCAACCGCTATGACGAGGCGATCCCGCCGCTGCAGGCGGCGATGGGCGACCGCGCGATGATCGACCTGACGCGGATCAAGCCCGGCCAGCGGTCGGCGGGCAGCTATGAAGGGATTTGTTGGTAGATGAGCCTGCTGCGTTCCATCCTCGGGCATCTTGGGTACCTGTCGGTGCTGGCGCTGCTGGTGCTGAGCATTCCGGTGGGGTCGCTGACGCATGTCTCGGACGGGCTGATCGTCGTCGGGGTGATCGGCCTGTGGCGCTATGGCTGGGCGATGGTCAACTATCTGCGGGCGGTGATCTATCAGACATGGTCCTACCCGCGTCTGAAGGCAGGCGCGCACGCCGACTATGCAGCAGAGCCGGTGCGTGGCCACGCCTATTTTCTGGTCACCAGTTACAAGATCGACACCGACACCACGCGGCGGGTTTATCAGTCGATCTTCCGGGCGGCGGCGGCGGCCCCGGCGGGGGCGACCATCGTGGCCTCGGTGGTGGATACGGCAGACATGCGGCTGATCCGGCGGGTGCATGCGCTGATGGATGTGCCGATGACGCGGGTGGAACTGGTGATCGACCAGATTCCCGGCACCGGCAAGCGCGATGCGCTTGCCCGTTCGCTGCGGCTGATCGGGCGGCTGGCACCGTCGCGGCGCGATATCCTGCTGATGGTGGACGGCGACAGTTGTGTGCCCGCAGATATCGTGGCCCAGACCGCGCCGTTTTTCAGCGATCCCGCCGTGGGGGCACTGACCACAGATGAAGCGGTCGAGATCAAGCAGCCCGGCCTGTTCGCCGACTGGTTCGCGCTGCGCTTTACCCAGCGGCAGATGATGATGTCGTCGATGGGTCTGTCGGGCCGGGTGCTGACCCTGACCGGCCGCATGTCGGTGTTCCGCGCCGATCTTGCGACGCAGCCGGAATTCATCCGGCTGGTGCAGCACGATCATATCGACCATTGGCGGCTGGGGCGGGTGAACTTTCTGACCGGGGACGACAAGTCAACCTGGTTCTGGCTGCTGCAGCGCGGCTACAAGATGCTTTACCTGCCGGATGTGGCATCGCTTTCGATGGAGACGCAGCCGAAGCCGGGATTTGTGGACAGCGCGGTCACGCTGATGATCCGCTGGTTCGGCAACATGTTGCGCACCAATGGCCGCGCGCTGGCGCTGCGCCCGTCGCAGATCGGGCTGTTCACCTGGTGGTCGATCCTTGACCAGAAGGTCGGCATCTGGACGACGCTGGCGGGGCCGATCTCGGTGGCGCTGGCGGCGGTGTTTGTCGAGCCTTGGGTGATCCCCGCCTATGCGGCCTGGGTGATGGCAACGCGGTATCTGTTTTGCTGGGTGCTGGCCAGCATGCGCGGCACCGGCTTTCCGATCACTTATCCGATGCTGCTGTATTTCGGCCAGGTCGTTGGCGCGGCTGTCAAAAGCTATGTGCTGTTCCGCCTCGACCGGCAGCGCTGGACGCGGCAATCCGGGGCCGCGACGGCGCAATTGCCGGTGGCCGCCCGGCTGCGCGCCTACGGCTCTACCTACGTGCATGCCCTTGCGCTCGGCTGGCTGACCTTCGGGGTCATGCTGCTGTCGGGGCTTGTCTGAAACCCGTTCTGGAGAGGACTGAAGAATTGGAACACGCCATGGTCGCCCCGCAACTGCCAAAGCTTGCCGCCACCGACATGCCGCTGGCCGGGCCGGCCGATCACCCGATGATCGACATGCCGTTTCACGTCGAGATCGACGGCCGGCAATACAAGGGGCGCGGCATCTCGCTGGTGCGGGCCGGGGTCAGTGGCCTGCTGGACCCGCAATCCGCCGGGGTCGAGCGGATTGCCTGGGTGGTGTTCCGGTTTCAAGGTTTTACCGTGGCGCTTAGCATCGAGGTGCGGATGCAGGATGTCGACCTTGCCAAAGGCACCGCGACGCTGATGTTTCTGGAGCCGCTTGGCGATCATCTGCCACAGTTGCGGCATCTGATGAATGCCTACATCGCGGGCGATCTGGTG
The DNA here is from genome assembly GCA_043727195.1 of Paracoccaceae bacterium. Taxonomy (GTDB): domain Bacteria; phylum Pseudomonadota; class Alphaproteobacteria; order Rhodobacterales; family Rhodobacteraceae; genus JAUYQR01. The sequence continues at coordinate 3,793 of JAYSYZ010000182.1, forward strand.
ACGCTGGGCAATGCGCTTTCGGTGAATGTGGCCGGGGCTGCGGGGGCCAGACCGAAGGCCGGGCACCGTGCCGCCAGGGGCCAGCGGTGGCGGACGATCGGCGGCACGGCGCTGATTCTGGCGCTGACCGCCGCGCTTTTGACGCTGGTGGCGGGCAAGGTGTTTCAGCGCGCCTTCACGCTGACGCTGGCGACCCCGGCGGTGATCGGGTTCGAGGGGCGCACGCTGGCAGCGACCGCGACCGGACAGATCGACTTTCTGAACGCCGAGGCAAAGCAGGGCGAGGTTGCCTTTGCGATCCGCGCCAACACCGGCCAGACCCTGTCGGTCGCGATGCCCTGCGACTGCAGGGTCGAGGTGATGGGGGTCGCGGCGGGGTCAACCGTGTTTGCGGGCGACCCGATTTTGCGGCTGTCGGCACCGGATGCAGCACTGGTGCTGACGGGTGCCGTCGCGCCGGAACAAGTGATGGAACTGGCCGGGGCAGCCAGCGTTGACCTGCGATTTGCCGACGGCGGGCATGTCACCGCGACCCTTGCACCCGGTGGCCTTGCGGTCGCTGCGCCGGGTGAACCGGTGCCGTTCCGGCTGGTGCCGACCACGCCGCTTGGTGAAGACCGTCTCGGCCAGTTGGCCGAGGTGACCCTTCACCGTCCTGTGCCCTTGTTGCTGCAGCCGCTTGCCAAAGTTTCCGCCCTACTCTTTCCCGTATCAGAGGCGAATTTACCATGACACGAGCCATTGTCCCGGTTGTTCTTTGTGGCGGCATGGGCTCTCGCCTGTGGCCCCTGAGCCGGGTCGAGCAGCCCAAGCAGTTCCAGCCCACCAAGGGCAAGGGCAGCCTGACCTATTTCCAGTCCACCCTGCAGCGTCACCGCAGTGACCATTTCGGCGAGCCCATCGTTGTGACCAACGCCCGGCAAGCCGCGATGGTGCACCGCCAGCTTGACGAGGTGCAGTTGCAGGGCCGGGTGATCGGCGAGCCGGTGGGCCGCAATACCGGCCCCGCCGTTCTGGCCGCGGCGATCTGTGCGCAACGCGAAGACCCGGACGCGGTTCTGCTGGTGCTGCCGTCGGATCACATGATCAAGGGCGACATCAACCGCATCATCACCGCGATGCGGCCGGCAGCCGACGACGGCCGGATCGTCAGCTTTGGCGTGACCCCGACCTATCCGGAAACGGGGTATGGCTACATCACCGATGGCGGAGCGTACAAAACCTATCCGGGCCTGCACCGCGTGGCGCGCTTCGTGGAAAAGCCGGGCTACGATTCGGCCCAGAAGCTGATCGCGGCGGGGGGTGCCTACTGGGCGTCGGGCATCAGCCTGATGCGGGCCGAGACCCTGATCGAGGAATATCGTCGTCTGGACCGCGACAGCCATGCCGCCGTGACCGCAGCAATTGCTGCGGCGGAAATCCGGACCCTGGGCATCGTGCTGGACGAGGCGGCCTTTCGGCATGCCGCCAACGAGCCGACCGAACGCCAGGTCTTTGAACGCACGCCGACCATCGCGCTGGCCCCCCTGCACGGCGTGCAGTGGGACGATGTCGGGGCCTGGAACGCGGTCTACCAGATTTCGGACCGCGATGCGGATGGCAACGTGCTGCATGGCGATGTGATCGCGATGAATACCAAGAACTCGCTGGTGCAAAGCGAGACCCGTCTGGTCGCGGTGATCGGCATGCAGGATACCATCGTCATCGACACGCCGGATGCGGTGCTGGTCACCCAGCGCGCCCATGCGCAGGACGTCAAGCAACTGGTTGAGCGGCTGAAAGGCATGAAGCGGCGCGAGGTGGCGACGCATACTGCGCGCGACATGCCCTGGGGCCGGATCGAGACGATCGGGTCGGATGCGAGCCATGACATGCGGGTGATGACGGTGCAGCCGGGGGCCAGCCTGCAGGTGAACGGCACCGGCCTTGGCCCCAGTCTGCTGACCGTGATGTCGGGCGAAGGGCGTTGCACCATCGACGGCGCTGTGGTGACGGCGCGGCGCGGCCAGTCCGTGGCCATCGACGCCGATCACGCGCTGCCCCTGACCAATGTCACCGGGCGGGAGTTGAAACTGATCCACCTGGTTTTCCGGGGCGGGGCGGATGCCACAAGCGCGATGCAAGATGCGCTGATGTCAGCACCGCGGATCGGTGCGGCGCACCCCTTGCCGGAGGCCATCTGATGCCCGGGTGGCCGATGGCCTTCCTGCCGCGTCTGTGGCTGGTGTGTGTTGGTCTGGCCGCTGGTTCGCTGTCGGTTGGTCCGCTCTGGGCCAAGCCGGACGCAGACCTGCATCTGGCGATTGACGTGGCGCTTGCCAGCGGGGCCGATCAGGCGGTGCTGGCGGCGCTTGCCGACCGGTTGGCGGGCGGCGTCGACATACCTGCGATCCCGGCGGCCGCGCCCGGCCCCGATGGGGCGCCCGACGTTCGCGGCGGCGAGATTCAGGCGGCGCTGACCCAGCTGTCGATCCTGTCGGGCGGCAACGGGCATCTGGCGCTGCAACTGGCACAGGGCGGGCGGACGGACGTGATCTATCTGCTGTCGGGGCAGGCGCGTCTGGCCGATCTGGAGGCCGCTGGTGAGCTGATCCGCCGCGAGGGCGCGGTGTGGCGGCTGATGCGGCCGCTGGTCGTCTGGCCCGGTGCGGCACTGACGCTGAGCGCCGGTGAGGTGCTGGAGATGGATACGGCGGGCGGGGCGTTCCTGCTGAGCTTCGGGGCGCTGGCCATCGAGGGTGCCACCCTGCGCGGCGACGCTGGACAGAATGCCGCCGTCGGCGATTTCCGCCCCTTCCTGCTGGTCACCGGTCAGGGCACGTTGCGCGCTGAAAACGCGCGGTTCGATGCACTTGGCTTTCGCGGCCCGGTGGCGTTTCGCGGCGTGTCGGTGATGACCGCCGGGGTGATGCAGCCCGCGACGCCGCCGGTGCTTGCCGGGAACCGGTTTGAGGGCGTCTTCAGCCTGAGTTTCGAAGGCGCGGACGGGATGTCGGTCATTGGCAACCGCTTTGCCGGGGCTGGTGCGGCGGCAATGTCGATCAAGGATGGGCGGCGGCTGGTGCTGGCCGGGAACCGGATTACCGGCAGCGCCAATGGCGCGGGTATCCGGCTGTCGGGCACGCTGCAACAGGTGGTCATCACCGGTAACGTCATTCAGGGCGGCGGGCGCAACGGCATCCAGATCGACGGCAATACGGCGGGACTTGTCGTCAATGCCAATGCGGTGATCGGCAATGGTGGGGCGGGGGTCACCCTTGGCCGCGCCACCTGCGCGACGGTTCGCGGCAACATCATCGCGCGGAACCGGGCGACCGGCCTGAAACTGACGCAAAGCGGCGGGGCCGAGATTGCGGACAACGCCATCTTTGCGAACGGCTCTGCCGGGATCGAGGTGCAGGCGCAATCCGGGCTGGCACCGGTGGTGCTGTCGGACAATGTGCTGCGGCGCAACCGTGAAGGCTTGCGTGCCGCCGGGCTAGGCGAGGTGCAACTGCGCGGCAACGACCTTGCCGCCCAGACCCCACGCCAGTTTGCGGGCGATTTCGCGCCGTGGCTGGCCGCCTATCTGACCGCCGATGCCGCCCTTGTGATACCCGCCGCTGCAGGAACCCTGCCGCCCGCATCCGCCCCCTGCCAGACGGAGTGAACCGATGGTCTTTTCGTCCGAAATCTTCCTGTTCCTGTTCTTGCCGCTGTTTCTGGCGATCTATTACCTTATTCCATTCCGCTTTCGCTCGGCGCTGATCCTGGCGGGGTCATATCTGTTCTACGGCTGGTGGCGGTTCGATTTTCTGGCGCTGTTGTTCCTGACCACGTTGTGGACTTACGGGTTCGGGCAGCTGATCGGCTCCCACCTCGGCACTGCGAAGGCCCGGCTGTATTGCGGCATCGGGGTTGCCGGGTGCCTGAGCGTGCTGGGCGTGTTCAAATACCTAAACTTCTTCATCGACAGCTTTGCCGCCCTTTTCGGCACCGATGCGGCGGGGCTGGATATCCACTGGCGGCTGATCCTGCCGATCGGCGTGTCGTTCTACGTCTTTCACTGCATCAGCTATCTGGTCGACATCCTGCGTGAAGATGCCAAGCCCACGCGCAACTTCTTTGACTTCGCGGCGTTCATCGCGCTGTTTCCGCAATTGGTGGCGGGGCCGATCCTGCGGTTCAAGGACCTGGCCCACCAGTTCGAACATCGGGTGCACAGCCCGCAACTGTTTGCCGACGGCATGGCGTGGTTTGCCATCGGCCTTGGCAAGAAGGTCCTGATCGCCGACAGTCTGGCCCCCTTGGCGGATCTGGCGTTTGCGACGCCCGATCCGTCGGCACCGTTGGCCTGGGCTGGCGCTGTGGCCTACATGCTGCAGCTTTACTTCGACTTTTCCGGCTACAGCGACATGGCGATGGGCCTTGGTCTGATGATGGGGTTCCGCTTCCGCGAGAATTTCAACGCACCGTACATTTCCGCCTCGATCACCGAGTTTTGGCGGCGCTGGCACATCAGCCTGTCGGTCTGGCTGCGCGATTATCTGTACATCCCCCTTGGCGGCAACCGGATCAGCGAGCGGCGGACCTATATCAACCTGTTCACCGTGATGGTGCTGGGCGGGCTGTGGCACGGGGCGAACTGGACCTTTGTGCTGTGGGGCGTGTGGCATGGCGGTTGGCTGGCGGCGGAGCGTGCGATGGGCACCGCGATGCAGCCCCGGACCGCCGGGCGGATCGCGCTGACGCTGCTGATCGTGATCGTTGGCTGGGTGGTGTTTCGTGCGGCCAACATCAGTGAAGCCGGGCAGTTTTATGCCGGAATGATCGGGATGAACGGTTTTGCCATCCCCATCGACGTGGCGCTGCAGATCACCCGGGAAAGCCTGCTGATCATGGCGCTTGCCATCGTCATCTGCGGCATGGAACCGCTGGTCCGCGCGGCGGTGGAACGCAGGTACTATGTGCCCACCGGCCCGTCAGGTACGCTTGCGATGACCGATACGCTGGTGCCCGCACTGGTGACGTCGCTGATATTTGCGCTGTCGGTGATGCGGCTGGCCGAGCAGAGCTTTTCCCCCTTTCTCTACTTTCAGTTCTAGGAGGCCATCATGCAGATCATCCTGCGCTCGGCGCGTTACGTCTTGCCGGTGGCCTTCTTCAGCTATGCCGCTGTGGTCATCCTCGGCTATTCCAAGTTTCCGGACCGCGACGAAGTGACCATGGACCGCACGGCGCTGACCGGGTCGCTGACGAAAAAGCTGGACGATGTCTACCGCCAATCGCTGCCGCACCGTGACCCGGCCATCGGGGTGATCGGTGCCCTGCGCTATCTGGCGGTGGGTGAAGGGCGCAAAGGGGTGATCGCCGGTGCGGACGGCTGGCTTTACACCGCCGAGGAAATTCGCCCGATGACCGAAGAAATCGCCGTGCCGCTGGCCCGGATCGCCATGGTGCAGCGGACCCTTGCAAAGGCGGGGGCGACCCTGGTGATCGTGCCGGTGCCGGGCAAGCTTGACGTGCATGTCGATCACAGCGATGCGGAAACTGCCGCCGGGATCGGCACGCTTTACGATGCCTTCCTTGCCGGGCTGGCCGCTGAAGGGGTTGCCGTGCTGGATGCGCGTGCGGCGCTGAAGGCTGAAGCCGCCACCGATCTGGCGTTTTTCCGCACCGATACCCACTGGACGCCCAAGGGTGCCAAGGCGGTGGCCAAGGCCTTGGCCGCCTCTGGTCTGATCCCGCCGGGCGATGTTGCCTTCAGCGTTGCCGAGGCCGCCGAGGAACGGTTTACCGGCGATCTGGTCAGCTACGTCACCACCGAAGGACTGGCCCCGCTGATTGGCCTGACCTCTGAGGCGGCGGCACCTTACACCGCCAGCGTTGCCGCCGCCGAGGGTGAGCTGGACATCTTTGCGGGGACCGAGGCGGGGGCGACGCTGCTGATCGGCACGTCGTATTCCGCCAATCCGACATGGAGTTTTGCCGAAGCGCTGAAATTGGCGCTGGGCCGCGACGTGCTGAACCTTGCCGTCGAAGGGCAGGGGCCGGCGCGCCCGATGCTGGACTACCTCGCCTCGCCGGAGTTTCGCGACGCGCCGCCGGAAGTGGTGATCTGGGAATTCCCGGTCCGCTACCTCAGCGATCCGACGGTCTGGGACAAGCAGGACCGGGTGAAAAGCGGTGCGTAACAAGGCCCTTCATATCGGCGCGATACTGGCCACCCTGCTGGCCGCCACCACTTTGGCGCGGGCCGAAGTGGTGCTGCCCCCGGCCATCGCCGGGTCGCCCAGACTGAAGGACATGCGCCGCACGATGCTGGGCGGCGCCGAAATGCGCGACGCTGATCTGCGCACCCTTGCCGATGCGGGCGAGGGGCTGGCCGCCGCCCGCTTTGCCCGGCGGCTGGAGGAACGCAACGATCCTGACCTGTTGGATGATGCCGCGCATTATTACTCCATCGCCGTCTATGTGGACCGCGATTTTGCGGTGCCCCGGTTGCTGGCGATCCTGCGCCGGGCCGATGCCACGTTTGGCCCGGCGCGGTTGCGGAACATCCGCGCAGTGCTGGACCGCGAGGCAAAGCAGGGCAACCCGGTGGCAGCGGCGGGTCTGGCAGACCTGTTGATGCGCGACATACCGTTTGGAAAAGACGAGCCCGGCGCCCGTGCGCTGTTGCTGATCGCTGCCGAGGCGGGCGACAGCCGGGCCGCCATCCGCCTTGCGATCAGCCATTTTCAGGGCGGACCCGGCCTGCCGCCCGACCTGCAGGCCGCGCGCCGGGCGTTGGAGCTGGCTTTGGCCAGCCCGGATCCGGGTGTGCAGGCGATGGCGCTGACGCTGGCCCGAAATCTGCCAGACGGCACCGGTCTTACCCCTGCGGTTCTGCCGTCAAGCGGCAGCCCGCGCAATCCCAACCGTCCCGACGCATTGGAAGGAGCCACCCCATGATACGCCCCGCCTTGGCCTTGTGCGCCAGCCTTGCGCCGTTTGCCGCTGCAGCCGAATCCGTGTCGGCATTTGGCTGCGTTGGAACCGACGCGGCGGTCACGGCCAGTATCGAGGGCCGGGACGGGGTGTTCTACCGCGTACAGTCCGACCTCCGCCTGCAGCATCCGATGGATGATATCGTGGTTGAGCAGCTTGCCGAACTGTCGCGCGTGCTGGCGGAAGGCGGCACCACGCTTTTGTACGTGAATGTGCCGACCAAGGGGCAGGCGATGCCCGGCTACCTGCCGCCCGAGGCTGCGGGATACGGCTATGACCCGGCGGTGATGGAAGCGAACTACCGCGACGTGATCGGCCGGCTGACCGCGGCCGGTGTCGCCGCGCCTGACCTGATGGACGCGATGCTGGCGGCGGGACCGGACGAAAAGGTGTTCTTCCGGTCAGACTTTCACTGGACCCCTGCGGGCGCGCGGCTGGCGGCAAAGGCCATCGGTGACATGATCCGCAGCATGCCCGGCTATGCCGACGTGACGCCGGTCAGCTTCACCTCGACCGAGGCGGAACCCGAGATCGCCTTTTCCGGCCAGCGGCGGGAGTTGCAGACCTTTTGCAAGGGAACCCTGCCGCAGGCCGAGGCGGTCACCTGGGTTACAAGCCGCGCCGATGCGGCGACCGAGGTAAACGACGCCTCGGACATCTTTGCCGAGGCCCCCGCCGTCGATCCGGCCGCTGATCCGGAAAGCGCGCCGGAAGCCGAGGGGACCGCCCTCGACATCTTTGGCACCGATGCCGCCGAGGCAAGCCTCGTTCTGGTCGGCACGTCGTTTTCCGATAGCGATATCAACAATTTCGCCGGATTTCTGTCAGAATATGCCGGAATCGAGACGGTGAATTACGCCATCACCGGCGGCAATCAGTTCGGCTCGGTCACCTCGTATCTGACCTCTGCCGAGTTCGCTGCAAACCGGCCGACCTTCCTTGTCTGGGAAAATCCGATCTACAACAGCCTGGCGCAGTTCGGCCCGCTGCCGATGGACGAGTTGATCGTTGCCGCCGGCGGCATCTGCGACATTGCCACCGATGCTGTGGCCGAGGGCACCGATACCCTGGCCGCGAGCTTTGCGCCCGGCAGCCTGAAGGCCACGGACGCGTTCTTTTTCGATTTCGGCGGCGAAGGGGCGCGCAACGCCACCGTCACGCTGCAAGCCGCCGGTGGCGTCAGCCGCACCGTCCGGATCGAACGCGGCGAACGCTTGCGCGCAACCGGGCGGTTCTTTCTGAAGCTGGAGCCATACTGGCTGCCCGACCTTACGCGCGTTGCCGTCACGTTTGACCGGCCGCTGCGCGAAACATCCAACCTCACTCTCTGCCCACCCTCGAAAGGAGACGCGTCATGACACGCATCCACAAGACAATACCATTGCTGACCCTGGCCCTGATGGCCGCTGGCGCGGCCGGCATGGCCCAGGACGGCGGCCTTTATGAAGACGTGGCCAACCCCGATGCCAGCTTTGTCCGCGTCGTCGATGCGGGCACCACCGTTGCCATCATCCAGTCGGCCAGCTTTGACAGCGTCGAGACCGGCGTCACCCCCTATGTGGTGATCGACGGCGACACCGAAGTGAAGATCGTCTCGGGAGAGACGACGACGACCGAGGCGATTCAGCCTGCCACGTTCTATTCGTTTGTCGTGGGGGCTGATGGCACCTCGGCGCTGGTGGTGGACAAGATCACCAACAATCCCGCGCAGGCCGATGTGACCTTCTACAATCTGTCGGACATTGCGTCGGCGGACCTGTACGTGCCGCAGGCCAAGGCGATGGCGATCGAGGGGGTTGCGATCAATGGCGGCGGGGCGGTGGCGCTGAAAGCGCCGCTGACGCTGGATTTCGAGGTGCGCGACGGCGAGACGGCGCTTGCAACACTGAAGGGCGTGGCCCTGAAGCGGCGTGAAGGGGTGGCCATCGTGCTGAGCGGCACCGATGGCAGCTACACCGCGACGGTAACGCCAAACGCGCTGGCCAAGCAGTAACTGACAGAAAGGCACGTCCGATGCACCGTAAACTTGCTGCTTTGCTGATCGTTTGCCTGCCGGTTTCCGCCCGGGCGGAAACCGTGGATCTGGTGTTCGAGCCGCCGGTGCTGACGACAGAAGCGATCTGCGACCAGCGTCTCAGTGACGAGGCGCTGGTGGCAAAATGGCAGGATGCCGACGTCACGGCCCTGCCCGAAACCGAAACCGACCTGATCAAGCGCGACCTGCGGCGCCTGGTCGAGATGGATCCGCTGCGCTGGTTCGATCTGGTCAGCGCGGTGCAATCCACCTTGCAGAGCGTCGATCCGTCCTATTCGGACGCCAATCTGATGATCGACCGCATCGAGCTGATGATCGCTGCTGGCCGTCTGGCGGAATTGCAGCAGGAAAAGCTGGTCGAAAAGCTGGCGGCCATGGACCTGAGCCAGACGCCGCGCGCCCAGAACCTGCTTGCGGGCTATTATCTGCAGGGCGTCGGCGTCGCCAAGGACGTGGAAAAGGGCGAGGCGCTTTTGCTCTTTGCGGCCTTTGGTGGCAATGCGGATGCGATCCTGGCGCTGGTGGAACGCGAGATTGCGGGCAACCCCGTCGCCGGCTGGGACGTACCGCCCGAACTGGGTGTGACGATGGCTTTCGGTGCGCTGGTCGGCAAGCTTGACCCGCTGATCTGCGACCGGGTGAACCGGATTGCCCGCGAATACATGAATGGCGAAATCGTGACCCGCGATCCGGCGCTGGCCGAACGCTGGTATCGCTTTTCCGCCGATCTGGGCGATGCGCTATCGGCCTGGCGGGTGGCCGAGATGCATTTGCGCGCCGAAGATATTGAAAAGGACAACGCGGTGCTGCTGCAGTACCTGACGGCGGCGTCGGATGCGGGGCTGCCCTATGCGCAGGTCACGCTGGGGCGGCTGCAGGCCGCAGGCGCGCTTTTGCCAAGGGATCTTGCCGCGGCCGAGGCCACCTACCGCGCTGCGGCCCGCAGCGACTGGGCCCCCGGCGCGGCCAGCCATGTGCTGTTCTTGCAGGAACAATCCCGCCGCGATGCCGCATGGAAGCCGCGCTACCTTGCGGCATTGGCGGCGCTGACCGCCTCGCCCGACGCGCCGGCCTGGGCGCTGATCGCCGAAGCCGAACATGTGCTGGACGAAAAGGGTCGCTGGGCGGGGGAGGCGGAGGCGCTTGTTCTGCTGGAACGCGCGACGGCACTGGGGGAATATGCCGCGATGGAACGGATGGGCGCGATGAAGTTTCGCACCGCCCGGACCCCGGCGGAGTTCTATGCGGTGATGGACCAGATGATCCAGGTCGTCGTGTCAACGGGCGAGGTGGACCCGATGCTGGAATTGTCGAACGCCTTCATCTGCCGCGCCCCGGATGCACCGCAGGTTGCCGAGGCGGATTACTGGGTCCGCATCGCCGAAAGCACGGCGACGGTTGCGGTGGATTTTCTGCCAGAGCAGCTGAATGCGCTGGCCAGCACCCCGGACCCGATTGCCGAGGCGGAAATCCAGACGCAGGCGCTGACCGGCCGCGTGACAGCCATCGCGCAGTACATGTACCTGTTGGAAAAGCGCGGCGCTGCGGCGGAAAATCTGGCCTTCTGGGAAGATTATGCCAGCCGCTTTCCCGGGGTCACCACCGCCCGGGCAGCACTTGCGCTGAAGGCGGCCCGCAGCCGGGTTGCGCGCGCCGGAGCGCTTGAGTTGTTCCGCACGGCGGTGCGCTTGGGCGAAGCCTCGGCAGGAACGCAGTTTGCCGAGGCGCTGCTGGAAGAGGGTTTCGTGACCCCCGCCTCACAGGCCGAGGCGCTGGAGTTGCTGATGCCGCTGGCCGAACGCGGCGTGGGCGACGCGATGGTGATGCTGCCGCTGGCCGACCCGGTGGAATTTCCCAGCCTTGCCGCCGTATACGACAGATACGCCGACGTGATCGACGCGCGCGGCGATTTTGACGCGCTGCTGCTGGCGTTGCCGCTGATCAGGGACAAGGCGGTGTTTGCCGATTACCTGACCCGCGCCGCCGCGATCACCGGCTGCACCTTTGATGAGGCGCTGCGCCTGACCGACGCCATTGGCCGGGCCGGGGATCGGGCATTGTTCGAACGCTGGCTGGGCATTGCCGACTATCTGGCGCAGGGCAAGGGCGCGTCGCTAACCGATCTGGCCGATGTGTTCAACCGCTACGGTACCGATGCCGACGAGCCGCGCATCCTGGCGTATTACGAGACTGCGCGCGCGGACGGCAGCCGCACCGCGATCCACCGGCTGCTGAACCTTTACGGACGCCGTACCGCGCCAGATTACGATGCGGCCCGGTCTGCCGAGTTGTATGTCGATCTGGTCCGCTTCAGCGCGCCCGAGGAGCTGCCGTCGACCCTTGCCCGGCTGCGCACCGCGACGCCGGAAATCCGCGCCATCGCCTATCAGACGATTGACGAGGCGGCGCTCTATCTGACGGCGGCGCAATCGGGCAATGCGGTGGCGATGCGGGAATACGCGCTTTTGCTGCGCAATACCGCCACCACCCCGGCAGAAGTGCTGGATTCCACCGATTGGCTGCGCCGTGCCGCCGAGGCGGGCGAGCCTGCGGCAATGATCGACTTTGCCGAGGCGCTGGTCTTTGGCATCGGCACGGAACCTTCGCGCGAGGCGGCGCTGGAATGGCTGCAGACCGCTGCCGATCTGGGCAGCAGCGATGCCGCCCTGCGGCTGCGCACCCTGAAACTATCAATGGAGGCGGGACAATGACCGCACGACACCTTGCCTTGGCGATGACCCTGTTCGCGGCCCCTGTCGCCGCACAGGACGCGGCACAGGAGATCCCGGAGTGCCCGGCGGCGGTTGAACCGGTGGTTACCCTGGGATTTGGCAGCCGTTATGCCGAAGACAGCAAGAACCGCAGCGATTTCGATGAAGAAAGCGACGCAGCCGTGACCGCAGCGCTGAAACCCATCGACGAGTTCATCACCGATCTGGCGCGGCAGACCGATGTGCTGAACAATCCCGACACCGACGACGCGGCTGCTGTTGCCGCTGCAACTTGTGTGATCGACCGCATCCTGCCCTGGGCCGAGGCCGAGGCGTTGAGCGATCTTACCACGCAGGGTGCCCGGCTGTCGGCGCCGTCGCGGGTGGGGGGCATTGCCTTTGCCTATGCGGCGGCGCGGGCCCGTCTGCCCGATGCGGCAGGCTATCCGGTGATCGACGCCTGGCTGCTGGCGCGGGCGCGCCAGACCATGACATTCTTCGATACCGAAGCGCCGCCGCGCGCCAGCCGCAACAACCTGCGCGCCTGGGCAGGTCTGGCGGTGGCGCGGATCGGTCTGACGCTGGATGACCCGGTGCTGATCGGCTGGGGCGCGGTGTCGGTGACGCTGGTGGCCTGCACAGCCGCCCCGGATGGCAGCCTGCCGCAAGAGATGTGGCGCGGTCGGCTGGCGCTGCATTACCAATTGCACGCCACGGCCCCGCTGGTCGTGACCGCCGCCTTGCTGGAGGATCGCCGGCCCGGCCTGTTCACGATCTGCGACAATGCCCTTCCCCGCGTGGTAGCGTTCACTGTTGCCGCCCTTGCCGATCCCGCGCCGGTCAAGGCGATCACCGGCAAGGCGCAGTCGGTTGGCGGCGCCAAGCGGCCGCCCCGCGATTTCGAACTGGCCTGGGCCCCGGCATATCTGCGGTTCAATGCCGACCCGGGGATCGAGGCCCTTGTCGAGGATGTGGAAAAGCTGGGCAATTCCAAGCTTGGCGGCGACCAGCGTCTGCTATGGCCACTAAATGGCGCAAGCGCCGCCCCGACCGAGGGCTGAACGGCCGCAGCAACGGCGCGGCACCGCGCGGGCGATGACCGTCATCCGGCCTCTGCGGCGCGGGCGACAAAGCGTGTCACCCGTGCCGGCTCCACCGGGTTCCACCAGACCCCGCCGACCTTCAGCGACGAGGCGACGATCACACCGTTGGTTCGCGATAGGATCGATGCGATGTTGTCTTCGGTCACGCCCGACCCTACCAGGACCGGCAGGTGGGTCGCCCCGGCGATTTCGCCGATTTCGTCCAGACTGGCGGCATGACCGGTGCGCTGACCGGTGGCAATGACGCAGTCGGCATCAAAGAACGCGAGGTCACGCGTAAGTTCGGCCACCGACCGGTCGGCAACGATTGCGTGGCTGCCGTGCTTGACATGCGCGTCGGCGAAAATGCGCAGATTTTCGGCGCGCAGCAGCGACCGGTAGCGCAGCGCCTCACCCGCGCGGCCTTCGATGAAACCCTCGTTGGCCACATAGGCGTTGGCCCATTGGTTCACCCGGATGAATGCAGCCCCGCCTGCCACCGCTGTGGCGATTGCCGGCAGCGGCGCGTTGGCCAGAACGTTGATGCCGACGGGCACGCCCGTCGCGCGGCGGACCCGATCTGTCACGACCGACAGGAAGGCAGGCGTCTCCGGCCCGATGTCGTCGGGTTTCAGGAACGGGATATCGCCGTGGTTTTCGACGATCAGGCCGTGCATGCCACCGGCCACCAGCGCCTCGGCATCGCGCAGGCAGGCGTCGTAAAGACTGTCCATCGTCGCGCCGCGATAGCGCGGGGCACCGGGAAAGGGCGGGCAGTGGATCATCCCGATCAACACTTTTTCCCGCCCGAAGATTTCGCCTATCGCGCCTGAGCTTCGGTTGGATATGGTTTGCATCAGAACTCCTTTCGAAAGGGAACCAGCGGCAGGATGCGCGCCTTTGTGATCGGAAACGTGGCTCTGGACGAGACCCTGATGGTCGAAGACCTGCCGGTGCATGGCACGTCGATCCATGGGCACGCGGGTGCGCCCGATCTGGGAGGCAAGGGTGCAAACCAGGCGGTCGTGCTGGGCCGGGCGGGGCTGGCGAGCCGATTGGGTGCAGCGGTCGGCGACGATGCCCGCGCGCAGGACATTCGCGCGCGGTTGGCCGTCGAACCCGTCGACGCCCGGTTGGTGACCGTTCCGGGTGCTGCCAGCGATTTTTCAATCATCCTGCGCACCCGGACGGGCGAAAATGCGAACATCACGACCAATGCGGCCGCGTTCGGGTTGTCTGTCGAGGCGGCGCTTTCGATGCTGGACGGTGCGGCGGCAGGCGATCTTTTGGTCCTGCAAGGCAACCTGTCAGAGGCGACGACCACCGCGATCCTGACACGGGCGCGTGCGGCGGGGCTGCGCATTGCGCTGAACCCCTCGCCCCTGCGCGGTTTCTTTGCCGCGATGTGGCCGCTGATCCAAATGGCTTTTGTCAACGAGGGTGAGGCTGCGGCGCTTGGCGGTACTTCTTCGCTGCTGGCGGTCGGGGTGTCGCAGGTTGTGCTGACGCTGGGGCCGGCGGGGGCGCGGCTGTTGTCCGCAGGCACCTGCGAAACCGTTGCCGCGCAGCCTTGCCGGGTTGTCGATACCACCGGGGCGGGCGATTGTTTCATGGCAACCGCGCTCGCCTCGGCGGCGCTGCGGGGGGTGGGGCTGGATGCACGGGCCTTGCGGCACGCGGCGGGGGCTGCCGCACTCACTGTGTCGCGGCCCGGCACCGCCGCGGCATTTCCGACGCGGGCGGAAATGGCGGCGATCCTGAAGGCGTGACCGCAACGCTCAGCCACGGTCATGCGCAAGCCAGCCCAACAGGTTTTTCCACAACCGCCCATAGCCATCCCAGCCGCAGAACGCCGGCGACAGCCAGTGTGGCCCGATATCCGAGGTCCAGGCCGCCGTGCGCCCCTTGCCGAACCCGCCCAGCACCAAGAGCGGGTGGCCGCCCTGATCCTCAGGGATGCGCGCCAGAACTTGCGCATCGGCCCGCACCTTTACCTCGTTCACGCCCAGCACGAAGGGCCAGGTGCCGCCCAGCCCGGCCAGAACCGGGTGATCGGGCTGCAGCACCTCGGCCACCGCGCCTTCGGGCATTTCCACCCGGTCGTCCCAGGGGTGGCAGGTGACGGGCAGAACATCCTCGACCGGCGTGTTGCGCCAGCGCGCCTTGCCGTCGATACCCTGAAAGCTGAAATATCCGCCGACCATCAACAGCCCGCCGCCGCGTTCGACCCAGGCCTTGATCAGCCGCAGGCGGTTTGGCACGGTCTGCGACCGCAACCAGACAGCGGGCGGCAAAAGAAAGGAATTCGCCCCGATATCGGAGAGGATGATGACGTCATAGGCATCCAGCCCCGCCATCTCGAAGGGGAATTTCTCGACCGCGTCATGGGCGGTCATGTAGGTCAGATCGATCTGCGAACCCTTCAGCGCCGCGACCAGAGGCTCGGCCCCCAGATGGAAGGTCACGCTGCCGAACTGGTCAAAGCCCTTGTAATGGGTGGCCGAAGAGACCCAGCTTTCGCCGACCAGAAGCACCTTGGTCGTCATGGAAAATTCCTCCCTCGTCCCTCAGACTGCGGCGTCGAACACCCGCCGCGGGTTGCTGGTCAGCAGACTGTCGCGCGATGTGGCATCCATCCCGTGCCGCGCCAGACGCGGCAGGAAGTGGCGTTGCACGAAGGCATAGCCGTTCCCGCCATAGCGCGTCAGCATCATCTTGATGAACACGTCCTGCGACAGCAGGACCCGGTCCAGATGATCCGCATCGGCCAGCCGCAGGATCGCCCGCGCCACATCATCATCGCCGGGGCATTGCACCTGCTGATCGGCGTAGAAGTAATCCATCCCGATCATGTCAAATTCGATGAACGCCCCCCGTTCAGCGATGGTGCGCTGATAGTCCCAGTCTGCGTGCGAGGGGTTCATGTGGCACAGGACGGTATGGGCAGGATCGGCCCCTTCCGCCTCCACCATATCCAGCACGCGGTGGCCAAGCCGGAACCAGCCCGGCAGGTGCACCATCAGGGGCAGGCCGGTCCGCACCTGCGCGCGGGCCGCCCCGCGCAGGGATTTCTCCTCTTCGGCGGTAAAGTCGGACGAAACACCGATTTCCCCGATCAACCCGATATTGGCATCGGTGCCGTCAGTGCCGTGCAGCGCCTCGGCCACGATCTGGTCGGCGATGTCATCGGCCGACAGGCGCGCCACGTCCTGCGGCATCGAGGAGGCGAGGTAGTAGCCCGCCCCCATTACGATATTCAGCCCCGTCTCGGCTGCGATCCGGCGCAGTTTCACCGGATCGCGCCCGATGCCGCGGCAGGTTGGATCCACCACTGTCCGACCGCCCGCGCGGGCAAAGTCGCCCACCTCGGCGATGCAGAGGTTGAGGTCATCCAGCACGATGTTGTGCTGGTTCACGAAAGGGTCCTGCCGCAACTCGGACAGGATTTCGATCCGCACCGGCCCCTCTGCCAGATACTGGCGCGTGGGGTCTTTTGGCGGGTTCCACCAGCAGGAACAGTCGTTCTGCAAATGCTCGTGCATCAGGGTCACGCCCAGATCGGCGCTTTTGATCGGGCCATTCACGGTCATCACCAGACCTGATCCCACATGCGCCACGGACCGTTCGTCCGTCATTTCGGTCTCCTTCCAAGGCGCAGGCCGCCGCTGAACAGTTTGGTGTTCATCCAGATCGCCGCGAGGATTATCGTTCCGGTCACGATCTGGGTGAAGAAAGGCGAGATGTGAACCAGGATCAGCCCGTTGCCGATCACGGCGATGGTCATGGTGCCCAGCACGGTGCCGATCATGCTGGCCTTGCCACCCATCAGCGACGTGCCGCCCAGCACCACTGCCGCGATGACCTGCAACTCGAACCCTACCGCCGCGTTCGACGACCCCGACCCCAGCCGCGCCGCGATCAGCAGGCCCGCAATGGCACATGCCACCCCGGAGACGATGTAGACCGACGCCACCGTCCAGAGTGCAGGCATACCCACACGCCGCGCCGCCTCCATGTTCGACCCCACGGCCACAACCTGCCGCCCATAGCGCGTGCGCAGCATGACGACAAAGCCGAGGACCGCCACCAGGATGGAGATCAGCGCAGGCACCGGAAACCCGGCAAGCGTTCCGCGCCCCAGCCAGAAGAAACCGGGGACATCCTTGATCGGGATCGAATACCCCTCGGTCAGGTACAGCGCATAGCCGCGCAGGATCGACAAACCGGCCAGGGTGACGATGAAGGCAGGGATGCCCTGATAGGCGATGAACCAGCCCTGTACCGCGCCGATCACCCCGCCCAGCACCAGCATCAGCGCCACGACCAGTATCCAGTCCAGCCCCGCCGCCAGCGCAATGGCCGCGACGGCATTGACCAAAGCCACGGTGGATCCGACCGACAGGTCGATCCCCGCCGTGGTGATCACCAGCGTCATCGCCACTGCCACGATCAGCACCGGGGCCGCCTGCCGGACAATGTTCAGAAGGTTGCCCGCGGTCATGAATGTCGGCGTCAGCAGGCTGAACAATAGCATGCAGGCGACAAAGAATACCGCGATCGACAGGACCTGTGCACGTTCGGCCACGAAATCCGCGAGGGCCGACCCCCTGGCGCGTTCGGTATAGCCTGCCATCAATGCGCCCCCTTGCCGACGATCAGATCGACCAGATCCTGCAGGTTCGTCTCGCCGATCCGGCGCTCGGCGACCTTGGTGCCTTCGTACATCACGGCAACCCGGTCACAGACCCGGAACAGATCCTGCAGGCGGTGCGTGACCAGCACCACACCCACGCCCTTGGCCTTGACGCGGTTGATCAGCGCCAGCACGGCCTCTACCTCTGCCACCGCAAGGGCCGAAGTCGGCTCGTCCATGATCAGAACGCGCGGCTTGAAACTGGCCGCCCGTGCGATGGCGATGGCCTGACGCTGACCCCCGGACAGTTTGTCCACCTTGGCCGTCAGGCGCGGAATGCGGATTTCCAGTGCGTCCAGCATCCGCCTCGCTTCGGCCAGCATGCGCTTTTGGTCAAGGAACGGGCCGCGCGTCAGTTCCCGCCCCAGAAAGAGGTTGCCCACCACATCGACATGGTCACACAGGCTAAGATCCTGAAACACCATCTCGATGGCCCTAGCGCGTGCATCGGCGGGGCCGGAAAAGCGGACAGGTTCGCCATTGACGCTGATCGTACCGGCGTCGGGAATGTAGGTGCCCGACATCACCTTCGACAGCGTCGATTTGCCCGCCGCATTGTCGCCGATCAGGCCAAGGCATTCGCCCGGCCGCACATCCAGATCAACGCCGCGCAGCGCCTGATGCGACCCGAAGGTCAGCTTGATCCCCCGCAGCGACACCAGCGGCCTCGCGGCAGCGGCCTGCGGAAGGGGGGTGCCCCCTTCCGCATCGGACGCTTCAGGGTGAAGCGCCGTGTCAGTCATTCGAACATCGACCGGAAGTCATCCACGTTCGCCTTGGTGACGATCGTCACGGGAACCGAGATGTTGCGTTCGACCGTGCCGCCTTCGGTAATCGTCTTCAGCGCGTCTACTGCAGCCGCCCCCATGCCGGCCGGGTCTTGCTGGATCACCGCCTCGACATAGCCCGCATCAATTCCCGCCACGGCAGAGGCGGTCAGATCCCAGCCGAACACCTTGACATCGGCCTGCCGACCCTGGCTTTCCACGGCGGCGACTGCGCCGAGCAGGGCCGGCTCGCCCGTGGCATAGATTGCCGTCATGTCGGGGTTCGCCGTCATCAGGTTTTCGGCAGCGGCCAGTGCGGTATCCTGAACGTTCTGGCCATCCACGGTTCCGGCAATCGTAATGCCGTCAACCCCGGTCAGAGCGCCCTCAAAACCATCCTTGCGCAGGTTCTGGATAAAGGAATTCAACGCCCCGACGATGCCCAGCTTTGCCCCGCCAGCCCCCTTGGCATAGTCGACGAAATAGGCGCCAAGATCGGCACCGGCCTTGCCATTGTCGACCCCGATCACCGCCGACTGCTTGCCGTCCTCGGGCAAGATGGCGTCGATCGCCACCACGGGGATACCTGCGGCCACCGCCTGATCGACCGCCGGCATGATGCCGTTGACGTCGATGGCAACGATGGCAATCCCGTCAACGCCTTCCTGGATATAGGTCTCGATGGCGCTGTTCTGGGCGGCCGGGTCGTTGTTGGCGTTGAAGATCAGCAGTTCGACCCCTGCCGCATCTGCCGCCTTTTGTGCGCCTTCGTTCATCTGATTGAAGAAAAGCGCCTGCTGGTTGATCTGGACAAGGGCAAATTTCTTCTTGTCCTGCGCCACGCCCGGGACAGCCGCGAGCATCATCGCCGAGCCGAGAAGCACAGCAAGGCCGCGACGTGAAAGTGCAGTCATACTGATATTTTTCATGGTAATCCCCTTTGTTGGTCGTTGCGTTTCAAGACCGGATCGGCGGCGCAACGGAACTCCGCGCGATCAGGGTGACAGGCATTATCTCCTCTGCCGGAAGATTGGCCGGGTCGGTCCAGTCGGTATCCAGCAGCAGGGCGAGGGCGCGTGCGCCCAAGGCACGGACCGGCTGGCGCACCGCTGTCACGGCTGGTGCAAACAGATGAAGCGGGCCGATATCGTCAAAACCGACGATGGATATGTCTTGCGGTACGCGGATGCCTGCGGCCTGAAGCACCTCAAGCACGCCGATGGTAATCTCGTCCGAGGTCGTGAAGGCCGCAGTGACCACAGGGTTCGCGGCAAGCATCCGTTGCGCCGCGCGCTGGCCGAATTCGACCGAATAGTCGCCTTCAAAGCGTTCAACCCGGGCGTCCGTGCCCCACACTTCGATCATGGCGCGCCTGAATCCGGCAAAGCGCCGCGCGCCGCTTAGCATGGCGTCGGCACCGCCAAGAAACAGCACCTGGCGATGCCCGGCCTCGGCCAGATGCCGGCCGGCCAGATACCCGCCCTGATCGTTGTCGCAAAACAGCTTTGGAACCGATGTCCCCGTAACATCCTCGTCCAGAACAACCACCTGACCGCCGACATTGATGGCGGCGGCCAGCGTGCCATCGTCAGGGTGATTGGTGACAAAGATCAGCCCGTCCACCTGATTGCGGCGCACTGCCTGCAGGTAGGAAAGCTCACGTTCTCTTCGGTTCAGCGTGGCGTGCAGCGTCACACCCAGGCCGCGCCGGTCGGCCTCGGCCTCGACCGCAGCGACGAGGGTGGCGAAGAACGGGGTCGCGATATCGGGGATGACAAGGCCGATGGTATCGGACCGCCCCCGGCTCAGCCTGCGGGCATGCGAGTTCGGCAGATAGTTCAGCTTGAGGATGGCATCCTCGACGGCTGTCCGGGTCCGGGCGGGCAGATCAAGCGATCCGTTCAGAAACCGCGAGACGGTGGTCACCGACACCCCCGCCGCCTGCGCCACATCCTTGAGGCTGGATACCGCCATCGATTGGGTCCACCAGGTGAATCGGTTTACTAAACCGCTTTACAAGGTTTGCACACGGCATGCCGAGGGGTCAATGGCGATCACTAAAATCATGAGCAGCCGGTTTCGACCCGCATCTTGCAAGGCAGAGGCTGCAGATGCGCCTGACCGATGCTGCGCAGGTTGCAGTGGGTTGAGAGGAACCCGTCAGGCAGGTAGGCGTTATCCTGACAGATCATATAGCAGGACCATCACCATGACATCAGCCACCAGACTTTTCTACGTCGCCATGCTGGCGTTCGCGCCAGTTGTTGTCGCAGACATGTCCTTTGCCGAAGCCAAAGGTTGCCCGCCGGGTCTGGCGAAAAAGAATCCGCCCTGCGTGCCACCCGGACAGGCCAAAAAAGGTGTGACCACCGATGAATGGCTGAATCGAGATCGCATCGGCGAGGTTGTTGAGCGGGATGACCTGACATACCTTGATGATTACTGGCGCTATGACCTGCCGCAGTTGCCGACAGGGCAACGTTATGCGGTGGTCGATGACCGGATCGTGGTGATTGACGCTGAAACCTACCGGATATTGCAGTTGATCCGGCTGTTCAGCGCGCTTTCCGACTGACAGCTGTCTGTGCCCACCCGCATTCTGCCATGCCTTTCCAAGGCATGGTTTTTTATTTTTTGGAGTGCGCCGACGCTTCAGTGGTGCTGTCGGCGCAGGTCATGCGACAAACCAATCGAAGCCGTGGCATCACGCTTCCGTGCGCTCAGAAACTCTGTCGAAACCGCCACGTAACTACGCCGTGCCCAGCGAAAAAGGCACGAAGTTCCATGGAGGAATAAGACAATGACGATCAAAATGCTTGCAACGGCGGCGATGGTGTCTGCCGTAACCTTGGCAGCCGCAACGACCGGTTTTGCCAAGGGCCACGATCAAGGCTTTGGCGCCCAATTGGCGGGACGTGCGACCGCAGGACTTGTCGACAACGGCCAAAGCAATCGCGACGGAAACGGCTCCGCCACGTCCTACGGCAAGACGGATGCCTCGCTCGAGGCGAAAGCGGGCGAGCAGGACAACAGCGAAGTCGCGCGTGACCGTACCGCGGCTGGTCACCCCAGCAACTGATGCCTGACCGATATTGAGTAGCCAAACTTCCCGGCGGACCTTATGGAACGCCGGGAATACTTTCTGCAAAGGAACGATCATGCGTCTGTTTCCGACCATTGCCGCCGCGCTTGCTTTTTCACTGCCGGTGCAGGCGCATGAGTTCTGGGTGGAGCCGCTGTCGTACGAGGTTTCGCTTGGCGACGAAATTGCCGTCGACCTGAAGGTCGGCCAGTTGTTCGAAGGCCGGCCTTACCCTTACCTGTCCCACAAATTCGGCCGCTATCAGATTACCGACGCGGACGGCGTTCACGATCTTATCAGCGACGAGGGCGACATCCCGTCCGTGGTCTATGATGCGACGGTTCCGGGGCTGCATGTGATCGCGTACGATGCGCTTGCGGAACAGCTGACATACGATGATTTTCAGGATTTCGTCGATTTTGTCGAAGAAGAGGGCCTGCCTGCGACCGTTGAGCGGCACCGCGAACGCAGCTTGCCGGAAACCGGTTTTACCGAAAGCTACACCCGCAACGCCAAGGCGCTGGTTCAGGTGGGGCCGGCCTTGGCAGCGGATACCGATGTGGCGACCGGCATGGATTTTGAACTGGTCGCTTTGCGGAACCCCTACCTTCCGGGCGCGAGCCTTCCGGTAAAACTGTTGCGGCAAGGCGCGCCGGTCCCGGATGCACAGGTGGCACTCTTTCAGCGTGTCGGCAGCAAGGTAGAGCGCACGATTTACCGGACAAACGATCAGGGTGTCGCCGATATTCCGCTTCGTGGCGACGGCATTTATCTGCTGAGCGCCGTCCACATGGCGGAAAGTGCCGAAGACACTGGCGCGGTCTGGCACAGCACATGGGCGTCCCTGACCTTCGCGATCACCGAAGGGGTCGCGGAATGAAGAAAATCGGTCTTCTGCTGTTCGCGCTCTTGGTGCCGACGATTGTGGCTGCCCATGAGATGCGTCCGGCAATCGCCACTGCAACGATCGCCCCTGACGGCGTGTTCGACGTGGTGATTTCGCTGAACCTCGAAGCGGCGATGGCCGGTATCGAACCCAAGCATTCCAACACCGAAGACAGCCCGCAATCGCAAACCTATGAAGACCTGCGCGCCCTGACCCCGGAACAGTTGCAAGCACAGTTCGCCGCCTTCGGGCCGCGCCTGGCGCAAGCGGTGGGGCTTGGTCCGGCAGACATGAAGGCGGAACCGCTGCGCGTGACAGGCGTCACGGTGCCGCCCGTCGGCGATCTTGCAGAAGCGCGGATATCCGAGGTGACGCTGACCGGCATGATTCCTGCCGGTACCGAACTGGTCGTCTGGGATTTCGATCCGGTGTTCGGCGACAGTGTCATCCGGTTGCGCACGCCGGATACGGAAAAGCCGTTTCATTCGCAATACGTGAGCGGGGCAAGAAGCGAGGCCATCCCGCTTGACATGAATGTACAACGCAGCACGGCATCGGTGTTCGCGGAGTATCTGCAGCTTGGTTTCGTTCACATCGTTCCGAAGGGGCTGGACCACATCCTGTTCATCGTCGGCTTGTTTTTGCTGTCGACGCGGCGCTCGGTTCTGTTCTGGCAGATTACCGCATTCACTGCGGCGCATACCATCACCCTCGCACTCGGATCGCTGGGCGTGGTGCGGATTTCGCCGTCGATTGTCGAGCCGCTGATTGCGCTGTCGATCGTCTATGTCGCGGTCGAGAATCTGGCGACGACGCGGATGACGGCGTGGCGACCGCTGATCGTCTTCGGGTTCGGCCTGCTGCATGGCCTTGGCTTTGCGGGCATCCTTTCAGAGTTCGGACTGTCTACCGGCGGCTTTGCAACCGGGTTGATCGCGTTCAACATCGGGGTCGAACTGGGCCAGCTGTCGGTCATCGCGCTGTGTTTCCTGCTGGTCGGCTGGGCGATGAAAACACCCGATTATCGCAGCTATGTCGTGCGCCCGGCTTCGCTCATGATCGCTCTTGTTGCCGGGTACTGGACGATTGAGCGGGCATTTGCCTGACCCCCGTGCTGCAGCGTCCGCGGATGCTGCCACGGCTTGAGCACCACAACGCGATCAAACCCACAAATACTTCAGTTTGGGATGGGAGTGGTGCCCAGAGACGGAATTGAACCGCCGACACGCGGATTTTCAATCCGCTGCTCTACCAACTGAGCTATCTGGGCACGCTTTGGTGGCCGGGTGATACCCAAGGCAGGCTGGGCTGTCCAGAGGGTTCTGTCGCTTTTCACTGCGGGCGCTGCGGGGTTTTGGCATCCGTGTCGGTGTCAGGGCCAGCCTCGGTATCCTCGTCAACCGGCACCCGGTAGCTTTCGTTCAGCCAACGCGCAAGGTCCACGTCGGCGCAGCGGCGCGAACAGAACGGCCGATACTTCGGGTCGGCAGATTTGCCGCAGGTCGGACAGGTCATCGCACGACGTCGGCCAAGGGCAGCCGGTCACGCTTGCGGGTCAGCTCGTAAAGGCCAAGCACCGTCCAGCCGGCAAGGTTGGCCTCTGCCTCGCCCTTGAAGGCCGCGCGCAGCACCTGATCCAGAATCTGGCGGTCACGCTTGGGCATCGGCGCGAAATCTGCCACCACCTGCCCGCCAAGACCGCGCAGGCGCAACTGGCGCGGCAGTTCGCGGGCGGCGGCGATGTTGACCTTCAGGCTTGCCGCGGGCGAGGTGTCGGGGCCGGTATTCACATCCACCGCCACCAGCGCGCGGGTCGGCTCGATCATCATGTGG
>JAYSYZ010000183.1:0-3631 GCA_043727195.1 Paracoccaceae bacterium
TGGCTGGGCGATGCGACGCGCCCGATGCTGCAGCGCATCTACGGCGTGGCCTTTCGCAACCGCGACGACCTGAAGGCGCATCTGACGATGCTGGAGGAGGCCGCGAAACGCGACCACCGCAAGCTCGGCCGGGAAATGGAGCTGTTCCATCTGCAGGAAGAAGCCCCGGGCATGGTGTTCTGGCACCCGAACGGCTGGACGATCTATCGCCAGCTGGAAGATTACATGCGCGGGCGACTGAACAGCGCGGGCTACAAGGAAATCCGCACGCCGCAGGTGGTGGACCGGGTGTTGTGGGAACGGTCGGGCCATTGGGAAGCCTACCGTGAGAACATGTTTCTGGTGGAGGTCGACGAAGACGGCGCGAAAGAAAAGCGCATCAATGCGCTGAAGCCGATGAACTGCCCCTGCCATGTCCAGGTCTATAACCAAGGGCTGAAAAGCTATCGCGATCTGCCCCTGCGGCTGGCGGAATTCGGGTCGTGTCACCGCTACGAATCTTCTGGCTCGATGCATGGGCTGATGCGGGTGCGCGGGTTCACGCAGGATGATGCGCATATCTTTTGCACGGTGGATCAGCTGGAGCAGGAGTGCATCGACTTCATTGCGCTGCTGTCCAGCGTGTACAAGGATCTGGGGTTCGAGAAGTTCGACATCAAGCTTTCGACCCGCCCGGATGTGCGGGTCGGGTCGGACGCGGTGTGGGATCTGGCAGAAAATGCCTTGGCCAAAGCGATCGAGAAGGGCGGCTATCCATATACGGTCAATCCCGGTGACGGGGCGTTTTATGGCCCGAAGCTGGATTTCAAGCTGACCGATGCGATCGGCCGCGAATGGCAGTGCGGCACGTTTCAGGCCGACTGGAACACGCCGCTGCGGCTGGAGGCGGAATATGTCGGCGAAGATGGCATGAAGCATACGCCGGTGATGCTGCACCGGGCAATCCTCGGATCGTTCGAGCGGTTCATCGGCATCCTGCTGGAAAACTATGCCGGGCGATTGCCGTTCTGGCTGGCGCCGCGGCAAGTGGTCGTGGCCTCGATCGTGTCGGATGCCGATCCGTTCGTGAACGAAGTCGTGGCCGCCCTGCGCAAGGCGGGGATCAGGGCCGAGGCGGACGTGCGCAACGAAAAGATCAACTACAAGGTGCGTGAGCATTCGGTCGGCAAAGTTCCCGTGATCCTGGCCATCGGCATGAAAGAGGTCGAGGAGCGGACTGTTTCAGTCCGCCGTCTGGGTGAAACACGGACCGAGGTGATCGGGCTGGATTCAGCACTTGCCGAGTTCGGATTTGCGGCCCTTCCGCCAGCCGGGCGATAGCGCAACATCATGAAGCACAACGGAAAGCGCCGGGGTTTCGCTGGCGCTTTCCAGTTTTTATGCGCGCTCTGATGCACGCTGCGGTTCACGGGGTTGTGTCACACACATCCGTGCATCGTCTGTGAACGTAGGGGCGGCCTATCCCTTGAAGCGTCGCATCTGAAGCGACTGCCACCAACTGATGGGATCATACACATGTCTTACCAATCCAAATCGCTTGCGATCGCTGGCGCCTTTGCCGCCGTTCTGTCGGCGCAGATCACCTCTCCGGCATTGGCGCAAGATGCGATGGAAAAGTGCTTCGGCGTGTCGCTGGCCGGGCAGAACGACTGCAAGGCCGGAGAAGGCACCACATGCGCGGGGACCTCGAAAGTCGATTATCAAGGCAACGCGTGGAAGCTGGTGCCAGCAGGGACCTGTGCCACGATGGAACTGCCCGGAGACCGCATGGGCAGCCTTGAAATGCTTGACCGCGACATGGCCGGTTGATCACGACCGGGTGTTGTCCGGCCCTTCCGGCCGCAGTGCCGGAGGGGTGCATTTCCGTGGAGGCCGCGATGTTTGACCAGACCCAGAATGCCCTGCCGCCCCGACCGGGGGTTGGCTACAAACCGCAACATTTCGCGGCACTTCTGGCCGCGCCCGGCCCGGTCGCCTGGTTGGAAATTCACGCCGAAAACTACATGGGTGCGGGTGGCCGGCCCTTGGCGCAACTTTGCCATCTGGCCGAGCGTTTCGCGATATCCGTCCACGGGGTTGGGCTGTCCATTGGTGGCGAAGGGCCGCTGGACGCAGACCACCTTGCACGGTTAAAACGGCTCTGCGATTGGCTGAATCCAGCCAGCTTTTCCGAACACCTGGCCTGGTCGACCCATGAGGGGGCGTTTCTGAACGATCTGTTGCCGCTTCCCTATACTGCGGCCACGCTGAACCGTGTTGCCGATCATGTCGATACGGTGCAGGGGGCTCTTGGCCGCCGGATGCTGCTGGAGAACCCCTCGACCTACCTGGCCTTCGCCGAGACGGAGATGGGCGAGGTGGAGTTTCTGTCCGAGATTGCCCGCCGCACCGGTTGCGGCCTGCTGTTGGACGTCAACAATGTCTACGTCTCTGGCACCAATCAGAATTACGATCCGATGGGATACCTGCGGGCATTGCCGATGGACCTGGTGGGCGAAATTCATCTGGGCGGCCATCACGTCGATGCGGATGATCACGGCAATCCCCTGCTGATCGACAGCCATGGTGCCGAGGTCGTGGACCCGGTCTGGGCGCTGTATGCGCAGGTGATCGCCATCGGCGGGCCGCGCCCGACGCTGATCGAATGGGATAATGATGTGCCCGCCTGGCCAGTTCTGGCCGCCGAGGCCGCCCGTGCCGCCGCCGTGATGGGGCCGGTCAAATGAGCCAGCGCGCGTTCACCGAAGCAGTGCTGAACCCCGACGCCGCAGTGCCGGACGGCATCGTGGATCCGCAAGGCCGGCCTGCACCAAAACGGTTTTCGGTCTATCGCAACAACGTTGCCGCATCCTTGCGCGAAGCGCTGGAGACGGCGTTCCCGACCGTACGCATGCTGGTGGGGGCGGAGTTCTTTGGCGCGATGGCGGTGGTTTTCCTGCGCGCTCATCCGCCGCAGTCGCGCATCCTGATGCTGTATGGCGCTGCGTTTCCGGCCTTTCTGGAAGGCTTCCCGCCGGTCAGGCATCTGGGATATCTGCCGGATGTCGCCCGTCTCGATCAGGCGATCCGCGAAAGCTATCATGCTGCTGACAGCACAACCATGCCACCCGATGCCTTTCAGCGGTTGCTCGGCGCGGATATGGCCGGGCTGCGCCTGGCGCTTGCGCCATCGCTGCGGCTGATCCGGTCACGCTGGCCGCTGCATGCAATCTGGCGCGCCAATTACGAGGGTGGTCCTGTGCCAAAGCCCGGAGCCGAGGATGTGGTCGTGCTGCGGCCCGACTTTGACCCGCGCCCGCATCTGCTGCCCCCCGGTGGCGGTGCGCTCCTGTCCGGATTGCTGGCGGGCGCAAGCATGGGCGACAGCGTCGCGGCCGTGCGAGGCGCGGTGGATCTGGCCGGCGTATTGGGCGTGCTGATCCCCGGCAAGGCGATTGTGGGAGTTTTCCGATGAGCCGTTTGTCGTTGGCCTGTGACCGTGTCTCTGCGGGCGGTGACTGGATGCTGCCTACCGCCGCGCGGCTGGTGTTTGGCGGGGTTCTTGCCGGTTACTTCTGGGCCTCTGGCCTGACCAAGCTGGGTGAGGGGATTTTCGCGCCCTCTGCCGCAGCCTATGCGCAGATCTTTCCCC
>JAYSYZ010000184.1:0-3609 GCA_043727195.1 Paracoccaceae bacterium
ATAACGATGGCAAAGGCGGAAATCGGTTCGAACCGGTAGGTGCCATCCATCACGAAGGTCATCACCGCCCAGCCGGCAATTGCCCCGGCAATGACGGCCACGCTGCCTGCCGCCGCCCCCATCAACCCCGACCGCAGGGCAAAGCTGGCAAGGATGCGCCCCCGCGTCGCGCCAAGAGTTTTCAGGATCGCCGCTTCGTAGACGCGGGCGCCCTCGCCGGCCGCAGCGGCACCGATCAGCACCACGAACCCGGTCAGCAGCGTGGCCGCAGCCGCCCAGGCGGTGGCGGTGGCGATGGCCCCCAAAGCTTCGGTCACCCGGTCGACCGCTTCGCGGATGCGGATGGCGGTGATGTTGGTCCAGGTTTTCGTCACGTCTTTCAGCAGCCGGGCCTCTGCCTCGGGCGGGGCGTAGACGGTGGAGATGAAGGAGTGCGGCGCACCCTGCAGGGCTGCGGGGTTCAACGACATGACAAAGCCGATCCCGGCGGTGGAAAAGTCCACCTCGCGGAACGAGGTGATCGTCGCGGTGATGTCGCGGCCAAGGATGTTGATCGTCACCGTATCGCCAAGCTTCAGGCCGATCTCATCGGCCTCTTCCGCCGCGAAGGAAACCTGCGGGTCACCGGCGTAATCTTCGGGCCACCATGCGCCGGTGGTGATCTTGGTGCCGTCGGGCGGGGTGGCGGAATAGGTCAGGCCCCGGTCGCCGCGCACGACCCAGTGGTCGGTCACCTCGGCCGCGGGTCTGCCGTTGATCATGGTGACCACGCCGCGCAACATCGGCGCGCTGTCAATACCGGTGACGGCAGGGTCGCCGGTCATCCGGGCGCGGAAGGCATCGATCTGGTCGGGCTGAATGTCGACGAAGAAAAAGGCGGGCGCGCGTTCGGGCAGGTCCTGGTCGATGGCGGTGCGAAGGTTGCTGTCGATCTGGCCCACGGCGGCAAGGACGGAAAGGCCGAGGCCGAGCGAAAGGATGACCGAGGTGGCATCGGACCGGTTTCCGCCGATGGACCCCAAGGCGAGGCGCAAGGGCACGCGGCCCCGGGCGAGATGGGCAAAGCGGCGCGCCGCACGGCGCAGGCCGTAAGCCGCGAGGGCGAGGATCACAAGCGCGCCAACAACGCCGCCTGCGGCCCCAAGCGCCAGTTCCGGGATGCCGGAAAGCAGCACCGCGCCGCCGATCAGCATGACCGCAAGGCCGATCAGGACGGCGATGTAGACGCCGCGCGGGCGGCCACGCTGGCCTTCGCCGCCCCGGTACAGCGCGGCGGCGCGGATGTTTTCGGTACGGGCGAGCGGCCAGAGGGTGAACAGAAGGGCGGTGGTCAGGCCGTAAAACGCAGCCTCCAGCAGCGGCATCGGCGCCATGGCGATATCGGCGGGAAAGGGCAGTTGCGCCTCGATCACCGGTGCCAGAAGCATGGGGATGCCTGCGCCGAGGATCAGCCCCGCGACAATACCGATGGCTGTCAGCGCAAGGATCTGCGCGAGGTAGATGCGAAAGATCAGGCGGCCTTCGGCCCCAATGGTCTTCAGCGTGGCGATTGTGGCGATCTTGCCTTCCAGATAGGCGCGCACTGCGGCGGAAATGCCGACGCCGCCGACGGCAAGGCCCGCCAGGCCGACGAGGACGAGGAAACTGCCGATGCGGTCGACGAAATTTTCGATGCCGGGGGCGGCGCGGCGGCTGTCAGCCCAGGTCATGCCCTTGTCACGAAATTTATCCTCGGCGGATTGCTTCAACCTGGCCAGATCGCTGCCGGGGGGCAGGGCAAGGCGGTATTCGGTCTCGTAAAGCGAACCGGGGGCGAGGAGGCCGGACTTGGCCAGCGCCTCGGTTCGGATGATAGTGCGGGGGCCAAGGGTGAAACCGCCGGTACTGTCGGGTTCGCGGATCAGCGCGGCGGTCAGGCGGAACTGCTGGGTGCCAAGGGTGAAGGTATCGCCGATGGCCAGCGACAGGCGGCTGATCAGGACCGGGTCGAGGACCGCGCCGGGCAGGCCGTCCTGCATGGCAAGCGCATCGGCAAGCGGGATGGCGGGGTCAAGGATGACCGCGCCGTAGAGGGGATAGTTGGCATCGACGGCCTTGATCTGGGTCAGGGCAGAATCGTCCGGGATCACCGCCATGGACCGGAAATCCACCACTTCGGTGCGGCGCGTGGCGATGCGGTCCATATAGGCGCGTTCGGTTTCGTCGGCGAAGCGGTAGGTGAATTCCATCTGCGCGTCGCCGCCCAGAAGTATTGCGCCCTGATCCTCCAGCCCCGACTGGATAGCCGCACGCAAGGTGCCGACGGCGGCGATGGCGGCAACGCCCAGCGCAAGGCACAACAAGAAGACCCGAAAGCCGCGAAGGCCACCGCGCAGTTCGCGCCGGGCGATGCGAAGGGCCAGGCTCATTCGGCTGCGGCTTTCGATTGGGAGGCCTTCACGTCCGGCGCCAGGCGGCCATCGGCGAGGCGGATCACCCGGTCACAGCGTTCGGCAAGCTCGGGCGCGTGAGTGACCAGCACCAGCGTCGCGCCATGCCGGTCGCGGAGCGAGAACAGAAGGTCCATGATCGCCTGACCATTGACGCCATCAAGGTTGCCGGTCGGTTCATCGGCCAGAAGGATCGCGGGGCGCGGGGCAGCGGCGCGGGCAAGGGCGACGCGCTGCTGTTCGCCGCCTGAAAGCTGTGACGGATAGTGGTTCAGCCGCGGCCCAAGGCCGACAGTGACCAGTTCCGCCTCGGCCCGCGCGAACGCGTCGGTCACATTCGCGAGTTCCATGGGCAAAGCCACGTTTTCCAGCGCGGTCATGGTGGGAATGAGGTGGAAGGATTGGAACACAACCCCCATATTCCCCCGACGGAAGCGGGCGAGCGCATCTTCGTCCATCGCGGTCAGGTCTTGCCCAAGGGCGCGCACCTCGCCCCCGGTGGCGCGTTCCAACCCGCCCATGAGCATGAGGAGCGATGATTTGCCAGACCCCGATGGCCCGATAAGCCCGACTGTTTCGCCGCGCGTGATGGAAAGGGTGATGCCCTTCAGAATGTCGACCGGCCCGGCGTTGCCTTGCAGGGTCAGGCGCGCATCGGTCAGCGCGAGGATCGGGTCGGGCATGGGTGCAATTCCTGAGGCAATGTTCAGGTTGGGATATGGCGCAGTTTCAGGGATGCGCAATGCTGCAGTTGCGCTGATTGCACTGACAGGTTCAGTTTTCGCCGATCCGGTGACGGTCGTGGCGCTGGGCGACAGTCTGACAGCGGGGTACGGGCTGGAAAACCCTGCCGAAGGGCTGGTGCCGCAACTGCAGGCCTGGCTGAAGGCCAATGGCGCGGATGTGGTGGTGCAGAACGCCGGGGTATCGGGCGACACCTCGGCCGGCGGGCTGGCGCGGCTGGACTGGGCGCTGGGGCCCGAGGTGGATGCGCTGATCGTCACGCTTGGCGGCAATGATATGTTGCGGGGCCTTGATCCGGCGGGCACGCGGGCCAGCCTGGACGGGATCCTGCAGGCGGCGGCAAAGCGGGGGCTGCCGGTGCTTTTGGTGGGGATGCAGGCGCCCGGCAACTTCGGGCCGGCCTACAAGACGGCGTTCGATGCGATGTATCCCGAAC
>JAYSYZ010000185.1:0-9459 GCA_043727195.1 Paracoccaceae bacterium
TCCGACGGTGAAGCGCCCGTCCTCGATCACCTTTTTCGCCGCGTCGGCGCTCCCTTTGTCGCCAATCGACAGCCGGTCGAGCTTGGTCCCGTCAAGCGCCACCAGCCGCGCGGTGAACGGCGTTCCATCGGACTCGAAGGTCGCCGCGACCGACCAATATTCTTGGGCTTTGAACAATTCGATCTCGCGTTCGCGATCGACGATGATGCGCAGCGCGACCGACTGCACGCGCCCGGCCGATTTGGCCCCGGGCAGCTTACGCCACAGGATCGGCGACAGCGTAAATCCGACCAGATAATCAAGCGCCCGCCGCGCCCGGTAAGCGTCGATCAGATCCTCATCCAGCGCACGCGGGTGCTTCATCGCCTCCGTCACGGTCGCCTTGGTGATGGCGTTGAACGTCACTCGCTCGACCTTCGCCGGGAGCAATTTCTTCTTCCGCAGCACTTCCTGGACGTGCCAGCTGATCGCCTCGCCCTCGCGATCGGGATCGGTCGCCAGAATCAGGGTGTCGGCGGTCTTTGCCAAATCGGCAATCGCCTTCAACTGCTTGGCTTTGTCCGGGTAGTTTTCCCATTCCATCGCAAAGCCATTGTCGGGATCGACCGACCCGTCCTTGGGCGGCAGATCGCGGACATGGCCGTATGAGGCCAGGACCGTGTAGTCCGGGCCGAGATACTTGTTGATTGTCTTGGCCTTGGCGGGGGATTCGACGACGACGACTGGCATGAACGGCTTTCTCCCACGGCCCGGCGAATGGCGCGGCACCATGTGGGACAAGGCCTGCGCTTGTCAACCGCCCCGGGAAACGCGCTTGCCGTCACTCCACCCGCGACAACAGACCACCGGCCTGACGGCTGATCCGCCCGTCCAGTTCCAGCATCAGAAGTTCCGGCGCCAGTTCGGCAGACGGCACCCCCAAATCGCGCACCAACTGATCCTCTGCCAGCGGGCTTGGTCCCAGCCGCGACAGGATCATGCTGTGCAGCACCGAGACATCCTTCAATGACCGCTGCGGCGCTGCCGGCCCCGGCAGGGGTGCCTGGCGCGGCAGCCGCATCTGGGCCGGCGGTGTGGCGCAAGCCGCCCCGATCATCTCCAGCACATCCTGCGCGCCACGTACCAGCGTGGCCCCGTCCCGCAGCAGCATGTTGCACCCAGCCGCGCGGGCATCAAACGGATGCCCCGGCACCGCCATCACGTCGCGCCCCTGATCCAGCGCGGTGCGCGCCGTGATCAGGCTGCCCGACCGGGCCGCCGCCTCCACCACGATCACCGCGCGGGCAAGACCCGACACGATCCGGTTGCGCAGGGGAAAATGCCGCGCCTGCGGTTCCAGCCCCATCGGTTGCTCTGACACCAGGCAGCCCTTTGCCGCAATTTCCTGCGCCAGCGCGGTGTTTTCCGCCGGGTAGACCACATCCACCCCGCCCGCCAGCACCGCCACCGTCCCCGTCGCCAGTGCGGCCTGATGTGCCTCGGCATCAATGCCGCGGGCCAGACCCGACACCACCACCTGCCCCGCCGCCGCCAGCCCCTCTGCCAGCCGCCGCGCCATCCGCACCCCCAAGGACGAGGCATTGCGCGCGCCCACCATCGCAACCATCGGCCGGTTCAGCAGCGCCACATCACCCAGCGCCCACAGGATCGGCGGCGCATCCGCCAGATCCATCAGTGCCTCCGGATAATCCGCCGCCCCATGACAAAGCAGAATTGCGCCCGCCGCCCTGCCCTGACGCAACTCATGCGCGGCCACCTCCACCGGGCACACGGAATACTTTTCGACCCCTGCCGCCGCCGCAATCTGGGGCAACGCCGCCAACGCCGCCCGCGCCGTTCCATGCTCGGCGATCAGCCGATGAAACGTCACCGCCCCCACCCTGCGTGACCGGATCAGGCGCAGCCAATCCAGATGCTCCGCCTCGGCCATCGCAGGTGCCGCGTTCCGCAGGTTCACATTCTGACCATCCGCCATCTCGGGCCCTCGACTCGCTCCGGCATCAGCCTGCACCGGCCGAGGTTAACGAAACCTGAATGCCGTTTCACCTGGCGCCAAATATCCCCGCCGGAGGCTCCGGCCGTGCCGCCTGCCGTGAATCAGCAGGATTGAACCCGCCTGCGATGTTTGATCAAATGGGCGAAACTCCCCGTCGACCGGGGTTCGTCAGAGGAACCGAATCATGCTGAACGCCGAGGTTGCCAAACGCCGTGACGATGCCATCTCGCGCGGGGTCGGCATGATGACGCAGATCTACGCCGATCGCGCCCTGAATTCCGAGATCTGGGATATCGAGGGCAACCGCTACATCGACTTTGCCGCCGGCATCGCGGTGGTCAACACCGGCCACTGCCACCCCCGCATCATGGCCGCCGTCGCCGAACAGATGTCGCGGTTCACCCATACCTGCGCGCAGGTCTTGCCCTACGAATCCTACATCCGCCTCGCCGAACGGCTGAACGCCGCCGTTCCGGGCGATTTCCCGAAGAAAACCATCTTTGTCACCACCGGCGTCGAGGCGGTCGAAAACGCCGTGAAGATCGCCCGCATCGCGACGGGCCGCAACGGTGTGATCGCCTTTGGCGGGGCCTTTCATGGCCGGACCTTCATGGGCATGTCGCTGACCGGCAAGGTGGAGCCCTACAAGAAAGGCTTCGGTGCAATGATGCCGGATGTCTGGCACGTCCCTTTTCCGCAAGAGGTGCACCACATCACCACCGAAGATGCGATGGCGGGCATCACCAAGCTGTTCAAGGCCGATCTCGACCCCGCCCGCGTCGCCGCCATCATCTTCGAACCCGTACAGGGCGAGGGCGGATTTTACCCCGCCCCAAAGGATCTGGTCCGCGCGATCCGCAAGCTTTGCGACGCGCACGGCATCGTGATGATCGCCGACGAAGTACAGACCGGTTTCGCCCGCACCGGCACGCTGTTCGCCATGCATGGCTATGACGTCGCCGCCGATATCACCACCATGGCCAAGGGCCTCGCCGGCGGCTTGCCGCTTGCCGCCGTCACCGGCCGTGCCGACCTGATGGATGCAACCCACCCCGGCGGGCTTGGCGGCACCTATGGCGGCAACCCCCTCGGCATTGCCGCCGCCAATGCGGTGCTGGACGTGATCGAGGAAGAAGATCTTTGTGCCCGCGCCAACGAACTTGGTTCCCGCCTGAAACAACGGCTGGAGGGCATCCGCTCCACCACGCCCGAGATTGTCGATATCCGTGGCCCCGGCTTCATGGTCGCAGTGGAATTTGCCAACCCCTCCACCCACGAGCCCGACGCCGGTTTCACCAACCGCGTCCGGATGGAAGCGCTGAAACGCGGCCTGATCCTGTTGACCTGCGGCGTCTATGGCAATGTGATCCGCTTTCTGGCTCCGATCACCATCCCCGACGCACATTTCAGCGAAGCGATGGGCATCCTGGAAGAGGCGGTCGCGGCAGCACGCAACGGCTGACACCCGATATGGGCTACCTGTCCGACACGGCTGAGGCCGGCACGTTCGACCTTCTGGCCGCCGTCCAACACCTTGCGGCGCGGGGCGGCCCCGGCGGGTTTCGCCAGGCCTGGCATCTGCTGCGGCGGCGCTATGGCACATCGGGCACGACGTATGAGGAATACTTTACCTATGCGCTGTGGCGGGCAGACCGGGGGCAGTCTTTCCTGCGGGAATTTCTGCCCGGCAAGCG
This sequence comes from Paracoccaceae bacterium, assembly GCA_043727195.1. Taxonomy (GTDB): domain Bacteria; phylum Pseudomonadota; class Alphaproteobacteria; order Rhodobacterales; family Rhodobacteraceae; genus JAUYQR01. Next base: position 3,691 of record JAYSYZ010000185.1, read on the forward strand.
CACAGCCGCCTTCAACTCCGCCTTGGCAATGCCGGGTCGCGGTCCCTCCTCCGCCGCGATCAATGACAAGATCGAGACCTAGATCACCCTCAGCAAGCGCGGCCTGCCCCTGACCCGCACCCGTGCGCTTTATCTGGCGGATGACGACGCCACCGACCTGTCTGCCGCACCCCTGATCCGCCCTTTGCGCAGCGCCACCGACATTGCCGCCTTTCTGTCCGATCCGGCGAACCTGCCAGTGTTTAGCAAGCCCCGCGCCGATTCGTTTGCCCGTGGTGCGGCTGCCATCCAAGCCACGGCCCAGTATGGCGCGGTCCGCTTCCTCAACGGCCGTACCGTGCCGGTGATGGCGCTGGCGGCGGAAATCGCTGCCGATTGGGCGCAAGGCTACACGTTCCAGCCGTTCTACCAGTGCCACGCCAATCTGCGGGCACACGTGGGGTCCGCCATGGCGTCGGTGCGCATCGTCACGCTGTTGACCGACCGGGGGGTGGAACCCTGGTATGGCGTGATCCGCGTGCCTGCCAAACTGGCGATGCATGACGGTGATGCCACCGATACCCGCATCTGGGGCCTGATCGACCTTGCCGCTGGCCAGATCACCCGCATCCGCAGTTTGCGTGATCCGCTTTCCCCCGATGTCACGCACTGGCTGAACGAGACCGAGCCTTTCCTCGGCTTCACCCTGCCGCATTGGGATCAGGCCATGACGATCTGCCGTACCGGTCACGAATGCTTTCCGGGGCACGGCATCATCGGATGGGATGTTTTCCTGACGGAGCAAGGCGCGCTGTTGAACGAGGCGAATGCCAATCCCGGTCACGTCTATCAGGTTGCCGCCCAGCGCGGCATGATGAACCCCGAAATGGCCCCCGCCTATGCCCGCGCGTTGGCATTTGCCGGGGCAGTGAACTCGCGCGCCCTGTAAATCTGGAACCTCATCCAGATCAGGCATCGATCCGGACGCCGACACTTCCATGCCGCCGTCGGTTGCCGATATTCTGCTAGTGTCTGGAACCGAAAGCGCAGTCGGGCGTTAAGCCGTTGCGCGGATTCACCGAAAGGAACCACAATGACCAAATTTTCCCTCAAGATGCTGGCCCTGCCGCTCATGGCGCTTTCGCTTGCAGCCTGCCAGACCGAAGGCCAGAACGCCGCACTCGGCGCACTTGGTGGTGCGGCCGTCGGAGCCGCCGTATCGTCTGATGATGATCGCACCACTGGTGCGCTGGTCGGTGCCGCCGTCGGTGTCGCCGCGTCCACCCTTATCGGCCCTGCGCAGACGCAAGGCCAGTGCTACTACCGCGACCAGTACAACCGGCGCTTCATCGCCGCCTGCTGACTTTGCCAAACCGGCCCGCCGTTACGGCGGGCCGGCTTCGCGCTCCGCTGCGCGACAGCGTTCAGGACTTTCCCGCCTGATGTTCCCATGCTTGACAGCGCACGGGCGCATCCAGTGGTCGGGTAGATCTGAAAGTGTGAAATGGCCCCGTATTCTGTCTTCCGGATGTCTTATTCGAAGGCCGTTGAGAGCTATTTCTGCTTAAAGCCCGGAACTCGCGCCTTCATCGGCCGCTGATCACACAAAGTGCCGCATTCCCCGTGTGAGCGGCGGCAAAGATCAGCTTTTCCGGGGACCGAATGATGCGGACCTGATAAGACGCTGGCCCTGCATTGTCCACCCCACAAGGCGGACATGTCGGTGTTGACCTTCTTGAACCAACCTTCTGCGCTTCTGCGCTGCCACGCTGAAGCCCGCCGCTGCCTTTTGCAGCGCCCCGCGCGCTTCAAGCCGCGCCATCCCAGGGTCCCGGATATCCCATTGAAAACGGTTTGGTTATGCAGGCTGACCCCACACCCAGCCTCGATGCGCAGCGGAAATCTCGCAGTATGGAAATGCCACGGTCTCAAATGCCATCCCGCTTGGCATTTCCATCGCCTGACTTCAGGCAAGTTTTCGTGTCAGGCTACCGTGCCGCCCGCCGCGCCCAGCGCTGACGGAACGACGTCTGACCCGGTCACCGACAGCCACTCATCGCCCTATCCGCCTGAGAATTCCTTGCCAAAAGGTTAATGTTTTTTCCATTATATAATTTAATCAATGCTTTATAAGTTATAACACGCGTGTTATCACGCCCCTTCCCAGCCCTGCACCCAGTCGTTAGAAGGACCTGATCCCAAGGATAGGCCCCCGATGCCGCCAGCCCCCCAACTCACCGGCGTCGTTCTTGACCGGGCCAGCGTCACCCTGACCGGCCGTCCCATCCTCCACCCCCTCACCCTCCACCTGACCGAGGCGCGGATCGGCATCCTTGGCCGCAACGGCTCAGGCAAGACCACCCTTCTGCGGCTGATCGCGGGTCTGATCCCTGCCACGGGCGGCACCGTCCGGGTCGACGGCATCGACCCCGCCACAGACCGCAAGGCCGCATTGGCCGGTCTCGGCATCCTGTTCCAGAACCCCGATCACCAGATCCTCTTTCCCACGGTGGAGGAAGAGCTGGCCTTCGGATTGCGCCAGCAGGGCCGCGATCAACCCGGCGCACTGGCGGCCGCCCGCGCCGCACTTGCCGCCGAAGACCGCGGTCATTGGGCCACCGCCCCCGTCTCAAGCCTCAGTCAGGGTCAGCGACACTACCTTTGCCTCTTGTCGGTGCTGCTGATGCAACCGCGCACCATCTTGCTCGACGAACCCCTCGCCGGGCTCGACCTGCCAACCCAAGCGCGCCTGTCGCGCCGGTTTGCGATGCTCCCGCAACGCCTGATCACCATCACCCATGACCCCGCCACCCTCGCCGACACCGACCGCATCCTGTGGCTGGAGGCAGGCCGCATCGCCGCCGACGGGCCGCCGGATCAGATCATTCCCGCCTTCACCGCCGAGATGGCCCGGATCGGAGCGCGGGATGCTGACACTCACCTCCCCGGTTGAAATCTGGGCGCACCGGCTGCCGGCCGGGGTCAAGCTTGCAGCCCTGTCAGTCTGGACAGCGATGCTGTTCGCGGTGACCACTCCCGAACCGCTGCTTGCGGCCCTCGCCGTGGTCATGGCCCTTCACCTCAGCGGCGGCGCAACCTTTGCCAGCCACGGCGCTCGGATGCTCCGCCCGCTTTGGCCCTTCGTGCTGATTGTCGCCCTCTGGCATGGCTGGACCGGCGACGCTGCGGGGGGCGCGGTCATCATCACGCGCATGATCGCCGCCGTTGCGGCAGCCAATTTTGTCACCATGACCACCCGCCTGTCCGACATGATCGGCGTGATCGAAAGCCTCGCCCGCCCGCTTGCCGCCGTGGGGCTGCAGCCCCGCCGCTTCGCCATCGCCCTTGCCCTCGTCATCCGCTTCATCCCGGCGATGGCCGACCGGATGGGCCAGATCACCGAGGCCTGGACCGCCCGTTCCCTGCACCGCCCCCGCTGGCGGATCATGGTGCCCGCCACGCTTGCCGCCCTCGACGACGCGGATCGCGCAGCCGAGGCCTTGCGGGCGCGCGGCGGGGCTGATTAAAGGCCGTGAACCGTTCGGAGGATCCATGGAACGCAACCTGACCCACATCGCCCTGTTCGCTGCGCTGATCGCCATCCTGGGCCTTGTCCCAAAGATCGACCTTGCCGCCGGCGTGCCAATCACCGCGCAAAGCCTCGGCATCATGCTATGTGGTACCGTTCTCGGGGCGCGGCGCGGCGCGCTGGCGGTGATCCTGTTCCTCGTATTGGTGGCGGCTGGCCTGCCGCTCTTGTCAGGGGGGCGCGGTGGCCTCGGGGTATTTGCCTCGCCCTCGGTCGGCTTTCTTGTGGGCTTCCCGGTTGCTGCCTTCGTGGCGGGCTGGGTGATGGAACGCACCACCCTGACGCCCGGCGTGGCCGCGACCGCGGCTTCGGTCATCGGCGGAATCGGGGTGCTGTATGTGTTCGGGATCATCGGCATGTCGGTGATGCTGGACAAGACGCTGACCGAAGCCTCCTACCTTGCGGTGGCCTTCCTTCCGGGCGACACGGTGAAGGCGGTGCTGGCAGGTATGGTCACCCAAAGCCTTGCGCGGATGCGGCCTGCGTCGCTTTTGTCACGCGCCTGACGCTTCGACCAGAAGTGCCGTGCCCAGACCCCCTGCCGCCGCGATAGCGGCAAGGCCCCGGCCCGCACGCAAGTCGTGGAACAACCGCACCGCCAGAATAGCGCCGGAGGCACCGATCGGATGTCCCCGGGCCAGCGCCCCGCCGCCGGGGTTGACGATCCGTGCGTCCAGACCGGTGGCCGCGACGACGGCCATCGCCTGCACGGCATAAGCCTCCATCACCTCGGCCATCCGCAGGGGTGTTCCATCCCAAACCTCGTGGATCGCCACCACGGGGGCAAGGCCGGGTTCTATCGGATGGGCCCCGCGCGTCGCCCCGGCAATGATCCGAAGGCTGCGGGGATACCGCGCCGCCAGCCGGTCTGACACCACCAGAACCACCGCCGCCGCGTCCGCCGCGACCGCCGCCGTGGCTGCCGTGATGCTGCCCGTCACCACCGGAGCGCGGGCCGCCAGCGCCGGGGTCAGCGTGCGCGTAAAGGCATCCCGCGCCTGCCCTGCGATGACGGTGATTTCAGCCGAATGGTCTGCCTGCAAGGCTTTCTGGTGGCTCTGCACCGCCCAGGCATCTTGCGCTGCACGGACGATCCCCAACCGCTTCGCCAATGCTTCCGCCGCTTCGGCCATGCCGGGATTGCGGTCAGGCCAGGGGGTAAACGGGGCTTCGTCGTAAGGCACGGCCGGGCCGCCATCCGGGTCGGTCGCCAACCGCAGCGGGCGGCGGGAATAGCTTTCGACCCCGCCCGCCAGCACGACGTCGGCCCCGCCACTGTCGACCAGCGCACGGGCCAGCAGGATCGCATCCAACCCACCGGCGCATTGCCGGTCGATCGTCAGGCCCGCCACCCGTTCCGACAAACTTGCTGCCAGCGCCACCCGCCGCGCCGGATTGCCACCCGCACCCAGCGCGTTGGCTAGGATCACCTCATCCACCTGTCCCGGCTCCAGTCCCGCCGCCGCAAGACAAGCCCGCAGCACCGGCACCGCCAACGCCTCAAGCGACAGCCGGGCAAATGCCCCGCCGCGCGGGATCACGGCAGTGCGCTGCGCCGCTATCAGATGGGCCATTGCAACCCGCTTTTCAACGCCGCGAAATCCGTCTTGCCGGAGGCGACGATTGGCCAATCCTCCCGCCAGACAAGCGCCTTTGGTGCCTTCAACGGCCCAAGCGCAGCGCGTAGCGCCGACATGATCCGCGCCTCCTGCCCGCGATCACCCTGCACCACCGCGACAAGAACCACCCCGCGCAGAGCATCTGGCACCGGCAGAACAGCGGCACGCCTTACGCCGCCAAGCGTCTGCATGAAGGCCTCGATCTCTTCCGGAAACACGTTCTGGTCGGCCACCGTGACCATGCGCCCAGCGCGGCCCGACAAATACAGATAGCCGTTTGCAATCCGTCCGACCTCACCCACCGAAAGCCAACCGTCGCGCCAGACGGCACCGCCAGGATCGGCGGCATAGTCTGCGAACACATACGGGCTTCGCACCCAGATCGCGCCCTCATCCACGGCGATCTCTACCCCCGGATAGGCCCGCCCGACAGAACCGTCGGGCGTTTGTGCATCCGCCAGCGTGACAAAGCTGGTTTCCGCCGCACCATAGAATTCGTGCACGGCGGCCCCGGGGGCCATGGCCTGCACCTCGGCGCGCAGTGCGCTATCAAGTTTCGATCCGCCAACAAGCAGAACCCGC
>JAYSYZ010000186.1:0-9457 GCA_043727195.1 Paracoccaceae bacterium
TCCGTAAAGACGCGGGTGTCCCAGTCCAACATTTCCTCCTCCGCGTCGATCTTGTCAAAGTCGGGATCGGCGGCGGCTTCCAGCCTGGCCATCGCGCCACGCCGCGCCTCGATCTGCTTGCTGAGCGAAATTTGTTTCGCCGCGTAACGCTCGATCCCGCTGATGATCTGGGCGCGATAGGCATCGATGCCGGCAAAGGCCGCCAGAAACAATGCGGAAAGCTCCGCAGCCTCGGCATCCTTGGCGAAGTCTGCAATCAGCGCCTCGGCTTCTTCCAACGAAACCCGCCGTTGTTCCAGCACCTGCGCCAGCGCCACAATATCGGCCCGGCGCGCCAGTTCTTCTTCCGCGGCCCCCGGCACCGGGCCCGACCAAAGCTGCCCGACCGACAGGTGGGGTTGCTTGCGCTGAATGCAGGGCCAACCCGGGTCCCCCGACCCTTCCGCCACGGCGGGCCCCGCGAGCATCACCACGCATACGCATGCCAGAACCTGCCTCATCCGCCCTGCCCTTTCCGTTTCGCCCATAGGCCCTTGGCCGGGTCATACATGAAAACCGCCGCCCCGAAGAACAGCACGAAGCACCCCGCCGTCACTAGGAACGATGTCAGATCGAACTGCAGATACAGCGCAAATCGGATCAGTTCGACCGCATGGGTAAAGGGGTTGAAGGCGCAGATATTATGCAAAAGCACGCTGGATTCCTTCATCCGCCACAACGGGTAAAGGGCGGAAGAGGCAAAAAACATCGGAAAGATCAGAAAGTTCATCACCCCCGCGAAATTCTCCAGTTGCCGGATGGTGGAGGATACGAACAACCCCAAAGCGCCCAGCATCAGCCCCGACAGCACAAGCGCGGGCAGGATGGCCAGATACCCCCAGACCGGCGGCTCAACCCCCCAGAACCAGGCGATCAGCAGAAAGGTATAAACCTGCAGGATTGAAACGAAGACCCCTGCCATCAGCTTGGACAACAGCAGAAACCAGCGCGGCGAGGGGCTGACCAAAAGTGTCCGCATCGCCCCCGTCTCACGATCATATACCATCGAAAGCGATGACTGCATGCCGTTGAAAAGCTGGATCATCGCGCAAAGCCCGGGCGTTACATAAACCTCGTAAAGGACATAGGTCTCGTAAGGTGGGGTGATCGACAGTCCAAGGACAGCGCGGAAACCTGCCGCAAAGATGAAAAGCCATACCAGCGGCCGCACCAGCGCCGCAACGAACCGTTCCCGCTGGTTGATGAAACGCAAGGCCTCGCGCCAGACGATGCCACGAAAGACGATTGAATAGCCGCGTCCGGTCATGCCTCGGCTCCGGTCAAGGCAAGAAACGCTTGCGTCAGATCGCCCTCCCCGGCGATGTCGCGCGCGACCCCATCGGTCAACACCGCGCCCCTGTGCAGGATATAGACCCGGTCCTCAGGCGCGATCTCGTCAAGGATATGCGTCGCCCACAGCACCGAAACCTTCCCGCCCGCCACCAGTCCGCGCACCAGCGCCAACACCTCGCGGCGCGATTTGACGTCAAGCCCCGTCGTCGCCTCATCCAGCAACAGAACATCGGGCCGGTTGATCAGCGCCCGCGCAATTTCCGCCCGCCGCTGCTGCCCGCCAGACAGCGCCGAAACCTTGACCCCCGCCTTTTCGGCCAAATCGACTTCTGTCAAAACCTCGGTCATCCGCGCGCGTGCAGTGACGCGGTCGATGCCGTGCAGTGCTGCGTGATAGGCAAGGTTTTGCGCGACCGTCAGATCGCTGTCCAGCGCCCGGGTCTGAAACACCACGCCCAGCCGCGCCAGCGCCTTGCCCGGCGAACGGCGCAAGTCGTGGCCGGTCACCTCGATCTTGCCCGTAGTGTTGTCGTAAAGCCGGGTGATCAGCGAAAAGAGCGTGGTCTTGCCCGCGCCGTTCACCCCCAGCAGCCCGACAAACGTGCCCTGAGGCACCGTCAGGCTGACCGCACGCAGCGCATCAACCTTGCCAAACGCATGGCTGACACCCGACACCGCAAGCGCCGCCGGGTTCTCCTTCGCCTCTCGTCCACTCGCCAAAGGTCACTACCTCCCTTTCTCCCTCATCTTCGCCTGTTTTCATCGGATGTTGAACACCGCCTTCTGACTGTCGCCGGCCGTGTTCGGGACGCTCAGCTCATATGTTCCCGGCGCGATCGCGACAAAGGAAAGCTCCACTTCCCCCGCGTCGTCGAATTCCAGACTATGAACCCCCATGGGGCGAATTTCGATGTCGTTTATGATGATCTCGTTCACCCAGATCGCGCGGAAGAAGTCTCCGCCAGACAAGGCAAGTTCCGCAGACCCGTCGGCAACGATGGTAATCCGGTAATAGGTGCCCGACTTCAACTCATACGGTACCGCCGCCACCGGCTGGCCAGACGCCAGCGTCAAAGGCGTCAGGTCCACCCGGTTGGCTTTCGACATGATCCCCGCAGGCCCGTAGTCAAAACCCGCTGCGGGCAGGGCAAAGTTAAGTGCAAATGCCAGACAGATCACAGTCTTCATCGATTTCTCCTTGTTCTGCATGGATCAATCAGGTGCAACGACAACGCCCCAGGGCTGCATGCCGACCTGAACCGAGCGGATGACCTCTTCCGCCTTCACATCGATGACCGAAATGTCGTTGGAATTGCCATTGGTGGTGAACAGCAGGCTCTCGTCCGGGGTGAATGCCAGTTGCCAGACCCGCTGGCCGACAAGCAGATAGTCAATAACCTCAAACGTGCTGCCATCGATCATCGCCACCCGGTTCGCCGGGCCCAAAGCCACGAAGATCCGGCTGCCGTCACGGGTGATCTTCAACCCCACCGGCTGAATCGCCTCGGGCAGCACGCCGGGGATTTCAAACGTGATCTTGTGAACGATTTCAGTCGTCGCCACATCGATCACCGACACAGTCCCGCCAATTTCCGAAGTCACGAACAGCAGCTTGCCGTCCTCTGAAAACTGCGCATAGCGGGGCCTCTGGTCGACCAGCACATTGGCAGTGATCGTAAAACTGGCGCTGTCGATGAAATGCGCCATGTTCGTGGTCTCCGACGTGTTGACCAAAACCGCCCCGTCCGGCGAGATGCCCATCCCCTCGGGCTCCACGCCAACGGGGATTTCGGCCAGCATCCGGCGGGTGACCACATCGACGACAGTGACGATGTTGTCGTCCTCGTTGGCAATGTAGAGCGGGTTGCCGCTGGGGTGCAGCACGAACAACTCCGGATCCGGGCCGGAGGGCAGCGTATGCAACTCCTCATAAGTCTCGGTGCTGAACACCCGAACCGTGTCGTCATCCGAGGCGCAGACATAAAGCTCCTTGCCGTCGGGCGAGATGGTGATCCCGCGCGGCCGGTTTCCCGCCGGAAAGGTGGCGATCACTTCCAGCGTTTCACTGTCCAGCACGGTGATGTCGTTGCCCTTTTCGTTGCTCACGAAAACCTTGTTCGCCAAGGCAGGCGCGGCGCAGAAACAGGCGGTCAGCGACAGCAAGATCAGGCGCATGGAATACCTCATTCCGAAAATGCACAGGCGGTTTCGGGACGATCCCGCCCCAGCGTGTCAAGTTGCGATATCTGGTGCAGATACACATCCTGCGGCGACACCGAGACGGTCAGCGCATCCGTGGTCAACAGCAGCGGCTGGCGCAACTGGTGATCCCAATCGCGCAGGGTAAGCTTCTGGCCCTTGAACCCGGCGATCTCGAACTGCGGCGACAGGATATGGTCGCGCAGCACCGCAAACTCGTCCGATTGCATCCGGGTTGCCGCCTCGCCGATCATGCGGATGGCGAGCCAGGCCTGATAATCCTCTTCGCGCATCGGGCGGCCCGCCATCGCCTCGAACCGGTTCTGGAATTGCGTCGCCCCCCAGGCCTCCAGCGCCGGATGCCAGGTCCGCGCCACCAGCCCTGCAGACCCCGCTACAGGCCGCGCATCCCAGGTCTGGAACGGCAGGTATTCGGCAAAGATCCCCGCCTCGTCGGCCGCAAGCACGATGTCATGCTCCTCCGCCTCCTGCGTAAAGACCGGCATCTGCTTTTGCACCTGCACATGACCGGTGTCGGTCCGCCGCGCGCCGCCGGTGTCCTCATAGACCCGCTCCTCGACGATCTCCGCCCCGAACTTCTGCGCCGCCGTCCGGAACGCAGCGGCCAGGTCCTGATCCTCCGGATGGCTGCCCAAAATCAGGAACCAGGCATCCCACCGCTTCCAGACCAGAAACTGCGCCAGCGCATCGGCCACCATCGCGTGACTGGGCGCCACATGCACCACATTGCTCCGGCACGCTTCGCCGCGCAGCCTGTCGCCCCGCGCTTGCGCGTTCAGGATCAGCGCCCGCTCGCCGGCCTGTTCGGCAAGCGCCAGCGTCGTGGAATCGTCTGCCAGTGTGACGATGAACTGCGCCCCCCCCGCCAGCGCCTGATCCAGCGCGGCAGCAGCCGTCGCGGGCGTGGCCGCAAATTCTGCCGTCTCGAAACGTTGCGCGGTGAACCGACCCGTCGTGGCATTGTCCTCGGTGCCCAGCCGTGCACCCGCAAATCCCAGATCGTCAGTCGGCAGATCTAGGCGAGAGATGGGTGGCAGCCCCGTGACGTCCACCCGCAGAATGGCGGTCTTGATCACGCTCTCGGCGAAACTCGGCTGGCCTGCCAGACACCACAATAGGCTGATCGCAGCGATGGTCCGCATCGGCATCTCCCCAGTCGATAGGGCCACAGCCATCCACCCCCGTCAACTCATCCAAATGGCTGCGTTTATCCGCCTGAAATTTCCATCGCGAACTCATACTTATGGCCGATTGCCAAGCTGGCGGCGTCCCACGCATCCTGTCGGCATGAAAATCCGCATGACAGCCCTGCTGCTGGCCTTTTGGCCCGGCATCGCCATCGCCGAGGTTCCAACCACCGGCAGTGTGGCGTTTTTCGGCCTGCATTTCATCGACACGTCGACCGAAGGCGCGCTCAACGGCATCCGCGACGACGAAACCGACCGCACCCTGATGGCAGCTGACCTCGTGGCCGACGACATAACGTTGCGCGGCTTCGTGCTTGTGCCCATCGACCCGGTTGCCGACAAGCTTGCGTCGGTTGGCAATCCCGCCCGCTGCAATGGCTGCGATGTCGCGCTGGCGCGCGATCTGGGCGCGCAGTATGCGCTGGCAGGCGAGGTGCAGAAGGTGTCGAACCTGATCCTCAACCTCAATCTCGTCATGCGTGACGCACAGACCGGCAAAACGGTCCGCGCCGGGTCGGTCGATATCCGCGGCAACACCGACGAAAGCTGGCAGCGTGGCACTCGTTATCTCCTGAAGAACGTCTTCTTTCGCGACGAATGAGGGCGACGTTCATTCCGCAACAAAAGGCACCACGCGCTCCAGCGGAGCATTTTCCGGAAGCGTGACCCATCCCTCCGGCCCCTCCGGATACCAGATCACCGCGGTGTAGCCGTACCCGATGGCCCGCTTGGCCACGTTCCACGACATCCAGCATTCCGCGCGGCAGAAGATCACGAGCGGGTGGTCAACATCCCCCCCCGCCGCGTGCTCCAGCCCGGCGCGCAGATAGGCCACCTCGGCAATGGAAAGTGAATTGAACCCCGTATTTGGCAGCCAAAGCGACCCCGGAATGCTGTCGCGCGGCTTGTCACGCCAGATGGTGCCTTCCGGCAGGTCAGCAGGCTTCACATCACGGGGCATCACGTCGATGAAGACCGCCTCCCCATTGGCATGCAAGTCCGCTGCCCGGGCATTGTCCGCCACTTCTGCCCCCGCCAGAGTTGCCGGCACCGGCGCCGCATATGGCGGGCCGCCGTACCCCTCCGGCTCCGGCGGGGCGTCGGCAACGGCGGGCGCGGCCAACGTAACAACCAGCGCCATCACACTAAATTTCATTGCGAAACCGGCTTCAACGCTGTTCCGTAATCATCCACCAACGGGACGCCCGCCTTGGTAAGAATGGCGTCAATCTCAACCTGATTGCGCCGGATGATTGAATTGAGATCGCGCTTCCAGTCTTGCTCGCCGGGACGCACGCCCATCGTGATGCGGTAGAATAACTTCGGGCTTGCCGTTTCGCGCAACAGCGGCATCACCGACAGGGCTGTATTGCCTTTGGCCAACGGCCCGCCGATCGGCCCCCACAGGATCGCCGCATCGATCTCGCCCGATGCGAGGTCCGCCAGCATGTCCGCCGCCGGATCTTGCACGCGCCGGTCCACGATCAGCGGATATGGCTTCGCAAGCGCCATCAATCCGTTGCGCGCCAGATGGCTGGCAGGCGGGGTTCCCGCGACGATGCCGATCCTCTTGCCTTGCAACGCCGGGTCGGCCAGCGTCTCGGTCTTTGCCAGCGGCTCGCCGGTCCGGGTGATCAAAAGGAACACCGAAGTATAATAATGGTTGGTGTTCTGCACCAGTTCATCGCCTTGCGCATAGCCGATAACCACGTCGCAGACACCGGCCCGCAAGGTCTTGCGAATGAACCCCGGTCCCATCGGAAACCATGTCGTTTCCAGCGGCAGCCCCAGACGCTCGGCAAAAAGCGCCGCAATCTCGTTCTCGAAACCTGGCTCGTCGCGCCCTGACATCGGCAGATTGCCCGGATCGGCACAAACGCGGAATGCCGTGGTCGACACCAGGTCCGCAGTCTGCGCCACCCCCGCCGACGCCAGGGATGTCAGCATCACCGCAATCGCCCAAGCGGACATCCGCATGTCATCCCCCCATGCAGGAAACTTCGTCCGCAGCAATCTCTTCACTCTTCGCCGCCTTCTTGGCCGGTCTGCCCCGGTCAACAGCGCCGGTGCCGCGCGCTTTCAGATAGGTATAGATATCATCCAGATAGCACATCACATTGGGGTTGGTGCCAAAGGCCGGCATCACCGAATTATCCGCAGCCCCGACCTTCTGCCGCCCTTCCGCGACGACGCCGATAAAGGAGTAATAATCGAGCGTCAGCGCAGAATTCTTCAGCGCCGGCGCGTAAGTCGACCCCTCGCCATCCGGGCCGTGGCAGACATGGCATTCCGCGTGATAGCGCCGGAACCCCGAAAATGTCGCCCAGTCTACAGTTCCATCTTCCTCGATCTTGTAGGTCGGAACCCCCTCCGCCGTCCTCCAGCGCCCGTCTTCCTGCTTGTCTGCCGTGACATTGGCTTCGTCGTAGGCCACATTCTGGGCAGACAGCGGGGCTGCAAGCACGATCAGGCAGATCGCCAGAAAAGGGGTGGTTTGCGTCATGTCGTGGAACTCCTCCCAGAGTGTGCAGGTCGTTTAGACTGCGCCGCCCCGAAGATGCATCCGGGGCGGCCATGGTCTTTTCTTGGTCGTCAGACGGTCGCCACCACTTAGTTGGGCAGTTCGAATACCGTCAGCTGACCACCCAGCGCCGTGTAATCCGACAGCGCCGCATAGCCGCCAACCGCGCCAAGCCCTTCATTCGGGTTGGTCAACCCGGCTGCAAGACCGATCCCGGCCCAGCCGCCGATCCCCGAAAGGATGCCGATGTACTGCTTGCCACCCTGCTCGTAGGTCATCACGTTGCCGATGATGCCTGACGGGGTCTTGAACTTGTAAAGCTCCTTCCCCGTGGTCGCATCAACCGCCTTCAGATAGCCCTCCAGCGTGCCATAGAACACCACATCGCCCGCCGTTGCCAAGGCCCCGGACCAGACCGAGAACTGCTCGGGCAGCGACCACTTGATCTCGCCGGTGGTGCCGTCCCAGGCAATGAAGTTGCCCATCCCGCCATGGCTTTCCGGCGCCGGGTACATCGCCAGGGTCGCACCGACATAAGGTTGCCCTGCCGCATAGCTGACCCGGAATGGCTCGTAATCCATGCAGACGTGATTGGTCGGCACATAGAACAGCTTGGTCTTCGGGCTGTAGGCCGCCGGTTGCTGGTCTTTCGACCCAAGTGCTGCCGGGCAGACACCGGTAGAGTTCACATCCTCGCCATTCTGCTCGGTCGAGTACTGCGCCACCACCGCAGGACGGCCATAGGTCGGCGATGCCGGGTCCATGTCGACGCCGGTGGTCCAGTTCACCGCAGGGTCGAACTTCTCGGCCACCAGCAACTCGCCGCTCTCCCGGTCAAGCGTGTACCCGATGCCGTTCCGGTCAAAGTGGGTCAGAAGCTTGCGCGGGGTGCCGTCGATATCCTGATCGGTCAGGATCATCTCATTGACCCCGTCAAAATCCCACTCGTCGTGCGGGGTCATTTGATAGACCCATTTCGCCACACCGGTATCGACGTCACGGGCGAAAATCGTCATCGACCACTTGTTGTCGCCCGGGCGCTGCGCCGGGTTCCAGGTCGAGGGGTTGCCGGTTCCGTAATAGACAAGGTTCAGATCGGGATCATATGCGTACCAGCCCCAGGTGGTGCCGCCGCCGATCTTCCACTGATCGCCTTCCCATGTGCTGATCGAGCTGTCTTTCCCGATAGGCTTGCCAAGATGGGTGGTCTTTTCAGGATCGACCATCAACTGGTCATCCGGCCCCACCGAATAGGCCCGCCACTCCTGTTCTCCGGTTTCGATGTCGTAGGCCGTCACATGGCCCTGAACGCCGAACTCCCCGCCCGAGATACCGACAAGCAGCTTGTCCTTCACCGGCAGAACCGTGGCGGTGTTCGTCTCGCCCTTGGCAGGGTCACCGTTGACCACCGACCACTTCACTGCGCCGGTTTTGGCATCCAGTGCGACGACCGTTGTATCGGCCTGATGCAGAAAGACCATGCCATTGGCATATGCCACCCCGCGGTTTACCGTATCGCAGCACATCACCGCGATGACTTCGGGGTTTTGCTTCGGCTCGTAACGCCACAGGATCTTGCCTTCATTTGCCAGATCGAGTGCGTAGACCGTGTTCGGAAACGGCGTGTGGACATACATGATGTCGCCGATCACAAGCGGCGATCCTTCGTGCCCGCGAAGCACACCGGTAGAGAAGGTCCACGCGACACGCAAATCCTTCACATTGTCCTTGTTGATCTGGTCCAGCGTCGAATACCGGGTGTTCGCATAGTCGCCGGTCTGGATCGCCCATTGCTTGGGATTCGCGATGGCTTCCGTCACCGTTTCATTCGCCAAGGTCAGGGTCGGCATCCCCAACAAAATCATGACTGCAAGGCTTTCGATGGTTTTCATGGTACCTCCTCCGTTGGCCGCGGCAAGCGGCCGATTGTCCGAGAATCCGAAACCAGAAATCTAATCTGGCTCTCCGTGACTGACGGCATTGATCTGCCGTTTTCTTATCCGTTTCTCATTAGTTTGGCGCGTCGCCTCCGGGTCAACCACCACCCCCCGCTTTTCAACCTAAAGTATGGCCGCAGCGTCATCGCGTCTTGAGACCGCTCAGTAGACCACGACCGATCGGATGCTCTCGCCCGAATGCATCAGCTCGAAGCCCTTGTTGATATCCTCCAGCGGCAGGATGTGGGTGATCATCGGGT
>JAYSYZ010000187.1:0-3594 GCA_043727195.1 Paracoccaceae bacterium
AAGGGGTAATCCGCGATCTTGGGCCGCGCGTTCGACACAGCCGCAAGGAATGTGGATTTGCCCGCGTTCGGCAGACCCACCAGACCCGCATCCGCGATCAGCTTAAGACGCAGCCAGATCGTCCGCTCGATCCCCTCCTGCCCGGGATTGGCCCGCGCCGGTGCGCGGTTGGTCGATGATTTGAAGCGCAGGTTGCCCCAGCCGCCGTTGCCGCCCTGGGCCAGAAGAACACGGTCGCCGACATTCACAAGGTCGGCGATGACGGTCTCTTCGTCCTCATCGAGGATCTCGGTCCCCAGCGGCACCTTCAGCACGATATCTTCGCCGGTCTTGCCCGTGCGCTGGCTGCCCAAGCCGGGCTGTCCAGATTTTGCAAAGAAATGCTGCTGGTAGCGATAGTCGATCAGGGTATTCAGGCCTTCTACCGCCACGGCCCAGACCGACCCGCCATTGCCGCCGTCACCCCCGTCGGGACCACCGAATTCGACAAATTTCTCGCGCCGAAACGACACGCAGCCGCCGCCGCCGCCGCCGGAGCGGATATAAACGCGGGCGAGGTCGAGGAATTTCATTTGGGCAGGCTTTCGGGGTAAGGATCAGGTGATTGCGATACAGGAAGCCGGGCTGCACCTCAAGCGAGGTGAACAGAGCGCGGCATGACCCACTCCGCGTGCAAACGCAGCCCCGGTCAATCATTGGCGTTGAACTGATCGGTTGATCCGGCAGTGGAAACCGCCGGGCACCGTTCCACCGGTCCTGGCGTGTCCGCCTATCCCAGCCGTTTCACATATGTCCAGGTCGGCACGCAGGCGTTACGGGCGACGGAGAAGCTTTCGGCGTCGCCGAGATATTGAAACCCTGCATTGGTCAGTACGCGGGCGGATTGCGGGTTGTCCTGAAACGCTTCGGCAAACATCGTCTTGTCGGTCTGCGGATTGGCCGCAACAAGCGCCAACACCGCCTCGGACGCGATGCCGAGGTTCCAGAAGGCAGGGGCGACCCAGAAAGCCACCTCGGACTGCGCGCGATCCATCTTTTTCAACGAGATCACGCCCAGAACTTCGGCCAGACCCGAGCGGGCGCCGTCGATCACCCAGATATCCTCATCTGTACCGGTCGCCATGGCGCGGGCGACAAAAGCATCGGCGGCCCCCGGAGGCAAGGGATGCGGGATGCCCTGCGTCGCCTCCGCCACGCGCCGGTCGCCAGCATACATGGCAAACAGACCGGCGTCCGCGCGGCGTACGGCACGCAGGGTGAACCGATCCGTAACGATCGGCGCCGGGTTGGAGATCTTTTCTAGGATCATGGCTTCCCTCCTTCGAAGCGCATGTGGGGATTGACCGATGACTTGGCAATCGCCCGATTGTTAGGCCGTTTCGCGGTGCAACCGTGGCATGGCAAATTTTTTCGTCTGCCGATCACCCTGCCTGCGTCGCCGCGGAAACGAGAAAGGGGACCAGCCCTGCGGCCGATCCCCCTCTACAAGTGCATTGTAAAAGTTCGGCTTACTCAGCAGCTTCCGCAGCCGGAAGCACCGAGATGAAGGTGCGACCCTTCATACCTTTCTTGAAGGCGACGCGACCTTCCACCTTGGCAAAGATCGTGTGGTCGACGCCCATGCCGACACCATCGCCTGGAAACCAGGTGGTGCCGCGCTGGCGGACAATGATATTACCCGGAATTGCGGCCTGGCCGCCGAACAGCTTGACGCCAAGACGGCGTCCTGCGCTGTCGCGACCGTTGCGGGAGGAACCGCCTGCTTTCTTGTGTGCCATCGGGTGTTACTCCTTTGTTGCGGCTTTGGCGGCGCGCTTCGGTTTTTCCGCCACGACATCAGGCTTGACGGCCTTCGGTGCGGCCTCGGTCTTCGCGGCTTTTGCCGGAGCGGCTGCCTTGGCACCGGGGGCTTCATGAGCGACGACCCGCGCATCTGCGGTACCGGTGGCGGCCTTGACACCAGATTTGTCGGCACCCGCCGCCAGCACATCGGTCACCCGCACCAGCGTCAGATGCTGGCGGTGTCCCTTGGTACGCTGGCTGGAATGTTTCCGGCGGCGCTTGACGAAATGGATGACCTTTTCGCCCTTGATCTGCTCGATCACTTCGGCCTGCACGGCAGCACCCTTGACGAAAGGCACACCGACCGTGACCGTGTCACCGCCTACCATCAGAACTTCGTTGAACTGGATCTTTTCGCCAGCCACCGCTGCAAGCTTTTCCACGCGCAGAACGTCACCCGCCTGCACCTTGTATTGCTTGCCACCGGTCTTGAGGACCGCAAACATGGGTCGTATCCTTCTTTTGCTCCGCGTCCTTCGGCCCCCCGCGCGGGGTGTTTCGGAGATTTCTCCGCCTCGGACAGCGCGCCCTTGGTGGGCGTCATGAAATAAAGTCCCCGCGAAAGTCACCCCTCGCCAGAGTGCGCGCTTATGGGGCGAAGCGCAAAGCCTGTCAAGGCCGCGCGCGGGGCCACATCGTCAGATATCGCGGCCCAGCATCGCCAGAGCGGCAGCTTTGCCAAGGTCGAGCGAGATCTGCCGGAAGACCGTGTCAAAAGCGCTGAACAGGGCCGCGTTCAGGCGCAGTCCCGCAGGGCTTTCTGCAAAGTCGATGTAACTTTTCAGTTCGGCATCCGACAGCGGCTGATAAGCCAGACCAAGATAGGCATATAGCCAACTTGAGGTATCTTCACGGACCTGATCCTCCTGGCCCCAGACATCGCTCAGCATCTGTTCCTCGGGCAGCGCCTGGCCATAAGCCCCCGCGGCGGACATGCCATGCATGAAGGCCAGGCTGCCCGACAGCGATCCTGCCACGTTCATCTCGATCAGATCCCCCGCCTCGATAAAGCGCTGCAGCAGACCTGCGCGCGCGTCGCGGGCCGCGAAGCGGTCGTCGGCGGCAACGCGGGCCGCCTCTTCGGTAGCCTCGTCCAGAAAGGCGCGGCGGGCGTCGATTTCCAGCGTCACGACGCGCTGGCCAAGTTCGGACGCAAAGAAAGCGATAATCTGGGCAAGCGCCGCAGGGTCCTCGGCCAGTTGCGCGTCAAGCGCCGCTGTGAAACGCGAGGTCAGATTGGAGACCGCGTAGATGGCACTCACTGCCTCGGTCCAGCCCGGCCCGCCGCCGCCGGGGAACATATCGGTCTCCAGCGTTTCACCGTAGGCCAGCCCTTCCTCCCGCAAGACCTCGAAAAGCGCTTCAAGCCGCAGCGTGTCGGCAAGCGTGGCGGCGGAAGTTTCAGCCCCCGTCGGCCCGACGGTTGTCTCAGCCCCTGCCGGGGCGGTGAAAGCAACAAGGCAGACAAGGACAAGGCGGGGCAACAGCATGGCGGGATCCTCCCCGGAACCAAAATACAGCTAGCGAGGTAATCATTTCCAGCAGGCTTGCCAACCCGCCGCCTCGCAATACCGCGTGAACCGGTGCCCCGCCTAGGATTGTTCTTGCGCAGCAGGGCGCGGGCGGCTAGACGCTCTGCCACAAGACGATCCCCAAAGCGCGGAGAGGTGCCGGAGTGGTCGATCGGGGCGGTCTCGAAAACCGTTGTGGGTTTGCGCCCACCGTGGGTTCGAATCCCACCCTCTCCGCCAC
>JAYSYZ010000188.1:0-9394 GCA_043727195.1 Paracoccaceae bacterium
ACCGCCCAATGGATCAGAAAATGCTTGCGGTCGCCCTCGGTCGCGATCCACTGCGCATCCGGGTCGTTGCGGGCCCAGAAGATGCCGCCCGCCGTCAGCGCCTCATAGTAATAGCGCTGGCTGAGGGCAAACTGCAGCGCGGTCGGGATAGCCAGATCACCGACGATCTGCCGCACCATCCGGTCCTTCAGCTCGGCTTCCGAGGGCATGCCGGCCAGATGCCGCTCCGCCTGCTGCGCATCGACGGCCATCGTCATCAGTTCCTGCGCCACCGGAAAGCCGCTCTCATGTCGGTCTATGGTCAGCCGCGCCGCGCCCTCGCCGCGCCCGGTCATCAGGTACTTGTGGCTCAGCGCCTGAAACGTCGTGGCCACGGCAGTCAGGTACTTCCCCAGCACTCGCGTCTCGGTCCGGTTCAGCCGCCCCTCCGCCTCGAACTCCGCCGCGACCCGGCCAAGATGGCCTGAGATGCGGTTGAACTTGGCAAAGTACCGCCGGGCGACGAGCGTGTCGTAAAGCTCGGCATGGTCGGAGGTGAGCTGGTCCTTGACCTCTGCCAAGGGTTATTCCCCATACGCGTTCTTGTCGTGCTTCTCGACAATCGCCGAGAACCTCCGGGCGAAGCGTTCATCCGCCTTCGCCTTCTGCTCCAGAATCTCGCGCGCGAACACCATGTGCCCTTCATGCGCTTCCAGCATATCGGCCATCTTGTCGTTGGTCGCGGCCCCTATTGCGGCCATCGCGGTCTGGGCTTCCTGATCGGTCTTCACCCCGATTTCGTTGATCCTATGCGCCACATCCTGCTGCTGGGCGGTCTTCAACGACGAGGTCAGCGCGTCATACAGCACCACCCGCTGCTTGGTATCCGTCTGCAGCTTGTTGATCAGCACCAGCTGCGTCGCCGCCTGATTCTGCAAGCTGTCGACCCAGGTCTTGCCCTTCTCGATATACCGCTCCAGCGTCTGGGACTTCGCCAGCTTGACCTGTTCGTCCTGCACCAGCGCGTTGTAGCGCGCGTTCATGTTCGCCAGTTCCGTCTCCACCTTGGTGCGCGCCGCCGCGTCCTGTTCGACGCTGATCCTATTTTCTAGCTCGATGATCTTCGGGTCCATCCCCGCCACTTCGGTCCGCACGGCCTCCAAGGCGCCGACGGTCTCTTCCCGCTCGGTCAGGGTCGAGGACAGGTTGGTCTCCACCCGCCCCTTCTGCACGTTCAGCAGGTCAAGCTGGCCCTGCAACAGCTTGACGATCACGTCCGACTTGCCGATCAGGTCCTGCAACTTGTCATCGACCGAGGCTGAGCGCATCCGCTCCTGCCGCATCGATTCCGCCTTGGCGGTGGAAAACACGCCGATGAACGTCTCCATCCCGGTCTTTGACCTCATTTCGGCGAACTCCGCCGAAAAGCCCGCCGTCACATCGTCCAGCCCCATGATCAGTTCGGCGATATTGGCGTTCATCAGATCGGTATGCTGCCGCACATCTTCCAGCGTGGCGTTTTCGACATCGATCACGGCGCCCTCGTCCAGCTTGGCCCGCCCTGCCTCGATCCGCCCGGTGATGGCACTGATCTTCGCCTGCGCCTCGGCCACCTGAGCCTGGCTTTCCCTGATCTGCGTTTCGAAATCGGCCATCGCGCCCTCCGTTGAACCCCGTGCATGTCACTTAGGTATGTAACGACAGATTACATCCCGCCCCATCAGGAAAATCAAACCTTCGGGCCCGGTCATTCTTGCCGCAGTTGATACCCCTCGCCAAGCATTCATTCACCGGCGCGGCATGGGGCTCCTACACCGGAATGTTGTCGATCAACCTGACCCCGTCCACCCACACCGCTGCCAGCATCCGCCGCGGGCGGCTTGGGTCATCCGACGGCATCAGCGTTCCCGCGTCGCGCAGTTCGATGTATTCGACACGGCTGAACCCTGCCGCCCGCATCTTTTCCGCCGCTTCGCGGATTGCCATGCGGTCGGATTGCCCGGCGCGGATATCTGCCGCCGCCGCCGTGATCGCCGCAAACAGCACCGGGGCCTTGGCGCGCCCCGCCGCCGAAAGCCGTACGTTGCGCGACGACAGTGCCAGCCCGTCAGGATCGCGGATCGTCTCGCACCCGACAACATCCACCGCCAGGTTCAGATCCCGCGCCAGCCGCAGCACCACCTGCAACTGCTGCCAGTCCTTCTGGCCGAAATAGCCCTTGTCGGCCAGCGACATGCCGAAAAGCTTGGTCACCACCGTGGCGACCCCGTCGAAATGACCCGGTCGCATCCGGCCTTCCAGCGGTTCCGACACACCGCCGACGGATACCGTGGTGATGAAGCCGTCCGGGTAAACCTCCGCCACCGGCGGCGCAAAGATCGCATCCACCGGCACCGTCGCCAGCAAGGCCGCATCCGCATCCTCGCTGCGCGGATATTTCTGCAGGTCATCGGGGTTGTTGAACTGCATCGGGTTCACAAAGATGGTGGTGATGACCCTGTCGCATTCGGCCCGTGCCCGGCGCGCAAGGCTCAGATGCCCGTCATGCAGCGCCCCCATGGTCGGCACCACGCCCACCACGGCACCGGCCGCCTTCCAGCCCCGCGCCAGCCCGCGCAGGTCGGCCACCGTCCTGATGATCGGGGTCACCTCGGCCTGTCCTTGATCACGTCGACCTGTCCTTGATCACGTCGGCGAAGGAATGTTCCGGCCCCGGAAAGGCGCCCGACCGGACCTCGGCCGCATAGGCGGCAATCGCCTCGCCCGCCATGCTGCCCAGCTCGGCATAGCGTTTCACGAACTTCGGGCGGAACTCGGTGAACAGCCCCAGCATGTCATCCACCACCAATACCTGCCCGTCGCAATGCACCCCCGCGCCAATCCCGATCGTCGGGATCGTCAGCGCCTCGGTGATCCGCGCCGCCAGCCCCTCCGGAACCTTTTCCAGCACCACCGAAAATGCCCCGGCTTCCTCCACCGCGCGGGCGTCGGCCATCACCTTGTCCGCCTCGCCCTCGCGGCCCACCACCTTGTAGCCGCCCAGCGTGTTCACCGACTGCGGCGTCAACCCGACATGCGCCATCACCGGCACACCCCGGGCGGTCAGAAACGCAATTGTCGCCGCCATATGCACCCCGCCCTCCAGCTTGACCGACGGCGCGCCGGTTTCCGCCATCAGGCGCGACGCATTGCGAAACGCCTGCTCCGGGCTTTCCTCGTAACTCCCGAATGGCATGTCGATCACCGGCATCGCCTTCGTCGCCCCGCGCACCACGGCGCGGCCATGCAGGATCATCATTTCCAGCGTCACGCCAAGGGTTGACGGCAGGCCATGCACCACCATCCCCACTGAATCGCCCACCAGCACGACATCGCAATGCGGATCAACCAACCGCGCGACCGGCGTGGAATAGGCCGTCAGCACCACCAGCGGCACGGTGCCCTTGCGGGCGCGGATATCGGGTGGCAGCACCGGACGGACAGGGGATGTCGCACTCATCAGGGGCCTCCGCGCGTGCGTTCATGTCTTGCCCAGCATATGGGCACAGCCGCCGCCCGCCTGCAACAAATTTGCGCCGCAGTGCAGCGCCACTGGGGGCTTGACCCCGCACCCGCCGTCATCCTGAATGCTGGCAGAAAGAGGCCCGATGACCCCGATCCTTCTCCAGCGCGTCAGCCGCGATGGCACCCTGCCTGACATCACCCGCCCCGATCCTGCCAAGGTGATCTCGGGCGATCCGGTGCACACCACCTGGAACCTCGAAGATTCCGGCGGCCTCTGTGCCGGGCTGTGGCAATCTACGCCGGGCAGATGGCGTGTCAGCTATTCGGAATGGGAATATTTCCGCATCCTGTCTGGCTATTCCATCCTGACCGGCGCGGATGGCAGCGTCACCCAACTGCATGCGGGCGACAGCCTGATCATCCGCCCCGGCTTTGCAGGGGTGTGGGAGGTGGTGCAAACCACCCTCAAGGATTACGTTATCCGCTCGTAGAGCCGCCGGATGTGCCTGCCGTCACTGTCGCCTCGTCAAGTTGCGGCAGCGGGCAGTCCTCGGCGGGCAAACCCCGGCGCTTGCAAGCCGCCAGCCGCTTTTTCTCGGCCCGCTCGGCGGCAACGGTATCCTTTTGCGCCTTCGCGGCAATGACCCTCAGGTCCCGCTCTTTCCGGGCGCTGTTCTCGGGCGTTTCCGGCACGATCCGGCCGTAGGCGTCATCCATCTGCGGCCCGTCGACCGCCAGACTTTCTTCCTGGCTGCGCACCTTGACCAGCGTGCCATTGTCGACCCGGCCATACAGATCAATCGCATCCTGATTGAACAGCCGGATGCAGCCCGCACTTGTCGCCTGCCCGATTGATGCATTGTCCACCGTGCCGTGGATCCGGAACATCGTGTCGCGCCCGCCGCGGTACAGATACATCGCACGCGCCCCCAACGGGTTTTCCAGGCCCCCCGGCAGACCACCGGCGTAAGCCGCGTAAAGATCAGGCCGCGTGCGCACCATATTTGCCGTCGGTTGCCACGAGGGCCACTCCGCCTTGCGCCCGATCACGCCATTGCCGCGAAACGACAGTCCCTCACGCCCCACCGCGATGGGATAGCGGATCGCCCGCCCGCCTTCGAGAACGAAGTACAACTTGCGCGAGAAGGTATCGATCACGATCGTGCCCGGCGCATCGCCTGCGCTGTAGGCCACCTCTTCGCGGCGGTTGCCTTCGAACAGGTATTTCTCCGGCACCGGCTGAATAAAGAACGCGCCGTCCTGAACCCCTTCATACCCCGGAACTTCGCCGCGCGAGGTCTGCTCTGTCGGGGCGCCGGCGCAGGCCGCCAGAAGCGGCATGATCAGAATGGCGGCAAGTCGGGCAAGATGTGTTTTCACGGGCAGACTCGGTGGGTTAGGGGCATCTGGGGAAACCTTGCGCCATGCCGGTCGCCCGGCGTCAAGCCAAATGTCGGTCTTTGGCGACAATTCCGCCCCATAGCCGCCCGGATCGCCGGTGCCGGGCGAAATTCACCGGTGGTTGTGCCGGGATCGGGCCGGATACCGCATGCCGCGACAGACCGCCGCCCCCCCCTCGATCCGGCTCAAACCCTGATCCGGATGCCCGATTCCCCACGGATTCCCGCCAATCCCGCGCGCGCCGGACCCCAGCCCCGGGCCCCGCCGCCAGCGATAAGGATGCCGCGCCAAATCAGCACACCTCTGCCCGGCTTCGTGCTAGGTTATATACGCCGCTCCAGTCCGGGGCGTTGGAAAGGATCCAGAATGGGCATCGAAGCACTCCTCATTACCCTGATCATCGGGGCCGTCGCAGGCTGGCTCGCGGGGCAGATCGTCAAAGGCTACGGCTACGGACTTCTGGGCAACATCGTGATCGGCATCATCGGTGCCGTCATCGCCAGCTTCCTTCTGCCACGCATCGGGCTCAGCCTTGGTGGCGATATCATCGGCGCGATCATCTCGGCCACCATCGGCGCGGTGATCCTGCTGTTCCTGGTCCGCCTCGTGAAACGCGGCTAAATCGGCGGGCCGGGGTCGCCCCCGGCCCGACCCTATGCCACCACGTTGAACGCAGGGCCGTACGGGTAATGCGTGATATCCTCTGGCGCGTCCTCCGTGACGACGAAGATGTCATGCTCGCGGTAGCCGCCCGCCCCCGGCATGCCCTGCGGGATCGTCAGCATCGGCTCCATCGAGATCACCATCCCCGGTTCCAGCACCGTGTCGATGTCCTCGCGCAATTCCAGCGCCGCCTCGCGCCCATAGAAATGCGACAGGATGCCGAACGAATGCCCATAGCCGAAAGTGCGGTATTGCAGCATCTGCCGTTCCGCCAGAAACGCGTTGATCTGCAGGGCGATCTCGGCGCAACTCGCCCCCGGCCGCAACAGCTTCATCCCGAACTCATGGCTGTCGATATTGGTCTGCCAGACCTTCATCGACGCCTCGTCCACCTCGCCCACGAACAGTGTCCGCTCCAGCGCCGTGTAATAGCCGCTGATCATCGGAAAGCAGTTCAGGCTCAGGATATCGCCGCGCTTCAGCTTGCGGTTGGTCACCGGATTATGCGCCCCGTCGGTATTCAGCCCCGACTGGAACCAAACCCAGGTATCGCGGTACTCCGCATCCGGGAACCGCCGGGCAATCTCGCGCTCCATCGCGTCCCGCCCGGCAATGGCAACTTCCAGCTCCGTTGCCCCCACCGCAACCGCCGCGCGGATCGCATGGCCGCCCACATCGGCCACATTCGCGCCCTGCTTGATCAGCGCAATCTCGGCCGGCGATTTCATCAACCGCTGATGCATCGTCGCGGGGGCGATATCCATCCCGCGCCTGGGGCGCAGGAACGTGTTGAACGCCTCCGCCCGCTCCATCGTCAGATGATCGGCCTCGCAGCCCACCGCCTTGCCCTCGCCCGTCACCGACACCACCGCCCGCCAGAAGTTGTCGCGCGCCCAGTCTGTGTAGGTGATGTTGTCGCCAAAGCTGCGCCGCCACGGCTGGCCCGCATCGATCCCCGCAGAAATCGTCACACAATCGGTTTTCGTCACCACGCAGGCATAGGGCCGCCCAAAGCTGCAATACAGAAACCCCGAATAATACGCGACGTTGTGCATCGAGGTCAGCACCACCGCGTCCAGATCATGCACTTCCATGATGTCGCGCAACCCGGTCAGCCGGTCTTCATATTCCTCTGCCGCAAAGGGCAGCGCGGCCTTGGTCCCGCCATTGTGGAAGCGGTACATTTCAGGGCGGTTCAACGACATAAAGACCTCCGTCACAGGGTGCGCTTGGAACCCCGAAAGGTCCCGGCGTACAGGACGGTGGCAGGTTTCTCTGCAAGCGGCGGGGCAGATGGCCCCTGCGGCGACGCCATCGCCACGGCTCCCCTTCTACCTGCGCCGGATTGCGGCATTTTGCAACCCGTGGCCTGTTTTCTGCCACCTCGTCTTGCGGTCACGACAAGGCTCCCCATCTAACACCGGAACGCAAAGAGGGAGAATGCGATGCGCTGCCCAGTAGACAACGAGACCCTGGTCATGGCCGACCGGGGCGGGGTCGAAATCGACTATTGCCCGAAATGCCGCGGCGTCTGGCTGGATCGGGGCGAGTTGGACAAGATCATCGAACGCTCGATGGGTGCGACCGCTCCCGTCGCTGTCACCCAACCTGCCCCCCGCCAGGCTGCACCGATTCACCAGCCCGAACCGCAGCGCCCCGCCGCCCACGGCTACGCCGGCGAACCCCGCCGCCGCGATGATGACGACGACGATTATCGCCAGGGCTACAAGAAACGGCGGAAAGAAAGCTTTCTCGGCGAACTGTTCGATTTCTGACGGGCGCACCCGCGCCGCCTGGTTGATTGCCAGGCCGGTGGGGCCGGCCCCGGCCCCATTCCACTTCATGGCGGCGCGCCCGGCTGCGCGTGTCGGCGCATCGCATACCCATCAGCTGACACATTAATTTTTTCGCCCTATTGGTGCGAAATGGTCTAGCCTGTTTTTAGGTGAACCTCTTTCCCCACTCCATCCTTGCAGCTTGCTCCCGCTATTGACCTCCCCGGCCTTGTCAATTGGGCCTGAAATTAGGGGCCCAATTATGAAGATCTTTTCCGATCATGCGCTTTCTGCGGGTGATGACCTCCAGAGCGTTCTGCAATTTTTCCAGACTTATAAGGCCGGCGTCCCTGACGGCGATGTCGTGGCCGATCTGACCTTCGGCAACCCGCACGAGCCGCCATTGCCCGCGCTGGTGCGTGCCCTGCGCACCCACATCGAACCCAAAGCAACCGACTGGTTTGCCTACAAGCTCAGCGAGGCCGAACCCCGCCGCATTATCGCCGACGGGTTGCGGGCAGAGCTTGGCCTCAACTTCGCGCCCGAAGACATTGCCATGACGCTCGGCGCCTATGGCGCGATTACGTTGGCATTTTCGATGCTGCTGGACCCCGGTGATGAATGCATCATTCCGGTGCCGGGCTGGTTCCTTTATGAAAGTTCCCTGTCATTGTGCCGCGCCGTGACCGTCAAGGTTCCGTTGCGCGACACGGACTTCGATCTGGATGTGGCTGCCATCGAAGCCGCTTTGACCGCGCGCACGCGCATCGTCATCGTCAACACCCCGCACAATCCGACGGGGGTGATCTACAGCCGCGACAGGCTCCGGGAACTGGCCGCCATGCTGTACCTGAAATCGGCGGAATTCGGTCGCCCGATCTTTATCCTGTCAGACGAGCCTTACCGACGGATCAGGTTCGACGGCACGGGATTCACCAGCCCCGCTCAGGTCTATCCCTGGACACTGATCGACTACAGTTTCGGCAAGGTTCTGTTGGCACCGGGGTTGCGGCTGGGGTATCTGGCGATCTGTCCCGATATGCCCGCCAAGGCCCGAGCCACGCTGCGCACCATCGCCGAAAGGACCCAACTGTCCTCGGGCTGCGCCTTCCCGGACTCGATCCTGCAATATGCGGTGAAAGACCTCGAAACCGTCTCGATCGACGTGCCCGCCTATCAGCGCAAGCGTGATCGGCTGTATGATGCGCTGACACAGTGGGGCTATGCGATGACCAGGCCCGCAGGCGCGTTCTATCTGTGGGGCAATGCCCCCGGTGGCGATGCGCTGGCCTTCACCGCCGCAATGGCCGCGCGCGGCGTCTACGTAATGCCCGGAACTTTGTTCGAGCGTCCGGGCGATTTCAGGATCAGCCTGACCGGCACGCCCGACATGATCGAGGCCAGCCTTCCGGCCTTCCAGGCACTTGCCGGGATGACTGCACCCTGAAGCGGACCCGGTCCGCGCCGGCTCCTCCTTTCACCCCCGGTGCACTGATCTGCGCCATAACACCCCTAACGAAATCCTAACAAAATTTGCGATTTCTATATAAATCAATAGTTTAGGCGTCATAACACGCGTGTTATCACGCCTGCCAGCGCGTCAGGGCCGCCTCATCGGCCTCTTTTGCGGCCACCCATTCCGCTCCTGCGGCCCGGACTTCCTTTTTCCAGAACGGCGCGCGGGATTTCAGGTAATCCATCAGAAATTCAGCGGCAGCAAAGGCATCGGCCCGGTGCGGTGCCGCCGTGGCGACCATCATGATCGGCGCACCCACGGGCAACAGACCATAGCGATGGATCACCAGCGCATCGGCCAGCGTCCAGCGCCCGACCGCTTCGCCCACCATCGCGCCAATCGCTTTTTCGGTCATGCCGGGGTAATGTTCGATCTGCATCGCGGTCAGACCGCCATCCCGGTCGCGGACGATCCCGGTAAAGCTGACCACGGCGCCCACATCGGGGCGACCCGACACAAAGGCATTCAGCTCTGCACCGGCATCGAACGGCTCCGACTGCACCCGGACGTATGTCTGATCGGGCATTTACCCCCCCGTCATCGGCGGGAAAAACGC
>JAYSYZ010000189.1:0-3580 GCA_043727195.1 Paracoccaceae bacterium
GAAGCGGTCAACCTCACGCTCGGCATCATCGCCCTGCGCCGTACCCGCCACGGGCTCAGCCGCATCTGGGTGCCGACGATGACGCTGTATTTCCCGCTCGCCTCGCTGGCCTCCTACAAGGCCCTGATCGAACTTGTCACCAAACCCTTCTACTGGGACAAGACCACGCACGGCCTCTACGATGTTGCCGCCGATCTGCGACACTGATTTGCGGCAGTGATCCGGGCAGCGCCTCAGCGCAGGCGCAACTCGCCCGCATCCACCCGCAGCCGGGTCTCGAAGGCGCGGCTGATATGGGTCTTCAGCGCCTGATACGCCGCCTCGCCATCGCCCGCCTCGATGGCACGAACGATGTCGTCATGCTCGCCCAGCGCCACCGCGTCGCGCCCCTCGGCGGCAAAGGATGTCGTCGCCATCAATGCCATCGACCGGTGCACCAGATCCAGTTGCTGCACCAGAAACCGGTTGTGACTGGCCAGATGCAACTGCCGGTGAAACCGCTTGTTGGCCCGGCTCAGCGCCTTGGGATCGCCGCCCAGCAGGGCGCGGTCCTCGGTCACCATGCTGCGCAGCACGCGCAACTCCTCCGGCGTCGCATGCCGCGCCGCCAGCCGCGCGGCAAGCCCCTCAAGCTCGGTCCTGACAGCGTACAACTCCGCCAGCTGGTTATGATCCAGCGACGCCACGATCAGGCTCCGCCCGTCGCGGGTCAGCATCGACTGCGTCTCCAGCCGCTGCAACGCCTCGCGCACCGGTGTGCGGCTAACGCCCAGCCGCTCGGCCAGCTCGCTTTCCACCAGCCGGTCGCCGGGCTGGTAGACGCCAGCGTCAATCGCCTCCAGGATCAGCATGTAGGCATCTTTCTGCACGACGGTCCGGCCTTTCCGCAAGATGACCGGCGGACCCTACCCCGCCCCCGGCCCACCGATCAACCCTTCCCAAGCCCCGCGCAAAGACAGTACAACCCCGGCATGCCACATCCCGACTTCCACCACGTCCGCGCCTGGGTCTTCGACCTCGACAACACGCTTTACCCGCCGCACATGCGCCTCTTCGACCAGATCGAGGTGCGGATGACCGACTGGGTCATGTCGGCCCTGAAGGTCGACCGCGCCCGCGCCGATCATCTGCGCAGCCATTACTGGGCAACCTACGGCACCACGCTCGCCGGTCTGATGGCCGAACACGGAGTCGATCCCGCGCCCTACCTGACCGATGTCCACGACATCGACTTTTCCGTCCTTGCCCCTGACCCGACGCTTGCCGCCCATATCGCGGCTTTGCCCGGCCGCCGCATCGTCTATACCAACGGCTGCGCACCCTATGCCGAACGGGTGCTGGCGGCGCGCGGCCTGTCAGGCATTTTCGATGCGGTCTACGGCGTCGAACATGCGGCCTTCCGCCCCAAACCCGAACGTGCCGCGTTCGAGACGGTCTTCGCCCTTGACAGCCTCGCCCCCGGCACTGCCGCGATGTTCGAAGATGATGCCCGCAACCTCGCCGCGCCGCATGCCATGGGAATGCGCACCGTCCATGTCGCCCCCACACCCGAACCCGCGCCTCACATCCACCACCACACCGACGACCTCGCCGCCTTCCTCGCCACCCTCGCGGCCTGAGGTGGAATGCCCCATGGCCCCCCGCTCAGCGCTGCCCTATCTCTGGTGCGGAAGGATACACCGATGCACCGAACCTCCACCGACATCCTGATTTCCGGCGGCGGTGTGGCCGGCCTGACCGCCGCCGCCGCCTTTGGCAGCCAGGGCTTCAGGGTGATCTGCGTCGATCCGGCGGCGCCGGTCACCGACGCCGCCGCCGATGGTGCCGACCTGCGCACCACCGCCTTCCTGCAGCCCGCCGTCGCCACCCTGACCGCCGCCGGGCTGTGGGATCGGCTGGCCCCGCATGCGGCCGCGCTGCAGATCATGCGCATCGTCGATGCGGGCGGCGCAGATTCCGAACCCCGCCTGACCAAAGACTTCGACGCTTCCGAGATTTCGGATCAGCCCTTCGGCTGGAATCTGCCAAACTGGCTGTTGCGGCGCGAGATGGTGGCCCGGCTGGCTGACCTGCCGAACGTGACCTTCCGCCCCGGCATCGGCTTTGCCCGCGTCCTTCCCCGCCAGACCGAGGCGGTGGTCACCCTGACCGACGGCAGCAGCGTCTCTGCCCGTCTGCTGATCGCCGCCGATGGCCGCGCCTCGCCGGTGCGCGAGGCGTTGGGGATCGGCGTCACAACCATGCGCTACGGGCAAAAGGCGCTGGCCTTCAGTGTCACCCACCCAGAGCCGCATCACAACGTGTCGACCGAAGTGCACCGTTCCGGCGGCCCGTTTACCCTCGTCCCGCTGCCAGACCGCGCAGGCCAGCCCGCCTCTGCCGTGGTGTGGATGGAGGCGGGGGCCGAGGTCGCCCGCCTCGCCGCCCTGCCGGTTCCTGCCTTCGAGGCCGCGATGACCGCCCGCTCCGCCGGGGTGCTCGGCCCCCTCGCCCTCGCGTCGCGCCTGACCACCTGGCCGATCATCAGCCAGATCGCCGACCGCATGTCCGGCCCCCGCACCGCCCTTCTGGCCGAGGCCGCGCATGTCCTGCCGCCGATCGGCGCGCAGGGCCTGAACATGAGCCTGGCAGACCTCGCAACCCTTCTCGACCTCGCCGTCGCAAACCGGGCCGGCCTTGGCGCTGCCCCGATGCTCGACACCTACCACCGCACCCGCCACTGGGAGGTGCGGGCCAGGGTGATGGGTATCGATCTTTTGAACCGCGCCTCGATGGCGGGCAGCCCCGCGCTGCGCGATCTCCGCGCCCGGGCGCTGGCGGCGCTCTATTCTGCCGCGCCGGTCCGCAAGGCGCTGATGCGCACCGGCCTCGGCCTGCGCTGACCGGGCGTCAGGTGCGCCGCCCGCGGCTCACAGCACCTCTTCCACCGCCCGGCTCAGCCGCGCCACGGTGCCAGCCACATCACGCAGCTTGTCCAGCCCGAACAACCCGATGCGGAATGTCCTGAACTCCGCCCCCTCGCCCACCTGCAACGGCACCCCCGCCGCAATCTGCAAACCCTGCGCCCGGAACTTTGCGCCGTTCTGCACCTCGGCATCGGCGGTGTAGCTGACCACCACCCCCGGCGCCTGAAACCCCTCCGCCGCCACCGACGCCACGCCCTTGTCTGCCATCAGCCCGCGCACCGCACGGCCAAGCTGCCATTGCGCGGCCTTCGCGGCTTCGAACCCCAGCGCCTGCGTATCCAGCATCGCATCGCGGAACCCGACGATGGCATCCGTCGGCATCGTCGCATGATAGGCATGCCCGCCGCCCTCATACGCCGCCATGATCGCGCGCCATTTCTTCAGATCGACCGCAAACGAATTGCTCGTCGTCTCGGCCAGCCGCGCCTCGGCCCGCGGGCTCAGCACCACCACGCCCGCCGAAGGCGACGCCGACCACCCCTTCTGCGGCGCCGAAATCAGCACATCCACCCCGGTCACCGCCATATCCACCCAGACGCAGCCCGACGCGATGCAGTCCAGCACCATCAGCGCCCCCACCTCATGCGCCGCCGCCGCCACCGTGGCGATATAGT
>JAYSYZ010000190.1:0-9330 GCA_043727195.1 Paracoccaceae bacterium
CCCGACGACATCTACGTGTCGCCCAACCAGGTCCGCAAGTTCGGCCTGCGCACCGGCGATACGGTCGAGGGCGAGATTCGCGCGCCCAAGGATGGCGAGCGTTATTTCGCGCTGACCAAGCTCAGCACGGTCAATTTCGACGATCCCGAAGTGGTCCGCCACCGCGTCAACTTCGACAACCTGACCCCGCTCTATCCCGACGAGAAGCTCAATCTCGATACGGTCGATCCCACGGTCAAGGATAAGTCGGCGCGGGTGATCGATATCATCAGTCCCCAGGGCAAGGGACAGCGCGCGCTGATCGTTGCCCCGCCGCGAACCGGCAAGACCGTACTGTTGCAGAACATCGCGCATTCCATCGCGACCAATCATCCCGAGTGCTATCTGATCGTGCTCTTGATCGACGAGCGGCCGGAAGAAGTGACCGACATGCAGCGGTCGGTGCGGGGGGAGGTGGTATCCTCGACCTTTGACGAGCCGGCAACGCGGCATGTGGCGGTCGCGGAAATGGTGATCGAAAAAGCCAAGCGGCTGGTCGAGCACAAGCGCGATGTCGTGATCCTGCTCGATAGCATCACGCGGCTGGGGCGGGCGTTCAACACAGTGGTGCCGTCGAGCGGCAAGGTTCTGACCGGGGGTGTCGATGCGAATGCGTTGCAGCGCCCGAAGCGCTTTTTCGGAGCGGCGCGGAACATCGAGGAGGGCGGATCGCTGACCATTATCGCAACGGCGCTGATCGACACCGGCAGCCGGATGGACGAAGTGATCTTCGAAGAATTCAAGGGCACCGGCAACAGTGAGATCGTGCTTGACCGCAAGGTGGCGGACAAGCGGGTGTTCCCCGCGATGGATATCCTGAAGTCGGGCACGCGGAAGGAAGACCTGCTGGTCGACAAGATGGATCTGCAGAAGACCTATGTGCTGCGGCGGATTCTGAACCCGATGGGCACCACCGATGCGATCGAGTTCCTGATCGGCAAGTTGAAGCAGACCAAGTCGAATGCCGATTTCTTTGAGTCGATGAACACCTGATTGGTGTTACAAGTCAAAGGGTTAGCCGGTATGGATACGATCTATGCCCTGGCGACGGCGCGGGGGCGTTCCGGCCTTGCCGTGGTGCGAATCTCGGGCCCGGATGCATTTGCGGCCGGCGCTGCCCTCTGCGGCCGGCTCCCGGAACTGCGGGTCGCCGGATTGCGGCAGTTGCGTCATGAAAATGAGGTGCTCGACGAAGCACTGGTTCTGGCCTTCGCCGCCGGGGCCAGCTTTACCGGTGAAGCCGTGGTCGAACTGCAATTGCATGGCGGGATCGCGGTGGTGGCAGCGGTGTTGCGTGCGCTGTCGCAACAACCCGGGCTGCGGCTGGCAGGGCCTGGTGAATTCACCCGGCGTGCCCTGGAGAATGGCGTGCTGGACCTGACGCAGGTCGAGGGACTGGCCGATCTGATCGACGCGGAGACCGAGGCGCAACGACGGCAGGCATTGCGGGTTCTGTCAGGCGCGGTCGCGGCGCGGGTGCAGGGCTGGCGACGCGATCTGATCCGGGCGGCGGCGCTGCTGGCGGCGACGATTGACTTTGCAGACGAGGACGTGCCGGTTGACGTGACACCGGAGGTTCTGGGCCTGTTGAACGGTTTGCTGGCGGAACTGCGTCATGCGGCTGACGGCGTTGGGGCGGCGGAACGCATTCGTGACGGCTTTGAAGTAGCGATTGTCGGTGCTCCGAACGTGGGCAAGTCGACGCTGTTGAACCAGCTGGCTGGGCGGGAGGCGGCGATCACCTCGGAGATTGCGGGCACGACCCGCGATGTGATCGAGGTTCGGATGGAAGTTGCCGGGCTTCCGGTCACCTTTCTTGACACGGCGGGGCTTCGCGCCACTTCAGATCCGCTGGAGCAGGCGGGTATCGAGCGGGCGCGGACGCGGGCGGATGCAGCGGACCTGCGGGTCTTTCTGTTGTTGCAAGGCGAGGTGCCGGATCTGCAGGCACGGGGTGACGATATCCTGGTCGAGGGCAAGGCGGATCAGCGGCCTGGGCCGAGCGACCGGCTGGCGATTTCTGGCGTGACGGGGGCTGGTATTGCTGAGCTGATGGTTCGCATCGGCGAAATCTTGCAATGCAGGGTAAGCTCTGCTGGCGTTCTGGTCCGCGAGCGCCACCGGGTGGCCGTTTCGGAGGCAATCACGGCGCTGGAAGAAGTGCGGCTGGAAGTGATAAAGTGCGACTCGCGGGTCGAACTGGCAGCCGAGGGGTTGCGTGGCGCAGTGTTTGCGCTGGATACGGTGGTGGGCCGGGTGGACGTGGAAGATCTGTTGACCGAGATTTTCGCAAGCTTCTGCATCGGCAAATGAGGAACGGTTAACGTGGAACAGTACGACGTCATTGTGATCGGTGGTGGTCATGCCGGAGTTGAGGCGGCGGCAGTTGCGGCGCGTATGGGCGCTTCGACGGTCCTGGTGACGTTGCGGACCGAAGCAATTGGCGCAATGTCCTGCAACCCGGCCATCGGTGGCTTGGGAAAAGGGCATCTGGTGCGAGAGATCGACGCATTGGATGGTCTGATGGGGCGCGTTGCCGACATGGCGGGGATCCAGTTCAGGCTGCTGAACCGGCGCAAAGGCCCTGCAGTGCAAGGACCGCGGGCACAGATTGACCGACGGCTTTACCGTGAAGCAATGCAGCGGGAGTTGCGCAATGTCGACGGGTTGACCATCGTCGAGGGTGAGGTCGCGCGATTGCTGATGGACGGGCCGTCGGTTCGCGGTGTTGCTCTGGCGAGCGGCGAAGAACTGGAATCCCGCCACGTGGTTTTGACGGCGGGGACGTTTCTGAACGGGGTAATCCATATCGGCGACCGGCAGATGCAGGGCGGTCGGATGGGAGACCGTCCGGCACATGATCTTGCGCGGCAACTCGCAGAGATGGCTTTGCCAGTTGGGCGCCTGAAAACCGGCACGCCACCGCGGCTGGACGGCAGGACCATCGATTGGGACCGCCTGGAAATGCAGCCGGGCGACGATGAGCCTATGATGTTGTCATTCCTGAGTGACGCACCAGCCGTGCGTCAGGTCGCGTGCGGTATTACGCACACCTCTGAACTTACTCACGATATTGTCCGGAGCAGCCTTTCGCTTTCCGCAATGTATGGCGGCCATATCGAGGGCGTCGGCCCACGCTACTGCCCGTCGATCGAAGACAAAGTTGTCCGGTTTGCTGACAAAACGGCGCATCAGGTTTTTCTGGAGCCGGAGGGACTCGACGATCACACGGTTTATCCAAATGGGCTGTCAACGTCCTTGCCGGAAGATGTGCAGCACCGATACATCCAGTCGATTGTCGGCCTTGAGGAGACGGTCATCCTGCAGCCAGGCTACGCGATCGAGTATGATTATTTTGACCCGAAAAACCTGCGGGGGACACTGGAAACAAAATCGATTTCCGGGCTTTATTTCGCGGGGCAGATCAATGGAACCACCGGCTACGAGGAGGCCGCCGCTCAAGGATTGGTGGCGGGCGTGAATGCAGCTGCGTCTGCTCGGGGCTCTCAGACGGTGGAGTTCGGGCGGTCGGACAGCTATCTGGGCGTGATGATTGACGATCTTACGTCACGCGGAGTGACCGAGCCATATCGGATGTTTACCTCCAGAGCCGAATTCCGGCTGACGATACGCGCCGATAATGCAGATCAACGATTGACAGAGCGGGGGATTGCGGCCGGTTGTGTTCAGCGGCGGCGCGCTGATGGTTTTCGTGCCAAGATGTCGGCGATAGGCGCGGCGCGTGACCGGTTGAAATCAGCCATTTTCACTTCGAAAGACCTGCAGCTCGCCGGAATACCGGTGAAAGACGGCAGCGGGCGCCGGGACGGCTATAGTATCCTGGCGCTTGCCGGGACGGAATTCCCGGCGGCTTGTCATCGTAT
Organism: Paracoccaceae bacterium; assembly: GCA_043727195.1. Lineage (GTDB taxonomy): Bacteria > Pseudomonadota > Alphaproteobacteria > Rhodobacterales > Rhodobacteraceae > JAUYQR01. The sequence goes on from JAYSYZ010000190.1 coordinate 3,924, forward strand.
GCCGTCATTTCCGGCAGTTGGTCTGGATGTATTACGTCAACTTCAGACAGAAGCGATTTATGATCAATATGCTGACCGGCAGGCACGAGAAGTCCGCAGCCTCCATCAGCAAGAAGGGCAAGCTATTCCGAAGCACTTTGATTATTCAATGATATCAGGACTTTCGGGTGAGATGAAACAGAAGCTAGCTCAATTTCAGCCGCAGAATTTGCTGCAAGCTGGTCGGATCGAAGGTGTGACACCAGCGGCGCTTCTGTTGATTCTTGCGAACTTGCGCAAGTCAGTGCTTGTTTGGCCGCTGGGATGAGCACTGATGCTCATGGGCTGATTGAGCGACTTAATGTTTCACGTGAAACACTCACCGCCCTGGCCGATTTCGAGACCTTGGTCAGCAAGTGGACACCCATAATCAATCTCGTGGCGAAGTCGACCATCGGCAGTCTTCGCGACCGCCATACAGCCGATTCCGCCCAATTGTTTGGATTGGCACCCATAAATGCAACACAGTGGCTGGATCTAGGCTCGGGAGGGGGATTTCCGGGGATCGTGTTAGCCATTTTGGCAAGGGAGCTGCGACCTGCGCTTCGCATGACGCTTGTTGAGGCAGATGGAAGGAAGGCGGTCTTTCTGCGTGAGGCGGTACGCACTCTCGGGCTTGACGCGATTGTAAACAACGAGCGGATTGAAGATCTTAAACCTCAGGAGGCCGAAGTGATTTCGGCCCGTGCTTTGGCGCCTTTGGCCACCATCCTTGGATACGCTGCTCGTCATTTAAGCGATGGCGGCCTTGCACTTTTCCACAAAGGCGAACGATCCGAGGTCGAAATTGGTGCTGCCCGAGCACGTTGGGTGTTCGAAGTTGACAGCGTGTGTAGTCTGTCAGACCCCAGAAGCAAAATTTTGATGATCAGAAAGATCCAGCGTGAAGCTCAACGTTAAAGGAAAATTGCCGCATATCCTTGCGCTTGCGAACCAGAAAGGGGGCGTTGGCAAGACCACAACCGCCATCAATCTTGCTGCCGCACTCGCGGAGATGGGATCCAAGGTGCTGTTGGTCGACATCGACCCGCAGGGAAATTCCTCGACAGGCCTTGGTATTCCGCAAGAGGGGCGCAAACTGACCAGCTATGACCTGATATTAGAAGAGGCTCTCCTTCAGGAGGTTGTCATTGAAACGTCCGTATCGTCAGTGTTCATTATCCCTGCAAATGCGGATCTGTCCTCCGCCGATTTGGATATGGTATCGAACGCAAAACGCAGCTTCTTGCTTCGTGACGCACTGCGTCGGCAGGAAATGGCCGCATACGGATTTGATTACATCCTGATCGACTGCCCCCCGTCGCTGAGTTTGCTGACGATTAATGCACTTGTTGCCTGCAATTCCGTCCTTGTCCCGCTCCAATGCGAGTTTTTTGCTCTAGAAGGCCTTTCGCAGCTTATGTTGACTATTCGCGACGTCCGCCGCGTTGCCAATCCTGCGTTGAGAATTGAAGGAATTGTTCTGACCATGTATGATCGCCGTAACAAATTGACCGCGCAGGTCGAAGCTGATGCACGGCAGAACATGGGGGATCTGGTTTTGAAAACGACCATTCCCCGCAACGTGCGCGTGAGCGAAGCGCCGTCCCATGCGATGCCTGTGCTCAGTTATGATACTGCGTCGAAGGGTGCCCTAGCATATCGTGCGCTTGCGAGGGAAATCGCAGCGCTTCGGAGTGGACAGCCGCATAACGGGAATGACGAATGACCGACAAAACTGAAAAACGCGGGCTGGGGCGCGGCCTCTCAGCTTTGATGGCCGATGTCAATCTGACAGGCAGTGATAACGCCTTAATGGAACATCGGGCGGATCTGTTTGTTCCGATCGAGAGCCTTGAGCCCAATCCTCAACAACCGAGGATTGATTTCAAGCGAGACGAATTACAGAGTCTGGCCGATTCGATAGGACAGAAGGGCGTCATTCAACCGCTGATCGTCCGGTCAAAGGGTGAGCGGGGAAAGTACGAGATTGTCGCCGGCGAGCGCCGCTGGCGCGCTGCCCAAATGGCGCAACTTCATGAAATTCCGGTGATAGTCCGGCAACTGACGGATATGGAAGTACTCGAGATTGCGATCATCGAGAACATTCAACGGCAGGACCTTAACGCTATCGAAGAAGCGCTCGGATTTCGCCAATTGATGACGCGTTTCGGCCACACCCAGGAAAAACTCGCCGAATCGCTTAGCCGCAGTCGCAGCCATGTTGCCAACCTTCTGCGGCTTTTGACTTTACCCGATGAAGTACAGAACATGGTCCGTGCCGGAACCCTGAGCGCCGGTCATGGGCGCGCGCTGATCGGCAGCCAGCAGCCTCTGAAATTAGCTTTGCAGGTGGTCGGCAAAGGGCTTTCAGTTCGTGAGACCGAACGGTTGGTCAAGATGGCGGGCATTCCACGGCAAACCAAAACGTCGCGCGGTGGGCCAGACGCGCAAAAAGACGCCGACACCCTGGCGATCGAGGCCGATCTCTCAGCCAATCTTAGGATGCTGGTACGAATCGATCATGAGCCTGGCACTGGCAAGGGCCATTTGACCATCCGTTATCACAACCTCGAAGACCTCGATATGTTGTGTCAGGTGCTGTCTGTTGTGCCACGTGACGCGGTCCGTTCAAATAACTAGGCTGCGCTAAGCCGGTCGGCCAGAAGTGCGCGCAACACACCATTAAGCATCATTACGCCCGTTCGGGTGGTGCTGATCATATTGCCGTCTCGCCGCAGAAATCCTAACGACTGCATTTCCTGCAGCGCAAATTCTGGCAAACCAGCGCCACTCAAGTCCTGATAGCGCGCCAACGAGCTCCCCTCCCGAAGCCGCAGCGACATCATCAGATATTCTGTTGCCTGATCAATTTGTAGCACAACCTGTGTAGGGTCACCTGATGCGGATTGCGCCTCGACACGTGATAACCAATTTGTCGGCATGGTCTCTGCGGCGGTCGCCAGCCGTTGTCTCGCGAGTGTCAGTCGACCATGCGCCCCAGGCCCGATACCAGCATAATCACCCATCCGCCAATATATCAGATTATGCCGCGATTCGGCTCCACCGCGAGCATGATTCGACACCTCGTAAGCAGGCAGCCCAGCCGCCGCGCAAATTTCTTGCGTCATTTCGAACATATCGGCAGCAAGCTCTTCTGCTGGAAGCCCGCGCAACACCTTTCGAGCGTGCATGTTCCCAAAGGCTGTGCCGTCTTCAATCGTCAACTGATACAGTGACAGATGGTCTGTGCCAAAATCGATGGCGCGAAGCAGCTCGTCTCTCCAAGCCACCAGGGATTGATGTTGCCGCGCGTAAATCAGGTCGATACTGACCCGGTCGAACATAGCTTGTGCGATCTTGATTGCCCGACCGGCGTCCTCGGCGGAATGCAATCGGCCCAATCGCCGCAGACTTTCATCCTCAAGAGACTGAATTCCGATCGAAATTCTGTTTACTCCGGCCTCCGCATAGCCGGCAAACCGTGCCATGTCGACGGACCCCGGATTAGCCTCGAGAGTCACTTCCAGATCGTTGGCCATCTTCCATGTTGCCCGAATTCTGTCCAATATGCCTTGTACCAGTTCCGGCTGCATCAGCGACGGCGTGCCGCCACCGAAAAAGACCGAATTGAGAACCCGCCCTTCGGTCAACCGGCCGATTCGATCAATTTCGCTCAGATACGCATTCAGCCAGCGGCGTTGGTCGATGTTTGCCGCCACATGGCTGTTGAAATCACAGTATGGGCATTTTGACTGACAATATGGCCAGTGCAGATACAGCCCGAAACCACCGTGTTGCCAGTCTTCCATTAACTGAGCCCTATTAGGAGGAAAGGTTTCACGTGAAACATACGGCCACCAGCTTGCGAAAAGCATCTGCCCGGTGACTGATCCGGTTCTTGGCCCAGCGATCCATTTCACCGAAGGTCTGGTGATAACCATCCGCCAGGAACACCGGGTCAAAGCCATGTCCCTGTGTTCCTCGGCCGGGCCAGATGATTTGTCCTGCAATCTCGCCTTCGAAGACTGCATCATCACCGTCAGGCCAGGCCAATACCAGCGCACAGCGAAACTGCGCAAGCTGCCGAGAGGGCGCCTGGACCGCCTGCATTTCAAGCCAAACCCGCGCCATGCCAACGCCGAAATCCCGTCCCTCAGCCACACTCGCCCAATCGGCCGTAAACACCCCCGGCGCCCCAGACAGAGCATCGATACACAACCCAGAATCATCAGCCAGCGCAACCATCCCGCTTGCGCGCGCCGCAGCATGCGCCTTCAGCCTGGCGTTGCCGACGAATGACGTCTCAGTCTCTTCCGGCTCGGCAAGGCCCAATGATGCGGCACCGATCACGGCAACACCAAACGGGCCAAGTAATGCCGAGATCTCCTCCAGCTTGCCCTGGTTATGCGTGGCGACGAGCAACCGGTCGCCGAGCGGTCGCAACATCAACGTCCAACCGCGGCCCTTTGCGCCGCGACGAGCGCGTCCATGCCAATCCGCGCGAGGTCCAGCAGTTCCAACATCTCGGCTTGCGAAAAGGCGGCGCCCTCTGCCGACATCTGCACTTCAACCAGACGTCCGGCACCTGTCATCACGAAATTGCCATCTGTGCCAGCGGCCGAATCCTCCAGATAGTCAAGGTCCAGCACCGGCTGTCCGGCATAAATGCCACAGGATACCGCGGCCACATGGTCGAGCATCGGATCGCTGACCACCACGCCCGACGCCAGCAACTTGTCCATGGCCAGTCGCAAGGCCACCCATCCGCCGGTAACCGATGCGCAACGCGTGCCACCATCCGCCTGAATCACATCGCAATCAACCACGATCTGACGCTCACCCAAGGCGTTCCTGTCCACCCCCGCACGCAGACATCTTCCAATAAGCCGTTGAATTTCCTGAGTTCTTCCAGATTGTTTGCCGGTCGCCGCCTCGCGTCGGGTGCGGCTGTTGGTGGCGCGCGGCAGCATGCCATATTCGGCCGTGACCCAGCCTTGGCCGGTGTTCTTCAGAAACGGTGGTGCCTTGTCCTCGATCGTAGCCGAACACAACACATGCGTCTCACCCATCCTGATCAGGCAAGACCCCTCGGCGTGTTTCATCACGCCGGTTTCGATTGAAACCTGGCGCAGTTCGCTTAACTTCCTGCCTGATGGGCGCATGGGCTGACCTTTCAAACGGTTTCGGTCACATACGCAAGCAAGGACCCGCGATGCAACCCCGATCAACACCGTTGTCGTCATCGAGCCGGTGCCCCCGATGACCGACGCGCAGGCCGTTCTCGCTGACATGAACGAACGCACCCGCGAGGTCTTCCGCCGCGTGGTTGAAGGTTACCTCGATTCGGGCGGTCCGGTCGGGTCCCGCACGCTGACCCGGACAATGT
>JAYSYZ010000191.1:0-9230 GCA_043727195.1 Paracoccaceae bacterium
GCGCGGGATGTGCAGATGCTGTTTGCCGATGCCTCTACCGGGTCGGCCAGCCCGGCACTGGTGCGGCAGGGGCAGATATCCGAACTGATCAACGCCAAGCCCAAGGCTCGGCGGCGGATACTGGAGGAGGCGGCGGGGATTTCTGGCCTTTATGCGCGGCGGCATGAGGCGGAGTTGAAACTGGCGGGCACCGAGCAGAACCTGCTGCGCGTCGACGATGTGCTTGAGGCGCTGGCGCAGCAGTTGTCGATGTTGGTCCGGCAGGCCAAACAGGCCGCGCGGTACCGCGAGATCGGCGAGGAATTGCGCAAGGCGGAAGGCATGCTTTTGTGGCGGCGCTGGCGCGAGGCCGATGCCGCACGGGGCGTTGCCGAAGGTGCCATGCGCGAACGGCTGATCGCGGCGGGGCAGGCAGAGGGCGCAGCGCGGGCGGCCGGGATGGCGCGCGAGGGCGCGGAAGCGGCGCTGCCCGCCTTGCGCGAAGATGAAGCGATTGCGAGCGCGGTGTTGCAGCGTCTGGCGTTGCAGCGCGATGCGCTGGGCGATCAGGAAGCGCGCGCTCAGGCGATGATCGACACGCTGCGCGGCCGGGTCGAGCAGTTGAGCCGCGACATGGAGCGCGAGGCGGGGCTGAACCGCGATGCGGGCGAGGTCATAGAACGGCTGGATTGGGAGGTGGAGCAACTGGCCCGCGCCCACGAGGGGCATGAGGAGAAGCTGGCCGAGGCGATGGAGGCGGCGCGCGAGGCAGGGGCGATCCTTTCAGACCGCGAAACCGTGCTGGCGGAGGCCACTGAGGATGCCGCGCGGCTGGCGGCGCGGTACCAGTCGGCGCAGCGGATGCTGGGCGACACCCGCGCCACGCTGGACCGGGCCGAGGGCGAGGCGGTTCGGGCGCGCGCGGCGGTGGGGTCGGCGGGCGAGGCGCTGACGGCGGCGGCGGAGGGCTTCGCGGCTGCGGAAGAGGCGCAGGAGGTGGCAGCGGCAGAGGCCGAGGCGACCGAGGTGGCGCTTGAGGCGGCGGAGGTGGCGCGGGCCGAAACGCAGGGGCGCGAGGCCGAGGCGCGGGCGGCGCGGTCGTCTGCCGAGGGCGAGGCGAATGCGCTGCGGGCCGAGGTCGCGGCGCTGGCACGGCTGGTGGAGCGCGAGGCGCAGGCGGGGCACCAGTTGCTGGACAAGCTGGTGGTGACGCCGGGGTTTGAAAAGGCGCTGGGTGCGGCGCTTGCGGATGATCTGCGCAGCCCCGAGGTCGCGGGTGGCGCGCGGTCGGGCTGGGCGCGGCTGGAGCCTTATGCGCAACCGCAGGTGTTGCCTGACGGGGCGGTGCCCTTGGCATCTGAGGTGCAGGGGCCGGCGGTGTTGGCGCGGCGGCTGTCGCAGATCGGGCTTGTGTCGCGCGAGCAGGGGTTTGCGTTGCAAAGCGACCTTCGGCCCGGTCAGCGGTTGGTCAGCATCGAGGGCGATCTGTGGCGCTGGGACGGGTTCCGGGCGGGGGCCGAGGATGCGCCATCTGCAGCGGCGCTGAGGTTGCAGCAGTTGAACCGGCTGGTGCAGCTGAAGCGCGATCTGGAGGAGGTGGCGGCGCGGGCGGATGGCGCTGCCCTTGCGCATGAGATCTTGCAGGCGCGGCTGGCGGACCTGGCGGCAGTGGATGCGCGGGCGCGCGATGCGCGGCGGGCGGCGGACAGCCGCGTGACCGAGGCGAACCGGGCAGCCGCGCGGGCCGAGGCCGACCGGTCGATTGCGGCGGGCAAACTGGAGGCGGCGACACTGGCGGTTTCGCGCCATGAGGACGAGGCGATGGCGGGGCGGGCGCGGTTGCGCGAGGCCGAGGCGGCGCTGACGGACCTGGGTGATCTGGACGGCGCACGCGGCATGGTGGAGGCAGCGAAGTTCACCGTCGAGGCGGCGCGGATCGCGATGCTGACCCGCCGGTCGGCGCAGGACGAAGTCCGCCGTGAAGGCGAGGCGCGGGTGCGCAGGCGGCAGGAGGCGACAAAGGAACTGTCGGGCTGGAAGCACCGGCTGGAAACGGCGGAGCGGCGCATCGCGGAACTGACCGAACGGCGGGCCGAGACGGCGGACGAACTGGCCGAGGCGGTGCTGGCACCCGAGGAGATTGCTGCCAAACGCGAGGAATTGGCCGAGGCGATCGAGACCGCCGAGGCGCGGCGTCGGGTGGCGGCGGATGCTCTGGCTGCGGCTGAGGGCGCTTTGCGCGAGGCGCAGGCCGTCGAGCGGGATTCTGAACGCGCTGCGGGTGAGGCGCGGGAAGGCCGCGCGCGGGCCGAGGCGCGGCTGGACGCGGCACGCGAAGGGGTGGCGTTGGCGGCAGAGCGCATCCGCGAGGATGGCGACCGCACGCCGGACGAACTCCTCGCATCGCTGCGGGTCGATCCGGACAAGATGCCGGACGCCGACCATCTGGAGGCTGATGTCGGACGCCTGAAACGCCAGCGCGAAGCCTTGGGCGCAGTGAACCTGCGCGCCGAGGATGATGCCGCCACGGTGGAGGCGGAATATGTGGCGCTGGCCGCCGAGAAGGCCGATCTTGAGCAGGCGGTGAAGAAGCTGCGCGCCGGGATTGCCGGGCTGAACAAGGAGGGGCGCGAACGGCTGTTGACGGCGTTCGAGCAGGTGAACGCGAATTTCGCAACCCTGTTCACCCATCTGTTCGGCGGCGGCGAGGCGCGGCTGGTGCTGGTGGAGTCGGATGATCCCTTGGAGGCGGGGCTGGAGATCATGTGCCAGCCGCCGGGCAAGAAGCTGGCGGTGCTGTCGCTGCTGTCGGGGGGCGAGCAGACGCTGACCGCGCTGGCGCTGATCTTCGGGGTGTTCCTTGCGAACCCCGCGCCGATTTGTGTGCTGGACGAGGTGGATGCGCCGCTGGACGACGCCAACGTGACGCGTTTTTGCGATCTTTTGGACGAGATGGCGCGGCGGACCGAGACGCGGTTCCTGATCATCACCCACCATGCCGTCACAATGGCGCGGATGGACCGGCTGTATGGTGTGACGATGGCCGAGCAGGGGGTGTCGCAGCTGGTGAGCGTGGACCTGAAGAAGGCCGAGGCGCTGGTGGCGTGAACGCCCTGTTAAGCATCCCCATTTGCCTCTGATCCCGCCACGATCCCTCGTGGTGGACGGAGGTGAGGAAACTGAACGAAAACGAGTATCGCAAATGAACAGTCATGATTGCAGCGGCAACGCTGATGATCGCAGCCATCCGCATTTGGATCGGGGGCTGACCCCGAAAAGAAGTGACCCGGCGGAGTTACAGCTCCGCCGGGTCTTGTTCAAGCGAGTATCCTGAACGATTAGAGCTATCGCATGCCCATGATGATGCGCATTCGTTATCAAAAAGTAAAGCGCCACCGCCGGATATGGTTAATACCTAGCGCAACACCCGGATCAGATCGCCCAAAGCGACCTCGCCGTCCTGTTCGACCGAACACAGCACGCCGCGCAGGCGCAGGGCCGGGTGGCCGGGGGCGGTGATCCAGTCTTTTGCCGCAACGCCGTGGCGAACCTTCCACTTTACGCAGCCGTCGTTGAACACACCCGAGACGCGCAGGAGCGCCGTTCCGGCTTGCAGCAGGCTGCCTTCGGGGAGGTTCGCCTCTGACAGGTCCAGATCGGCCACGATGGGATCGCCGGGGTGCGGCGGGTCTTCGCTGCCGTCCCAGACCAGATTCAGCACGCGGCGGCCAAGGATCGACACCTGAATGGCCGGATCGGGGCTGCCGTCGGGCAGGCGCAACCACGGTTCGGTCAGCCACCGCTCTCCGGGGATGCCGCAGGCGCGGGTCAGGGTCAGCCGTGCGGGAAAGGCGCGCAGGTTGCGGGCGGGACGGGTGCACAGCAGCGTGACCGGGCCTGCATCCTTGGGTGCCGCAAGCACATGCGGCAATGCGGCGGAGAGGGCTTCGGCAGTGGGCATCATCGCGGGGTTCCATGCGTGAGGGCGGCGATTTTCGCGCCGAGGCCCAAATCGGCGGTGACCGCGCGCCCGACCTCCACCAGGGTGGCGGCGACGGGTGGCGACACGGTCTGGGTGCGCTGGTAGAAGGCCGCAATCTCATCCGGGGTTGCGGCGGTGAGGAAGGTTTGCAGCGGCGGCCTGTACTGATAGGCCCCGCGCGTGACGCGAAACGGCACGGCGTCAAGCCATGCCTGCCGGTCCTGCGCGTGAAAGTGCAGCAGCCGCATCGCGGGGTGGAAGTCCGGTACGGCGATGCGGGTCTTGCCCAGCATGCCGCTGTGCAGCCGGGGAGCCAGACCGCGGATGCCGGTGCGGAAGAACACCTTGCCGACGGTATGGCTGAGCATGCCGTCGCGGATCAGGCTGCGGTAGCGGCCAAGGCAGGGGTGCCGAAGCTGCCAGTAATCGTGCTGGATCGCGCCACGGAACAGGCGGGCGGTGCAGATGTCGTCAGGCAGGCTGGGGTCATGCATCGCCTCGAACGGTTCCATGCGGACGAGGAGGTCGGCAGGTGCTGCGGTGTCGAGGATATCGGCGACAGCACGGTCGGGCAGGATGAATTCGTCCACGTCGATATGGCCAAGCCAGTCGGTGGTGCAGTGCTGATAGGCGTCACGGGCGTTGCGGGACTGCCGGTTCTGGTGCCGGTCATGCCGGTTGCCCATCGCCGCCCAATGCCCGGCGGTGCACTGCGTTGCGATGACGCGGGGCAAGCCCGTCACGGCTGCATGGGCCGGGTCGTCGGGATCGTCGAAATAAATCCGGATGTGGTCAGCGCCAAGCGACAGGTGGTAAGCGACAAAGGCAAGCAGCTTGGCCTCGGGCGCCTTGACGGTGGCGACCAGCGACCAGGTGGCCATCAGAGCGCGTCCAGCAAGGCCGTTGTGGGCCAGCCGTCGGCGGGCAGACCGGCGCGGATCTGTTCTTTTTGCACGGCGGCGCGGGTCCCTGCGCCGAGAATGCCGTCGATCTTGCCGACGTCATGGCCAAGGGCGCTGAGTTTTTCCTGCAGCGCGGTCATCTGATCGGGGCTGAGGGCTGCGTCGGGGGTGCCCGCGTCATAGGCGGGGGCCCCTTCGATGCGGGTGGCAAAGTAGGCGGCGGTGGTGACGTAGATGAAGCTTTTGTTCCATTCGAACAGCACCCGGTAGTTCGGATAGACAAGGAAGGCCGGTCCGTTGCGGCCCTGCGGCAGCAGGATCGACGCGGGCAGGCCTGCAGGCAGCGCGCCGTCGCGAGGGGTGATGCCAAGGGCAGCCCAGTCTTCGGTGAGGCGTTCGGTCTCAAGCCCGGTCAGCGCCCAGTCGAAGGTGTCGGGCAGGGTAACCTCGGTCAGCCACGGCTCGCCCGCGCGCCAGCCGTGGTGTTGCAGCATCCGCGCGCCCGACAGGATCGCATCTGGGGCTGATGTTTTCAGGGTGACGAGGCCGTCGCCGTCGCCATCGACGCCGCGTTCGAGGATGTCTTTCGGCAGCATCTGCACCATGCCAACCTCACCCGCCCAGGCACCGGTGGTGGCCAGATCAAATTCGTTCAGCGCGTAAAGCTGGACGGCGGCGAGGACTTGCGGCTGGAACAGCTCAGGTCGGCGGCAGTCGTGCGCGAGGGTGAGGAGGGCGTTGCGGGTGTTGAAGTCGCCCTGCACCTGGCCAAAGTCCGTCTCGAACGCCCAGAAGGCCAGCAGGATGCCACGGCTGACGCCATATTCCGCCTCTGCGCGGGTAAAGACGGCGTCGAGATCGGCGGATTTGGCGCGGGCGGTGGCAAGCCGCTGTTTCGAGATCAGGCTTTTCGAGAAATCGAGAAAGGTCTTGCGAAAGACGCTTTGCGACTGGTCGGCCTTCAGCACCTTCGGGTCTTGCCTTGCGCCGCTGAAAAAGGCGGCGGCGGTGTCGGCGGGGGTGCCCGCAGCGACAGCCTCGGCCTGCATAACGGTCAGGAATTCGGCGAAATCACCACCGCAGGGGGCGGCAGCGGCGGGGGTGGCGAGGATGAGGGCAAGTAGGGCGGCTTTGAACATGACGGCACCCTAAAAGAGGGCGACTGCGACGGCAATCACCAGCATGGCTGCCCAGGCGCGCCAAAGGGCGGCGCAGGCGGCGTCGATGTCATCGGGGCCTGCATCGCGGCGGCCTTCGGGCCAGACCCAGGGGAAATCGCGCATCTGGCCGTCATAGCTGCGCGGGCCGCAGAGGGCGATGTTGAGGACAGGAGCAAGGGCGGCCTCGGGCCAGCCGGCGTTGGGGCTGCGGTGCTTGGGCGCGTCGCGCAGGATCGGGGTGCGATCGACCCAACCGTGGGTGAGTGCGATCAGCAGGGCGGTCAGGCGGGCGGGGATCAGGTTGAGGAGGTCGTCGAATCGGGCGGAAGCCCAGCCGAACGCGGCATGGCGGGGGGTCAGGTGGCCGATCATGCTGTCGGCGGTGTTGGCAAGTTTGTACATCAGCAGGCCGGGAAGGCCGAGCAGCAGGTACCAGAAGATCGGGGCGATGACACCGTCGGACAGATTTTCGGCAGCGCTTTCAATCGCGGCGCGGGCGACATCGGGTTCGCGCATCGGGGCAGTGTCGCGGCCGACGATCATCGCCACGGCGGCGCGCCCGTCGGCGAGCGAGCGGCGCAGGCCCGTGGCCACGGCGCGGACGTGATCGACGAGGCTGCGCTGTGCCAGCAGAATGGCGACGAGCAGGGTTTCAAGGAAGCCCCGATCCGGGATCAGCTGGATCAGCCAGCCGGTGAAAAGCGCGCCAAGCGCCAGGGCGGCGGCGACGGCGGTGCCCTTCTGGCGGCGCCGGTCGCCCCGGTTGAAGCGGGCGTCGAGGGCGGCGATCAGCCGGCCCATCAGCACGGCGGGGTGGGGGATGCGGTCCCAGATCAGCTTCGGTTCCCCGAAGGCGGCGTCAAGCAGCATGGCGGCGACAAGGATCATCGGCGCGCTATCCCCGGTGGCGGGGTGATTCGCAAGGGTGACGCGGGGAATGACGCCGCAAAGGCCGCTGACGCAGCTTTGACGGCGACTGTTCAACCGGGGCGGGTGGCGCTGGCGGGCGGCACCTGACATCAGCGGTTTACATTTGCGTAATAGCGTTGTGGCAGCTTGATTTTTACCGGATCGTGCCCAGAATTGGGCGGCCGGGGAATGCGAGGTCACGATGCTGGAATTTCTGCCAAAAGAGGTACGTGACGGGCTGGACGCCGCGCGCAGGCGCGACCAGAGACGGAAGTCGCGGCTGCGGGTTCAGGTAGGTGATGTGCTGTTTCCGGTGCTGCGGTTCTGGCATGACGGGTTCGCGCTGGACGGCGAGGTGTCGCCCCGCGCGCTTCGCGGGCTGGTCGATGTCTATGACGGGTCGCGGCATATCTTTCAGTGCCTGATCGTGGCGTCGAGCATCGAGAACGGCGAACTGGTCTGTGACTTCAAGCGGGCGACGGCGGTGACCGGCAAGGCGGCGCTGGATTTCTGGCGCGACGAGAATGCGCCCGTGGGGTACTTGCCGCGCCGCTGAGCCCGTCAGGTAAGCGGCGCGCCGTCGCCAGACCGTCGCCAAACCCGCGCAACGATCGGGGCGCTGTCTTGGGTTGGCTGAGTATTTCAGACGTGAGCCGGTTCAGGGGCGGATCTCTACCACGGTTCCGATTGGTGCGACCTGCCAGATTTCGCGCATCTGATCATTGGTGATGGCGATGCAGCCGGCGGTCCAGTCGCCTTTCAGCGTCACGCCTTCTGCCAGGGCGTTGGGCTGGCCGTGAATGAAGATGTCGCCGCCGGGGTTGTAGCCGCCTGCGGCAGCGCGGGCCCGGTCTTCGGGCTGCGGGTAGTCGAGGCCGAGCGACAGGTGATAGGCGCTGCGGTGATTGCGCCGGTCGATGCGGAAGCTGCCCTCGGGCGTGCGGCCATCGCCCTGGACGGCCTTGTCGCCGCCCGGTGCGAAGCCGAGGGCGATGTGATAGCTGCGGACCGGCTGGCCGTTGTGGAAAAGCTGCATCCGGCGGGCGGATTTTTCGATGACAATGTGGTCGATCTGGCCCGCCAGAGGCGGAAGCGGTGGTTGCGGTTGCAATGGGGGAAGCGGCCGCAGCCAGAGCGTGGCAAGGGCGAGGCCCAGCACCGCGATCAGAAGGAGGCGCGCCAGCCGCCGTTTCATTGCAGGTCGGCGAAGGCCTTTTGCAACCGGGTGACGGCTTCGGCCACCTGCGCGCGCGGTGCGGCGATATTGAAGCGCAGGAACGTCTCGCCGCCCCGGCCAAAGCTGGTGCCGTGGTTGGTGGCAATCTTGGCGGTCTTTTCCACCCGGGCGATGAACTCCGCCGGCGACATTCCGGTACCTGCGAGGTCAACCCAGGCGAGATAGGTCGCCTCCAGCGGCATCGAGCGCAGGCCGGGGATCGCGTTCACACCGTCGTCAAACAGGCGGCGGTTGCCGTCAAGGTAGCGCATCAGGTCATCCACCCAGGCCGCACCTTCGGGCGAATAGGCGGCGGTGGCCATGTGCAGGCCAAAGGAATTGGGCGAGATTCCCATGGCATTGATCCGCCGGGCAAAGCGGGCACGCAAGATCGGGTCGGCGATGATGACATTGCCGACATGGGCCCCGGCGATGTTGAAGGTCTTTGTGGTGGCGGTCATCATGACAAGACGGTCGGCGATGCCCGGCACGGCATTCGCCATCACGATGTGGCGTTGGCCGGGATAGACCAGATCGTGGTGAATCTCATCCGACACGAGGATCAGGTCGTGGCGGACGCAGAACTCGGCGACGCCGCGCAATTCCCCGGCCGTCCAGACGCGGCCGCCGGGGTTATGCGGTGAACAGAGGATCAGCATGGTTTCCGAGCCGGTCATCTGCGCATCCCAGGCGGCGAAATCCATGGTCAGACGCCCGTTATCGTCAGACAGCGGGCATTCGACGACATGGCGGTCGGCGGCTTTGATGACGCGGGCAAAGGCGTGGTAAACCGGCGTCATCAGCACGATCCCGTCGCCGGGTTTGCTGAAAGTGTCTATGCACAGGGCGGTGCCGTTGACCAGACCGTGGGTGGTAAAGATCTGGTCGCGCGCCACCTCCCAACCGTGGCGGGTGGCCATCCACCAGCGGATCGCATCGAGGTATTTCGTATCATCGCCGAAATAACCGTAGACGCCGTGCGCAAGCATCTGTTCCAGCGCGGTCTGGATGACCTGCGGGGGGCGGAACTCCATGTCGGCCACCCACATGGCCAGACCCTCGTCAGCGGGCATGCCATAGAG
>JAYSYZ010000192.1:0-3530 GCA_043727195.1 Paracoccaceae bacterium
GCCAGCGTGGCTATCAGCGGTGTCTGTTCGGCGGGCTTGGCGATCACGGCATTGGCGGTGGCAAGGGCGGCGGCAATCTGTCCGGTGAAGATCGCCAGCGGAAAGTTCCAGGGCGAGATGCAGGCGAAGGTGCCGCGCGGCGGCGCAGCCCCGGCGCCGCGCGCATAGTAACGCAGGAAATCCACCGCCTCGCGCAGTTCCGACACGGCATCGGCCAGCGTCTTTCCCGCCTCGCGCGCCAGCAGCGCGAAGATCGGGCCGAAGTTCGCCTCATACAGGTCGGCGGCTTTGACCAGTACCGCCGTCCGTTCGGCGGGGGCTGCGGCCCAGGGTTCCGCAAGCCGCAGGGCGGTATCGACGTCCGGGTGTGCTGCGGTCAGAACATGGCCGACCGGCGCGCCGGTGGCAGGGTTGGCAACCGCAAGGCGCGGGCCGCCGGCGACACGACCGGCAAGCCGGGGTGCGGCCTCGAACAGCCTGTCGGCATGGGGGGTGCGGGCGGCTTCGATCAGGGTCAGGTCGGTGGCATCGGTCAGATCCCAGCCTTTGGAATTCCGGCGGTCGCCGAACAGTTGCGGGCCGTTGGGCAGGACCGGATTGGCCACAGGGTCCAGCCGCTCCATCGCGGTCACCGGACAGGCGGCGACGGTTTCCGGGGCCACGTCTTCGTTGACGATCTGGTTGACGAAACTGGAGTTTGCGCCGTTTTCCAGCAGGCGGCGGACAAGGTAGGCCAAGAGATCGCGGTGCGCGCCGACCGGGGCATAGATGCGGCAGCGGGTGGCACTGTCGGTATGGACAATGTCGTGCAGGCGTTCGCCCATGCCGTGCAAACGCTGAAATTCGAAGGCCATCGGATCGGTGGCCATGTCAAGGATCGCGGCGACGGTGTGGGCGTTGTGGGTGGCGAATTGGGGATAGATCCGGTCGGTCATCGACAGAAGCTTGCGGGCGCAGGCGATGTAGCTGACATCCGTCGCCTGCTTGCGGGTGAACACCGGGAAAGAGTTCAGGCCAAGGACCTGCGCGCGCTTCACCTCGGCATCCCAGTAGGCGCCTTTCACCAGCCGCACCATGATCTTGCGGTCAAGCCGTGTGGCCAGCGCGTGCAGCCAGTCGATGGTGGCACCGGCGCGGCGGCCATAGGCCTGCACCACGACACCAAAGCCGTCCCAGCCCTTCAGCGCGGGGTCGGAAACGACCGCTTCGATCACCTCCAGCGACAGGGCGAGGCGGTCCGCCTCCTCGGCATCGATATTGAAACCGAGGCCGGCGGCCTTTGCGAGACCGGCGAGGGCGCGGACGCGGGGCACCAGTTCCTCCATCACGCGGGCGCGTTTCGCAACCTCGTACCGGGGGTGCAGGGCGGAAAGTTTCACCGAGATGCCGGGGTTCTGGCGGATGTCATTGCCGCGCGCCGCACTGGCGATGGCGGTGATCGCCTTGGAATAGCTGAGGTGATAGCGCCGTGCGTCGCGTTCGGTGCGTGCCGCTTCGCCCAGCATGTCATAGCTGTAGGTGTAGCCCTTCGCCTCGTGATCTTCGGCGCGGGTCATGGCTTTTTCGATGGTTTCCCCCAGCACGAAATTGCGCCCCATTTCCTTCATCGCGCGGGAGACGGCGGTGCGGATGACCGGTTCGCCCAGCCGTTTTACCGCGCCGCGCAGGGTGCCGACGATGCCGCGGTCGCTGTCTTCCAGCACCTTTCCGGTCAGCATCAGCGCCCAGGTGGAGGCGTTCACCAGACTGGAGGCCGAGCGGCCAAGATGGCGGCCCCAGTCGGACGGGGCGATCTTGTCTTCGATCAGCGCGTCCATCGTATCCGCGTCGGGGACGCGCAGCAGCGCCTCGGCAAGGCACATGAGGGCGATGCCTTCGTCGGTCGACAGGCCGTATTCGGCCAGAAACACCTCCATCAGCCCCGGTCTGGCGCTGGTGCGGATGCGGCGGACCAGATCGGCCCCGGCTGCGGTGATGCGGGCGCGGGCAGCGCTGTCAAGCGCCGCCTCGGCGGTCAGGCGGCGCAGCAGCGTCGCCTCGTCGGCAAGGCTGCCGGCGGCGATCACGGCCCAGGATGTGGCGGCGGAACTGGTTGGCATGGCAGGCTCCTCTTTCGATCAGCATACATCGGAATGCGCGGGCTGTTTTCCTGATTGATCCGTGCTATGCGGGCGAAATGGTGTTAAAACGGGGATAATACATGTCGGATGACCGGGCCGCTTTGGATCGTTTTGATCTGGCGATACTGCGGGTGTTGTGTACCGAGGGGCGCATATCGGCAGTGGAACTGGCGCGGCGCATCGGGCTGTCGAAATCGCCGGCGCAGGCGCGGATGAAACGGCTGGAAGAGGCCGGGGTGATCACCGGCTACCGGGCCATCCTCGACCCGATCAAGATGGGCCAGTCGCATGTGGCCTTTGTCGAGGTCCGCCTCAGCGACACGCGCGAGGCGGCGCTGCAGGCCTTCAACAAGGCTGTTCTGGTGGTGCCCGAGGTGGAACAGTGTCACATGATGGCGTCAAGCTTTGACTACCTTTTGAAGGTGCGGACGGCAGATATCCTGGCCTACCGCCGCGTCCTGGGCGAGACGATCAGCACCCTGCCACATGTCGCCTCCACCTCCACTTATGTGGCGATGGAGGCGGTTAAGGAAGTGTTCTGAACCGGGCGCGCCGTCATTCCTTTGGCTTGCCGGTGGAAATCGTGACCTTTGCATTGGTCGAGGCGACGCTGACCACCGGTTTCGCCGCCTCTTTCTTTGGCTTCTTTACTTCCTTGCGCTTATTCATGCCCTTGGCCATGGCCAAAATCCTTATGCTGGACGGCCCGACGCGGGCCTTCTTGGGCGGAACTTAAACATTTGTCCGGCCGATTGCACGGCAATTGCAGGTGATCGTTCGGGACAAGTGGCAGGCTGGAGACCCCGCCCTTGCCTTGGCCCGGAGTGAAGGGCGCGGCGCGGTCCTGCGCAGGATTGCCTGTGGTGACCGGACACCCTGCCCGTCGGCGCGAACCGGATGCGGCTGGAGATGGGGGGGTCCCCCGGGCTACTGCTTGCGCGAGCCCGATTTTGTCGCCCGCGCCCTGCCCTGACGTGACCGGTGGGACCGGGTCCTGCGGCAAGGTGGGGGGATTTTCGAAAAACGGCAGCGCAGGCTGCAATCTCCGCTGTCTCGGCCCGGCCATTGTCATGGCACAGGAGCTGAAAATCCGGGCGGTGAATCGGCCGGGGCTGTCACCGCAATCGCGCAAGGCAGACCGGGCGCTGTCAGGCGCCCGGTGGCAGGTCGGGTCAGCTCAGGTGATGGGTCGTGGGCAGGCCATAGACCGGCGTGTCGATCCCCTCCATCCGGGCCTTCAGTTGCAGCGACAGGAATTGCGAGTAGTGCCGCGACTGGTGCAGGTTGCCACCGTGGAACCACAGCGCCTCTTGCTGAGTCGGTTTCCACATGTTGCGCTGCTCGCCCACCCAAGGACCAGGATCCTTGGGCGTGTCGGACCCAAGGCCCCAGCACTTGCCCACCTTGTCG
>JAYSYZ010000193.1:0-9206 GCA_043727195.1 Paracoccaceae bacterium
ATGCCATCAGGGGCGGTAGAGGCGGACGGGGGGCTGCGGCGCGCGGGCGAGGATGCCCTTTGCCTCCAGATCAAGCTGCACGCATTTCACCCACCAGCCGCAGGTCGCGCCCCCCGGAAACAGCGTCGGCGACAGGTTCTGTTTGACGGCGGCGATCAGGTCGGCAACCGCAATGCCGGGCGGGGTGGTGGGCACTGCCGTCTCTATTGCTGCCCGCATATCGGCATATTTGGCGGCATCGACGCTGTAGGTCTTGCCGGGCCGACCGACGTTCTGAACCTCGATCCTGGCTGGCATCGCGTCCTCCGCAGGTGTTCGCCGATGATACCAGTCACTTTGTCGCCGATACAAGCTTTCGCTTTCCGCCCTTGCTGTGCGGGTGTAACGGGAAAGCAATGTTGCGCCGTACCCTGCCTTTGTCTGCCGCCCCCGGCCTGCCGCTGTGGCAGCGGCCTGAAACCCTGCTGTATCTTTTGGCGGCGGCCATGCCGCTCAGCTTTGCCACATGGTCGGCGTTGCTGAACAACTTCGTGATCGAAGTCGCGGCTTTCAGCGGCAAGGAAATTGGCTGGCTGCATACGGTGCGCGAAGTTCCGGGGTTTCTGGCCATCGGGGTGATCGTGCTGCTGTTGTTCATGCGGGAACAGGTATTGGCTGTGATTGCGCTGGCGTTGCTGGGGCTGGCCTCGGGCGTGACTGCCTGGTTCCCAAGTTTCACCGGGTTGCTGGTCACCACGCTTCTGTCCTCCATCGGGTTCCATTATTTCGAGACGGTGAACCAGTCGCTGCAATTGCAGTGGATCGACAAGGCCCGCGCGCCGGTGGTGCTGGGGCGGATCGTGGCGGTGGGCGCAGGAGCATCGCTGGTGGCCTACGGGTCCATCGTGGCGCTGTGGGATGCGCTTGGTCTTGATTACGCCACGGTCTATCTGGCGTCGGGCGCATTGACCGTGGCCATCGCGGTTTTCGCGGCGCTGGCCTATCCGCAGTTCGAGGCGCCGCATCAGCAGCACCGCCACATGGTACTGCGCCGCCGCTACTGGCTTTACTACGCGCTGCAATTCATGGCGGGGGCACGACGGCAGATTTTTGTCGTCTTTGCCGGTTTCATGATGGTAGAGCGGTTCGGGATGAAAGTGTCCGAGATGACGGCGCTTTTATTGATCAACTATATCATCAACATGGCCATCGCCCCGGCGATGGGCCGCGCGCTGGGCCGCTACGGCGAGCGTAAGGTGATGGGGGTTGAATACATCGGGTTGACGCTGGTGTTTCTGGCCTATGGCGGTTTGTACTGGTTTGGCTGGGGTCTGGTCGTGGCATCGGGGCTTTATGTGCTGGACCAGTTGTTCTTTGCGCTGTCCTTCGCGCTGAAGACCTATTTCCAGAAGATCGCCGATCCGCGCGATATTGCGCCCACACAGGCGGTGGCCTTTACCATCAACCACATCGCGGCGGTGTTCCTGCCAGCCGCGTTGGGCTACCTCTGGGCGACATCGCCGGATTATGTGTTTGTGCTGGGGGCTGGCATGGCGCTGGCAGCCTTTGGCCTGATCTGCCTGATCCCGCGCCACCCCGAACCCGGTCACGAGACGGTGTTTTCCCGGGGTTTGCCACAGCCGGCAGAGTGACTTTTCCCGGCCGCGTGCCTATATGAAACAGGAACTCACGGAGGTGCCCGATGTTCTTTACCCGCAAAGCAACCGATATGGTGACGCCAGACAAGGCGCTGCCGGGGCGGCAGACGCCCCTGCCCACCGCCGAAACGCATTTCGTGAATGGCCTGCCGCTTGGATCCGCAGTGCCTGAGGGCATGGAACAGGCGATGTTCGGGATGGGATGCTTCTGGGGTGTGGAGCGGAAATTCTGGCAGGTGCCGGGCGTCTGGCTGACGATGGTCGGCTATGCGGGCGGGTTCACCCCGAACCCGACCTACCAGGAGACCTGCACGCAGTTGACGGGTCATAACGAAGTGGTGCGGGTGATCTTTGACCCGGCAGTGATCAGTTATGACGGGCTGTTGAAGCTGTTCTGGGAAGGCCATGACCCGACGCAGGGCATGCGGCAGGGCAATGACATGGGGTCCACCTACCGGTCGGGCATCTATACCTGCACCCCGGCGCAGGCGCAGGCGGCTGCGGCGTCAAAGCCGGTTTACCAGGCGGCGCTGACAGCAGCCGGGCGCGGCGCGATCACGACCGAGATCCTGCCCGCACCGGTCTTCTACTTTGCCGAAGAGTATCACCAGCAATATCTGGCGAAGAACCCGGGCGGCTATTGCGGCATCGGCGGAACCGGGGTGACCTGCCCGATCGGCACCGGCGTGTCGGCTTGACCGGGGCGGGGTGGCGGTCTATCCGGCGCTGAAACCCGGAGAGACCGCATGCCCACCTTTTCCGCCCTGACCACGCTACCCGGTGAAGCGGCGGCGCAAGCGCTTGCCGGGGCGATGGAAAGGATGACACCTGCGCCGACCGGGGTGGGCATCTTTGAGATCGAGGATGGGTCCGGGTTGTGGGAGGTAGGCGGCTACTTCCTGGACGTGCCGGATGCGGTGATGCTGGAAGTTTTCGCGGCTGCGTTCGGGGCCCGGCCCTTTGCCCTGTCGGAACTGCCCGAGATTGACTGGGTGGCCAAGGTCCGGCGCGAACTGTCGCCTGTGGAGGCAGGGCGGTTTTATGTGTTCGGCAGCCATGATGCCGATACGGTGCCCAGAGACCCCGGGCGCGTGCCCTTGCAGATCGAGGCGACAGTGGCGTTCGGCACCGGCCATCATGGCACCACGCTGGGCTGCCTGCGCGCTTTTGACCGGCTGGTGTCAGACGAGTTTGCGCCGCAGCGGGTGGCCGACATCGGATGCGGAACGGCGGTTCTGGCCATCGCTGCGGCGGCGGTTTTGCCCGAGGCGCTGGTGATTGCATCGGATATCGATCGGATTGCCGTCGAGGTGGCCGAGGCGAATGTCGCGATCAACGGGCTGGAGGGCCGGGTGCAATGTCTGGAAGCGGCCGGCTTTGCGCATCCCCGTCTGCAAGAGGCTGCGCCCTATGACCTGATCTTCGCCAACATTCTGAAAGGCCCGCTGATCGAACTGGCACCCGATATCGCGCGGCATCTGACAACCGGGGGAAGATCGATTCTCTCCGGTCTGCTCGCTGTGCAGGCAGCGGCGGTGACAGAGGCTTACGTCGCGGCAGGCCTTTGTTTACAAAACAGGGACGACATCGGCGAATGGTCGACACTGGTTCTGGAAAAGCAGTAACCTGGTGGACAATCCCTGACTGGCTGATTGGATTAGTTGCCGCAGGCGAACCACGCCGCAATTTAGCCATAAAACGGCTGCATCAATATTGAAATTCAATCTGCTAACCTGGTGGGAAATCATGTGGGTCGATCCAAATCTGAACGACTTTTATAACCGCGTCTCGCGGATCGAAAAATCGCATGCCAAGGGATATGGCTTTGAAGCCGCCGGCACGGTCGGGCGCAGATCGTCCAGCCTCGGACGCGGTTTGGGCCTGAAGTTCGTCAAACCGCTGGTAATTGCCATGGTGCTGGGTGCGGGCCTGAAGGGCATGATCCACTATTATATCGGAGCGCAGACCTATGAAAGTCGCGTCAGCGCCCTGGCCGCCGGAATCGGGTTCGATCCGGTCGGCGCGTGGCTGATGCATGCCGACCCTGTCACGCTGTGGATATCGGGCCAACTGCAGTCGGTTCAGCCCCGCTGATTTTTGCTGTGCAATTGATAAAGGCCGCATCAAGCGATGCGGCCTTGGCATTTGTGACCGAACGGTCGCGGTGCTCAGCGCCCCATGAATGCGATGTCGCCCCGGCACAGGCCGATGTCGTCAAGCTCCCGGTCCGAAAGTTTGTTCAACGCGTTGCGGGTCATGCGGGCGTCATTCCAGTTGGACAGCGCGCCAAATGCATTCGTCACGCCACTGATGGCACGGTAGGTGGTGATGGCGCCGAAGGGCGCCGGGCGGGTCGTCTCGACGGCGGCCATGGCGGGTATCCTTTTTTCTTACACTGCAAAAATCAGAGGCTTCTTCCTCTGCACTCTGGCAGTTAATCGTGCTGCAACTGCAAAGCAAGCAAGGCCATGGCAAGGCCGGGTTGCAGCCGTTGCATGACTGGCGTTGCAATTCTGTCATATTTTTCAGGTGGTTCTGATTGGAGCATAGATTCATGTCGTTTCTTTTGCGTTAACGTCGTTTTCTGCAGGCGCATGGTGGCGTTACGGATGGCGCGCAAATGGCTGAAACCCATTGGCGGATGTTCCCTTTTCGTGCTAATCCAGCGTCAAGAGCAAGAAAAGAGGGCAGGGATGCGCGTCATCGGCATTGATCCGGGCTTGCGGAACCTAGGCTGGGGGGTGATCGACGTGGCGGGCGCCAGGCTGACCCATGTGGCGAACGGCATCTGCCACTCTGACAGCGACGACGGCAATCTCGCGCAGCGGCTGTTGACGCTGTTTGATCAGTTGACGCTGGTAATGGAGGCACATTCCCCTGATGGGGCGGCGGTTGAACATACCTTCGTGAACAAGGATGCGGTGGCGACGTTGAAACTGGGGCAGGCGCGGGGCATTGCCTTGCTGGTGCCGGCGCGGTTCGGGCTGGCGGTGGGTGAATATGCCCCCAATGCGGTGAAAAAGACGGTGGTTGGCGTGGGACACGCGGCCAAGGTGCAGGTCGACCACATGGTGCGCCTGCATTTGCCGGGGGTGGTGATTGCGGGGCCGGATGCCGCAGATGCGCTGGCGGTCGCGATCTGCCATGCACATCACCTGCAATCGGCCGGGCGGCTGCAGGCGGCGCTGAGGGCGGCAGGATGATCGGCCGCATCTCGGGGCGGCTGGATTGGCGTGGGCCGGACCACGTTCTGGTCGACGTGCGGGGCGTCGGATACATCGTGCATGTCAGCGACCGGACGCTGGCGGGGTTGCCGGGTCTGGGCGAAGCGGTGTCGCTCTATACCGAACTGCTGGTGCGCGAGGATTTGCTGCAGCTGTTCGGCTTTCCGACCATGCTGGAGAGGGAGTGGCACAAGCTGTTGACCACGGTGCAGGGCGTGGGGGCCAAGGCCGCGATGGCGATCCTGGGCACACTCGGGGCCGAAGGGGCGGCGCGGGCGATCACGCTGGGCGACGCCCGGGCCATTCAGGCGGCACCCGGCGTCGGGCCGAAACTGGCGCAGCGCGTGATCCTGGAGCTGAAGGCAAAGGCACCGGGGGTGATGGCGGCGGGGGTGTCGCTGGCGGCGGTGGCGGGCGCGCAGGACGTGGTGATCGAGGCCGAGGCACCGCGCGTGGCACCAAGGCCCGCCGCCGGTGCAGCGCGGGCCGCAGTCACAGCGGATGCGCTTTCGGCGCTGATCAACCTCGGCTACGGGCAGGGCGATGCTGCGCAGGCGGTGGCGACAGTGGCCGGCGATCAGCCCGAGGCGGATACAGCGGTGCTGATCCGGGCAAGTCTGAAACTGCTGGCACCGAGGTAAGCGCATGCAAGTGAGGAGCCAGACCTGTTTGACGCTTTTCAAAACCAGCATGGTCCGAACGTGAAGGCGACATTGCGGAAGCGGCGTTATGAAGCGGCGTTATATGGCAGCATCCGTGTACGTCGGTGGCAATTATGTCGGCCTGTTCGGGGTGACGGGCAGCCGGTTTCAGCCCATGGGAGGTTCAGGGTCTTGAAGCGAACTGGAAAAGGCGGCTGCACGCGCGGGCAGGGAGGTCAAATCTAGATTGACCTCTGACCCCGCCCTGCGGCCTGACAAGCTGCCCGAAGATATGGACCGGGCGCTGCGCCCGCAGATGCTGGCCGAATTCATCGGGCAGGCCGAGGCGCGGGCCAATCTGGCGGTGTTCATTGCCAGCGCCCGGATGCGGGGCGAGGCGATGGATCACACGCTGTTCCATGGGCCGCCGGGCTTGGGCAAGACCACGCTGGCGCAGATCATGGCGCGGGAGTTGGGGGTGGGGTTCCGGATGACAAGCGGCCCGGTGCTGGCGCGGCCGGGGGATCTGGCGGCGATCCTGACCAATCTGGAGCCGCGTGACGTGCTGTTCATCGACGAGATTCACCGGCTGTCCCCCATCGTGGAGGAGGTGCTGTATCCGGCGCTGGAGGATTTTGCCCTTGATCTGGTGATCGGCGAGGGGCCGGCGGCGCGGACGGTGCGGATCGACCTGCAGCCGTTTACGCTGGTCGGGGCGACGACGCGGCTGGGGTTGCTGACCACGCCCCTGCGCGACCGGTTCGGGATTCCGACGCGGCTGGAGTTCTATTCTGAGGCAGAACTGTTCGAGATCGTCACCCGGGGGGCGCGGCTGTTGGGGGTGGACGCTGAACCGGAGGGCTGCCGCGAGATTGCGCGGCGGGCGCGGGGCACGCCGCGCATTGCCGGGCGGCTGTTGCGCCGGGTGGTGGATTTCGCGCTGGTCGAGGAAGGCGGGCGGATCAGCCGGGCTTTGGCCGACCGGGCGCTGACGCGGCTGGGGGTCGATCATCTGGGGCTGGATGGCGCGGACCGGCGCTATCTGATCCTGCTGGCGGAAAACTATGGCGGCGGGCCGGTCGGGGTGGAGACGATTGCGGCGGCCCTGAGCGAGCCACGGGACGCGATTGAGGAGGTGATCGAGCCCTATCTGTTGCAACAGGGCCTGATCCTGCGGACCCCGCGCGGGCGGATGCTGGGGATGCGTGCCTGGCGGCATCTGGGGTTGGAGCCGCCGAAACCGCCGGGTCAGACGGACCTGTTCGAGGCATGATAACACGCGTGTTAAGACAGGTAATAGATTGAATATAAACAATAACAGAATTTTCGTTAACTTTTCGGAAAGGTTTCCGGGGTTGTTTCGCCTGCAGGCGATGACGCCGGGCAAGGCGATGCCGGGCGGCGTCGGTGCCGCACTGGAAAGGCCGGCTGCGCCTGCCTTGTCGCTGGCCGGTCATCTGCCCGCACTGGACGGAATCCGTGCGGTCGCGGTAATGCTGGTGTTTCTGTTTCATGCCAAGGTTCCGGGGTTCAGTGCGGGCTTTCTTGGCGTTGATGTGTTTTTCGTGCTGAGCGGGTTCCTGATCACCGGGCTGCTGTTGACCGAGGTGGAGCGGAAGGGATCGCTGGACTATCCTGCATTTCTGCGGCGGCGCACCGTCCGGCTGATGCCTGCGCTTTTGGTCATGGTCGCGGTCTTTGTCGGCCTTGCCGGGATTTTTCCCGTTGAACCGGCGAAACCCGCGTTTCAGGCTGCTCTGGCGGTGCTGTATCTGGCGGATTACGGCGTGGCGTTTGCAGACATGCCGGACGAATTGTCCCATGCCTGGTCGCTGGCCGTCGAGGCAAAGTTCTATTTGATCTGGCCCGCCGTGGTTCTGGCGCTGACAAAGCGGATCCCTGCGGAAAGGCTTTGGACGGCCTTTGCCTTGCTGGCGTTGATCGCGACGCTTTGGCGGGCGGGAAATGCGGTGTTTCTAAGCGGCTGGGACATCACGTATTACCGTTTTGATACGCGGCTTTCCGGGTTGTTGGCGGGGGCCGCGCTGGCGGCGGCGCTGCGGGCGGGGGTGGCGGACCGGCTGCGCGGTCTGGCCCCGGTACTGACGGTGCTTCTGTTTGCCGCGCTGGCGGTGACGCCGATGCAATGGGGCGACAAGGGCCTGCTGATCTGGGGCTGCGCGATCAGCGAGGCGGCAACGATCGGGCTGATCGTGGTGGTGGTCGGCAGGCCGGGGATCATCGCGCGGGGGCTGTCGGTTTGGCCGCTGGTCGGCCTGGGCAGGCTGTCTTACGGGGTCTACCTCTGGCATTATCCGGTGATCCGCGGGCTTCGGCCGCTGGTCGATTGGCCGGGGGTGGCGGTGTTGGGGTTTGCGGTATCGCTGGTGCTGGCCTGGCTGTCATTTGTTACTGTCGAACGGGCGGCCGCGGCGTATCGCGCCCGGCCTTTGACGCGGCAGTGACCGGTAAGGTGGCGACGTTCTGCGGCGGAGCGGCTGATCTGCTGCCCGCAGTCAGCCGGGGCAGGGCCGGTGCCCGGCGACGAAGCGGCAACGGGGGGCGGGCATGGCTGTGATCAACCAGGATGAGGTGCAGGCGTTGTTCACCCGCGCTGACGGCAGCTATCTTTGCGCGCGCTGGGGGCGGCCCGTGGTGCCGGTGGTCTTTGGCGTGCAGGACGAGAGCTTGCCGGTGATCAAGGGCGCGTTCGAGGCGGTGGTGGCATTGGCAGGCCACAGCATGGCCGAAACCGATCCTGAACTGGGCGCAAACCTGATGGTGTTCTTTGTCCGCGACTGGGTGGAACTGCTGGCAGTGCCCGACATGGACCGGTTGGTGCCGGAACTGGCGGGGCTGGTGGCGCGGCTGGAGGCTGCGGCTGCAAACCAGTACCGGATTTTCCGCTTTGATCCGGACGGCGCGATCAAGGCGGCCTTTGTGTTTCTGCGGATGGACGCCTATCTGGCCGCTGTTCCCGCCGAGGTGCTGGCGTTGGCACAGGCGGTGCAGACCGTGCTGTTGTGGTCGGACCGGGCGTTTACCGACGGCTCGCCCTTGGGGCGGGTGGGCGATCAGGTGATCCTGCGGCCCGAGATTGCCGCAGTGATCCGGGCCGCCTATGACCCTGTCCTGCCGATGATGGCACGGGACGCGGGCCATGCGCTGCGGCTGGTGGCGCGGATCGGAAGGGTGTCGTAGCGCGAGGTGGAGATGTAAGGTATTTTGCGTCTTTCAATCCATTTACTTACGCCCGGAATCAAGGGCGAAGCCCGCCGGGCAGCGCCTGCCTGCCTGCCCGCCCACGGGGCGGGCGTTCTTCGCGGAGGGGTGCGGTCATCCAGACCCATGCCTGCGCTTATCCGGTCTATGCACGGGGGTTTCATCTGGTTATGACCGGCTGCGCCCGGGGGGGCGACCGCTCGGAATTGATCGCCTCACGACGGGGCGGTCCGGGTGGTGGGGGAGGGGGCCATGCCGCATCAGCACAAACTTCGCGTCTATTATGAGGACACCGATCTGGCCGGGATCGTTTATTACGCGAATTACCTGAAGTTCATCGAGCGGGCGCGCAGCGAATGGGTGGCGTCACTGGGCATTGATCAGATGGCCTTGCGGGCCAGTGACGGCATCGTCTTTGCGGTGCGCCGGGTGGAGGCGGACTATCTGCGCCCGGCCAGGTTCGGCGATGATCTGGTGGTGGA
>JAYSYZ010000194.1:0-9203 GCA_043727195.1 Paracoccaceae bacterium
CGGATCGACCACAACGTGCGCGGCCACAAATCCTATGCCTTCACCTGCGTGCGAAATCCCTACACGCGCATCCTGTCATCGTTCTTTGACAAGATCTGCGGCATTCAGCGCAACGGCAAGCGTTACCGGGGAAACCTCGTGCCCCTTCTGGTGCAGAAATACGGGATCGAGGTCGGCGGCGATGACGGCAAGCAGGAGTTCGACCAGATCGCCAGCTTCCGCCGCTTTCTCCTGTTCACCCGCGATACCATCCGCTGGAAAAAACCGATGGAGCCGGACATCCACTGGTCTGCAATGTCGGGCCATATCGCGACGTTCATCGTCAACGGCGGGCGCTATGACCAGATCTTTTTCACCGAAGATTTCAACACCGGCATGCAGACCGTGCTGGACAACATTACCGTCGGCCACCCCGTCGATCTGGCGACGATTCCGCGCTTCAACGAAAGCGAAGGCCACGGGCCAACCCGCGCGCATCCGGTCGAGGCGTATTTCGACGATCTGTCCATGCATCTGATGTGGGAAATCTACAAACGCGACTTTCAACTGTTTTGCTACGATTTCGACAATCCCGCGAACAAACTGCCGAAAGGACCGGTCGATCTGGACGAGGTTCACGCCAAACTGGGGGACTGACGGTCCGCCACTGATCCAGCCTGATGGCACGCTGCGGCTGGTGGTCTGTGGTGCGCCGTCAGCGCGCGTCAGCCAAGACCATCGCGGCACCCTTCCAGCCCATCAGCATCGCCGGCGCGTTGGTGTTTCCGGCGATGATCGTGGGAAAGGCCGCAGCATCGATCACCCTCAACCCCGCCACCCCGTGCACCCGCAGCCGCGCATCGACCACCGACATGGTCGCGTCCCGCCCCATCCGGCAGGTGCAACTCGGGTGATACACCGTGCCCGACCGCGCCCGGAAATCCGCAATCAGATCATCATCCGTCACCACCTGCGGCCCCGGTCGCAACTCCTCCCTTATCAACCGCGCCAGGGGGGGCTGTGCGGCCAGCCGACGCAGATATTTGACGGCCGCCAGCATCTCCTCGACGTCGTGATTGGTTGAAAACGCATTCGCCGTGATCACCGGATGCTGCGTCGGATCGGCCGAGCGCAGCCGGATATGCCCCCGGCTGGTCGGTCGGCAGTTCGACAGCCCGATACTCATCCCCGACCATGGGTCCGGCGTCAGCACAGGTCGCTCGCCCGCGCGCGGCAGCAAGGTCGAGAATGCCTGCATGTATAGCTGCATGTTCGGGCGCGACAGATCCGGGCTGGTGCGAAAGAATCCGCCCGCGTGATTGATGCTTTTGGACAAGGGCCCGCCGCGTGTCAGCAGATATTGCATCCCGACGCGCAGTTTGCCCCACCAGGGCCGCAGGACGTCATTGTAGGTGGGCACCGTCATCGACCAGGAATAATTCACCCCCTGATGGTCGCTCAGATGGTCGCCGACATTGGCATTTTCCCGCACGACCGCAATCCCGTGGCCCTGCAGCAGCGCCCCCGGCCCGATCCCCGACAGTTGCAGCAGTTGCGGCGAATTGACCGCACCCCCCGACAGGATCACCTCGGCCCTTGCGCGCAACACGTGGCTTTCGCCGCCGCGCCGGTACTCCACCCCCACGGCGCGACCGGCCTCGATCACCACCCGCGTCACCATCACCCCGGTGATCACCCGCACATTGGCCCGCTTCATCGCCGGGCGCAGAAAGGCCCGCGCCGCTGAATTGCGCCGCCCGCCCTTGATGGTCATCTGATACACGCCCGCGCCTTCCTGCCGGGCACCGTTGAAATCCGGGGTTTCCGGCAACCCGGCGGCCTCGCACGCGGCAAGGTAATCCTTCACCAAAGGGTGCAGGCCCGACCGGTTCGCCGACACGAACAAGGGCCCGCCCGCCCCGCGATATCCGTCAGCGCCAGCCTCGGTATCCTCCATCGCCTTGTAGGCCGGCAAACAGTCCTGCCAGCTCCAGCCGGGGTTTTCCGCCCCCCATTCATCGTAATCGGCCCGATGTCCCCGGACATAGACCATCGCGTTGATCGAGGACGATCCGCCCAGCACCTTGCCGCGCGGCCAGTGATCCCGGTTGCCCGCCAGCCCCGGATCAGGCTCCGTCTGGTACATCCAGTTCACCGCCGGGTTATAGAACAGCTTGCCGTATCCCAAGGGCAGCTGCACGTAGAACCGCCGGTCTGTCCCCCCCGCTTCCAGCACCGTCACCCGATGCCGGCCAGACGCCGACAGCCGTTCTGCCAGCACGCAGCCGGCCGAACCTGCGCCCACGATGATGTAATCCGTCTCGTCCATTCGGCCCCCGGTCGCGCGCCCCCGCGCCGGGTTACCCTAGCCGCCCCGCTGGGGCCGGACGTGACACCCTGCGACATGAAATGTCGCGCCCGGACATGGCTCAGCGAACAGCCGCGTCCCATTCAAAGACCGGCGCACAATCGACCGGGAAATTCACTGACCGCGCGATGAAACAGACTGCATGAATGCGCTGATGGATCGCCCCGGCCACCGCCAGATCAGCCGCCAGATCAGCCCCCGGCCGCAGCCGTACCACCGGCCGCAGGGTCACCCGCAAGAACCGCCCCGCACCGCCGCGCCCCACCTCGCCCACCCCGACCGGATTGTCGGAATACCCCGTCACCACAATCCCCGCCTCGCTGGCGTAATGCAGATACCAAAGCATGTGACAGGCCGACAGCGCGCTCAGCAGCAAATCCTCCGGGTTCATCTTGCCCGGATCGCCCCCCAACAGCGGATCATTCGAACAGTGCACCGGTGCCTTTCCCGGCACCGCAATATCCCAGCTCCGGTCATAGGCCTTGTAATGCGCCGTCCCCTCACCCCGGTTGCCGGTCCACACGACATGTGACGTGTAATGATGGTCCGCCATCGCCTATCGCCCCTTCCACACCGGATCGCGCTTTTCGGCAAAAGCCTTTGCGCCCTCCAGCTGGTCCTCGCTGGAATACAGCCGGTCTACCGTCGGCAACTGCCGCCGCGTCACACGGTTCAGCGCATCGTGAAAGCGCAGGTTCTCGGCCTCGCGCACCACTTCCTTGATCGCGGCATAGACCAGCGGCGGCCCGCTTTCCAGAAGGCGGGCAAGGTCCCAGGCCTTGCCCGGCAACTCCTCCGGCGCGCAGATTTCCTTCACGATGCCCCAGCGCTGCGCCTCCTCGGCGTTAAACCAGCGGCCCGTCAGCAACAGGTCCATCGCCACATGATAGGGAATGCGTTTCGGCAGTTTGATCGATGCCGCATCCGCCACCGTGCCCGACCGGATTTCCGGCAAGGCGAAGGTCGCGGTGGACGATGCCAAAATCAGATCGCAAGACAGCGCCAGTTCCAGCCCGCCGCCGCAGCAGATGCCCTGCACCGCCGCAATCACCGGCTTGTTCAGGTTCGGCAGTTCCTGCAAGCCGCCAAAGCCCCCTACGCCATAATCGCCATCCACCGCGTCGCCACCCGCCGCAGATTTCAGGTCCCACCCCGGGCAAAAGAACTTCTCCCCCGCCGCGCGCAGGATACAGACGCGCAGGCTGTCATCGTCGCGGAACGCCCGGAACGTCAGGCCCATGATCCGGCTGGTGACCAGATCAATCGCGTTGGCCTTGGGCCGGTCCAGAGTTACCTCCAGCACCGCCCCCTCGCGCCGGGTCTTCACCGGCCCTTCGCTTTGCATCTCCATCACGCCCTCCGGATCAGTGCATCGACCGCGACGGCCCCGTCGGGGCGCACCATGACCGGGTTCAGTTCAATTTCGTGCAGCGTCGGATCGGCGGCCATCAGCGCACCCAGCCGCACCGCCAGTTCCGCCACCGCCGCCACA
The DNA here is from genome assembly GCA_043727195.1 of Paracoccaceae bacterium. Classification (GTDB taxonomy): domain Bacteria; phylum Pseudomonadota; class Alphaproteobacteria; order Rhodobacterales; family Rhodobacteraceae; genus JAUYQR01. The sequence continues at coordinate 3,840 of JAYSYZ010000194.1, forward strand.
TCGGCGCGCGGCCGGCCCCGGTACCCATCCAGCAACGGCCACAGCCGCAGCCGCCGCAGCCCCGCCACAACCTCCGCCACGGTCACCGGCCAGATCAGCGTCACCGTATCGGCCAGCACTTCCGCCGTGACCCCGCCCATGCCAATGGTCAGGCTGATCCCGTAAACCGGGTCGCGGCGCAGCCCAAGCAGCACCTCTGCCACCGCCCCGCTCACCATCTCCTCCACCAGATAGCCGGTGGCCCCCGGCATCCCCGTCTGCCCGTCCAGCGAGGTGAGGCCCAGGCGCACCGCCCCGGCTTCGGTCTTGTGAGCAATGCCAAGGCCCTTCAAGGCATAGGGCGGCGTCAAGTCCGCCGCTTCCAAACTGGCAATCGTCAACCCCGAAGCGCCCCGCGGTACCGCCACACCGGCGGCCTGAAGCCAGGTCTTGGCCGCAGCCTCGCTCAACATCTCGCCGGCATCTGCAGCCGGCGGCACCGGCCGCCACGCTGCAGCACCGGGCAGTGTCTGTGCCGCCCGGATCGCCGCCAATGCCGTCTCCAGCCCCATCAACGTGACCACCCCCTGATCCATCAGCCGGATCGCCATGCCCTCATCAAAGTTTTCCGACAAGGATGCCACCGGAAAGGCCGGTTTTCCCGTTGCCGCCTGTGCGGCCACGATCGCATCCAGCGCCGGCCGATAGCCCGACGGGTCACAGCGGTCGCCCCGCGGCGGATCGATGATGAACATCCCGGCATCATACCCCCCCAGCATCGTCGTGAACACATCCGTCGTGCGCGGCCCGTCGCCCCAGATGAAGGTGTGATAATCCAACGGATTGGCGACGGTGACCATCGGGCCGAGGGTCTGTCCCAACCGCACTCGCACAGCGTCGCAAGGCGGCGGAAAGTCCAGGCCATTGGATGCCGCCAGATCTGCCACAAGCCCCGCCTCACCACCCGAACAGGACAGCGAACAGAGCCGGGCGCCAATGCCGCCGTGGACATGGAAAATCTTCAGCGTCTCGATCAATTCGGCGGGCGTGGATACCTCGGCCACCCCGATCTGGCGCAGAAACGCCGACGACGCCGCCCCTCCCCCCGCCAGCGAAGCGGTATGCGACGCGGCCGCCGTCCGGCTCAGTTCCGTCTTGCCGGACTTGATGCAGACGAGCCCCTTGCCCGCTGCCCGCGCCGCCTCTGCCAGCGCGGCAAAGCCCGCCGGATCGTCGATCCCCTCGACATACATGCCGATGGCCGTGACGCGCGGATCGTCCAACAGTGCCCCTGCCAGTTCCGCCAGCCCGACAACCGCAGCATTGCCCAGGCACGCGACATAGGCCACCGGCAAGGCGCGCCTCTGCATCGTCATGTTGATCACGATGTTCGACGATTGGCTGATCAGCGCCACCCCCCGCGCGACCCGCCGCCCGCCATGCTGATCCGGCCAGAGCAGCGCTCCGTCAAGGTAGTTGATCACCCCATAGCAGTTCGGCCCGAGGATCGGCATCCGCCCAGCCGCCGCCACCAGCCCCGCCTGCAACTCCGGTGCCCCCGCCTCGGCCCAGCCCGAGGCGAAACAGATGGCACCGCCGGCCCCCATCTCGGCAAGCTCGGCAACCAGATCGACGGTTGCAAAACGGTTCACCCCGAGGAAGGTCGCATCCGGGGCGCCCGGCAGATCGGCGATCGAAGGGTATGTTTTCAAACCACCAATCTTCGTCTTGGCCGGATGCACCGGCCAGACATCGCCTGAAAATCCCATCTTCACCGTCTGCTCGACGACATTCAGCCCCCAGCCTGCGCCAAGCACAGCAATGGATTTCGGCCGCAGCAACCGGTTCAGGCGCATGATCTGCGGCCTGCGGCCAAGCGGACAGCGCCGGGGGCTGTCTGCCCCCGGACCCCCGAGGATATTTTTGGACAGATGAAATTGCGTCCACGGCGCCCTGCCCCGGTAATCCGAGGCAGGGTTTCACCAGTCACGGTCATCGGCGTCCCCGCCTGTACCGCAGCCTCAGATTCGGCGATTAATCTTAACATTTCGTTTCATCTGTCCCCAAATATCCCACGGGGGTGCGGGGGTGTTAAACCCCCGCTCCCACGGATCATCCCCCGACCGCCCGCAGCAATTCGCGGCTGATGATATGCCGCTGGATCTCGCTCGTCCCCTCCCAGATCCGCTCCACCCGTGCATCGCGCCAGATGCGTTCCAAGGGCAATTCCTCCATCAGCCCCATGCCGCCATGGATCTGGATCGCCTCATCCGCCACCATCGCCAGCACTTCGGTCGCTTTCAGCTTGGCCATCGCCATGTCGGCCTCGGTGACCGTACCCTGATCATATTTCCACGCCGCCTCGCGGGTCAGCAGTTCCGCCGCCTTCAGCTCCATCGCCATGTCGGCCAGCTTGAAGCTGATGCCCTGGAACTTGCCGATCGCCTGCCCGAACTGCCTGCGCTCCGCCGCATAGCCGACCGCATGCCCCAGCGCCCGTTCCGCCCGCCCCAGACAGGTCGAGGCCACCTGCAATCGCGTCGCCCCCAGCCAGGAATTCGCCACCTCGAACCCCTTGTGCACCTCGCCCAGCACGTTGGCGGCGGGCACCCTGCAATCGTCGAAATCCAGCACCGCGTTGGTATAGCCCCGGTGGCTGACGTTTCGGTACCCGTCGCGCACGGTGAAGCCGGCTGTGCCCTTGTCGACGAAAAACGCCGTGATCAGCTTTTTCGGTCCGCGTGGCGTCTCTTCCTCGCCCGTCGCCATGAACACGATGGCAAACCCCGCCAGATCGGCATGCGAAATGAAATGTTTGCTGCCGTTCAGCACCCAGTCGCCGCCCTCTGCCCGCGCTGTGGCCTTCATCCCCCGCAGGTCAGACCCCGCGCCGGGCTCGGTCATCGCCAGACAATCCCAGGTCTCGCCGCGAATGCACGGCATCAGATAGCGCTCCCGCTGATCCGCGTTTCCGGCCAGCAGGATGTTCGAAGGCCGCGCCACGCAGGCCCAGTGCAGCGCATAATTCGCCCGACCCAGTTCCTTTTCATACAAGAGCCACGACAGCGTATCGAGGCCCGCCCCCCCCAATTCCACCGGCATGTTGGCCGCATACAGCCCCGCCGCCATCGCCTTGGCCTGAATCTCGCGGATCAGGTCCAGCGGCAGCACCCCCGTGCGTTCCACCATGGCCTCATGCGGGTACAACTCCGCCTCCACGAACGCCCGCGTCGTCTCCACGATCATCCGCTGTTCGTCAGACAGCCCGAAATCCATCACGCTTTCCTTTGCCCGACAAACCGCCCCAGCCCCTCGGGCTGCGGCAGACCTGAATGCGCCGCCGCAATCGGCTTAAGCCGGGCCAGCACCTCCGCCCCCGCCGCACAGGTCTTGCCGGCCGCCATATCGACATGCAGGCACATCTGTTCCACCGTCGCCACCACCGCATCCCCCCGCCGCAGCGTGATGAAATGATGCAGCCGCTTGTCATCCGCCGCGATCACTTGAAGCGTGCCCACCAGCCGGTCGCCAAGCTTGGCTTCGCCCAGATGCCGCACCAGACTTTCCGCCGTGTAATAGCTGTGCCCGCCCGCGACATAGTCCATATCCGCCCCGATCAGCCGCAAGAACGCGTCCGCCACTTCCGACGCACAGAACAGATAGCGGCTTTCCGTCATGTGGCCGTTGTAGTCGATCCACCCCGGCAGCACCTGCATCTCCGCCATCTTCAGCGGCGCGCCCGTCACCTCGCCCGCGTGAAACGCCGCCGCCCGCCGCGCGTCATGGTCGCGCAGCACGCGGCCAGCGCCGACATTGCGCTCCTTCAATGACCGCAGGATGCCGACGAGGTTCTGGTCGCGCAGCCGTTCCAGATCGCGGATCGGCATATGCCCCGATTGCGCATCGGATTGCCCCGCCACCAGATCGACCAGTTCCTCGTTGAACTCCGGCACGTCGGTCAGCTTGGTCCATGGCCATTTCAGGCACGGCCCGAACTGCGCCATGAAATGCCGCATCCCGGCCTCCCCCCCGGCAATCCGGTAGTTTTCGAACAACCCCATCTGCGCCCAGCGCAGGCCAAAGCTCATCCGGATCGCGTCGTCGATTTCCTCGGTTGTGGCCACGCCGTCCTTCAGCATCCACAGCGCCTCGCGCCAGACCGCCTCAAGGAACCGGCTGCCGATGAACGCGTCGATCTCCTTGCGCATCACCAGGGGGAACATGCCGATATCGGTCACGATCCCGACGGTGCGTTGGATCACCTCAGGCGTATTGGCGGCCGAGGCCGAAATCTCGCACAATGGCAGCAGGTAGACGGGCGTGAACGGGTGCGCCACGATGATGTTCTGCGGTGCCACCGCGCCCTTTTGCAGATCGACCGCCTTGAAACCGCTGGTGGAAGAGCCGATCAGGATATCGGGATCAGCCTGCTGCATCTGGGCATAGACCTGATGTTTCAGCGCCAGCCGCTCCGACACGCTTTCCTGCACATACTCCGCGCCTTTCAGTGCCTCGGCCATGGTGGCCGCAAGGGTCACGCGCCCCTCGGGCGGCATCGGCACATCGCTGAGCGCGGGCACGGCAAGCCGCGCATTGGCCAGCATGGTGGCCACGTTGCTTTCGGCGCTGCGGCCGGGGTCGAACACCGCCACGTCCCAGCCGTTCAGCACGAACCGCGCGGTCCAGCCGCCGCCGATCACGCCCCCGCCGATGATTGCTGCCTTGCGTGCCATACCGTTTCCCTCGATCCCGGGGACCAGCCCCCCTCCCCATCCCTCCCCCACGAAGGGGGGAGGGTGCCGCCCAGCCTGACCCGTCCCGCTCTTGCCCATTCGGCGCTTCCCTCTCCCCCGTAGGGCAGGGCCAGAGTGGGGGGCTACCGTGACAGCGGTGCGCGCTTCTCCAGCTTCAACCGCGCCCTCACCTCTGCCGGCGTGATCACCCGCCCGCCCATGCTTTCCACGATGCTGCAGGCGCGTTCCACCAGCTGCGCATTGGTGGCCAGCACGCCCTTTTCCAGCCAGAGGTTATCCTCCAGCCCCACCCGCACATTGCCGCCCCCCAGCACCGCCGCCGCCACATACGCCATCTGGTTGCGCCCCAGCCCGAAAGCCGACCAGTGCCACCCCGCAGGCACATTGTTCACCATCGCCATGTAGGTGTTCAGGTCATCCGGCGCGCCCCAAGGCACGCCCATGCACAGCTGCACCAGCATCGGCTCCGGGATGACCCCTTCGCGGACAAGTTCCTTCGCCAGCCATAGATGCCCGGTGTCAAACGCCTCGATCTCGATCCGCGTGCCCGCCGCCACCATCCGCCGCGCCATATCGCGCAGCATGCCCGGCGTGTTGACCATCACGTAATCGGCCTCGTTGAAGTTCATCG
>JAYSYZ010000195.1:0-9178 GCA_043727195.1 Paracoccaceae bacterium
AGGAACCGCTTTGCCGAACTTTTGCCAGAGATCACCGCCTGGCGGCGGGATTTTCACGCCCATCCCGAATTGCTGTTCGATGTGCACCGAACCGCCGCCAGGGTGACGGAACTGCTGCGCTCGTTCGGCTGTGACGAGGTGGTCGAAGGGGTGGGCCGTACCGGCGTTGTCGGCGTGATCAAGGGCAATGCCGATACCGCGGGCCGCGTCGTGGGGCTGCGCGCCGATATGGATGCGCTGCCGATCCATGAGGCGACGGGGGTGCCTTACGCGTCGCAAACCCCCGGCAAGATGCATGCCGGTGGCCATGATGGCCACACCGCCATGCTGCTGGGTGCGGCGAAATACCTGACCGAGACGCGGAATTTCGACGGCACCACGGTGCTGATCTTCCAACCCGCCGAAGAAGGCGGCGGCGGCGGGCGCGAGATGGTGCAGGATGGCATGATCACCCGCTGGGGCATCAACGAGGTTTACGGCATGCACAACATGCCGGGCATCCCGGTCGGGCACTTCGCCATCCGGCCCGGCGCGATGATGGCTGCGGCGGACCAATTCGACATCGTCGTGACAGGCAAGGGCGGCCATGCCGCGAAACCGCATGATTGCGTCGATACCACGGTGGTGGCGGCGCATATCATCGTGGCGCTGCAAACCATCGCCAGCCGCAATGTCGACCCGCTGAAACAGGTCGTCGTTTCGGTCTGCACGGTGCAGACCGATTCCACCGCCCATAACGTGATCCCTCAGGTGGTCAGGCTGAAAGGCACCGTCCGCACCATGGAGGCGACGGTACAGGATTACGTCGAAACCCGCATCCGCCAGATCGTCGAAGGCACCGCCATGGCACTTGGCGCACAGGCCGAGGTGACCTATGCGCGCGGCTATCCGGTGACGGTGAATGTGCCCGAAAACACCGTCTTTGCCGCCGAGGTGGCCAGGGCCGTCTCGGGCAATGTCGACACCGACACGCCGCCCCTGATGGGGGCCGAGGATTTCAGCTTCATGCTGAACGAACGCCCCGGGGCCTACATCTTTGTCGGCAACGGCGATACGGCGATGGTGCATCACCCCGCCTACAACTTTGACGACAACGCCATCCCCTTCGGGGCCAGCTGGTATGCCGGCATGGCCGAGGCGCGGATGCCGGCGGCATGATCGGCGCGGTTCTGGTCGGCCTGATTGCCGCCTTGCATTTGTGTATTCTGGTGCTGGAGATGTTCCTGTGGGAAACTGCGCTGGCCCGCCGCGCCTTTGGCATTTCGGCGGAATTTGCGGCCAATACCAGGGTGCTGGCGGCCAATCAGGGGCTGTACAACGGCTTTCTGGCCGCCGGGCTGGTCTGGGCGCTGTGGCGCGGTCTGCCGGGTGCAGGGCAGGGGGTGGCGGTGTTCTGTCTGGCTTGTGTGCTGGTCGCCGGGGTCTACGGCGGGCTGACCGCGGCGCGCGGCATCCTGTATGTTCAGGCACTTCCCGCAGCGCTGGCACTGGTGGCGATACTGGCAGGGCTGTGACGCCCCGAAGAAATCGCTTTGCGCGCGCCACTTGCGTGATAGCCTTCGGTGAAAATCCGGGGGAAGACGGACCATGTTCAAAAGCCCGCTCGCGGACGTTGCGCTGCGCGACATCTGCATCACCGAACGGCTGTTCGAAGGACTGGCCAAGGGGGGCGACCGGCCGCTGCTGATCGACGGGCCCAGCGGTGCCAGCCTGACCGGCGCCGCCTTGCGCGACCGGATCGACCGGCTGGCGGGGGGGCTTTCGGCGCAGGGCATCGGGCCGGGGTCGGTGCTGGCGCTGATGGCCCCGAACATGCCCGATTACGCGGTGGCGTTTCACGGCGTGGCCTACGCCGGTGCCACGCTGACCACGATCAACCCGACCTACACCGCGCCCGAAGTTGCCCATCAGCTGACGGATTCCGGGGCGACGGTCCTGATCACCATCCCCGCCTTCCTGCCTGTCGCCGAGACCGCCGTGCAGGGCACCGCAGTGCGCGAAATCGTGGTGATCGGCGGGGCCGCCGGCAAACGGTCGCTGGCCGATCTGATGGGCGATCCGCTGGGCGCGCAGGTTCCGGTCGATCTGGACCGGCATGTTCAGGTGCTGCCCTATTCGTCAGGCACCACCGGTCTGCCCAAGGGCGTGATGCTCAGCCACCGCAACATGGTGGTGAACGTCGATCAGATCCTCGCCCTCATGGACGTCCAGGAGGGTGAGACCTCCATCGCCTTTCTGCCGTTTTTCCACATCTACGGCATGAACGTGCTGATGAACGCGTTTCTGGCCGGCGGTGCTGCGCTGGTCACCCTGCCGCGTTTCGATCTGGAGGCGGTGCTGCGCCACATCCAGACGCATCGGGTCAGACGGCTGCTGATTGCCCCGCCGGTGGCGATCGCGCTTGCCAAGCATCCGATGATCGACCAGTTCGACCTGTCGTCGTTGGAGATCGTGCTGTCGGCGGCGGCACCGCTTGGCGCCGAGGTGGCCGAGGCGGTGTCAAAGCGCATCGGCTGCCGGGTGATTCAGGGCTACGGGATGACCGAGCTTAGCCCGCTCAGCCACGCAGTGCCGCACCGCACCCCCCGTGCGGGGGCGGTGGGCATTTCGGCGCCGAACACGCTGACGCGGATCGTCGATCCGGTCACCGGGCAGGATTGCCCCCCTGATCACGAGGGCGAGGTCTGGGTCATGGGTCCGCAGGTGATGATCGGCTATCACAACCGGCCGGATGCCACCGCGCAGACGATGGCGGGGGGCTGGCTGAAAACCGGCGATCTGGGGGCGGTCGATGCGGACGGCTATCTTTTCATCCGCGACCGGCTGAAAGAACTGATCAAGGTCAAGGGCTTTCAGGTGGCCCCCGCCGAGGTGGAAGCGCAGTTGCTTGGCCTTCCGGGCGTCGCCGATGCCGCGGTGATCGGCGTGCCGGATGCCGATGCGGGCGAGGTTCCGATGGCGTTTGTCGTGCCCGTGGCCGGGGTCACCCTCGACGCCGGCGATCTTCAGGCAGCGCTCCGGGCACGGCTGGTCGGCTACAAGGTGCCGCAGCGGATCGACTTCATCGAGGCGATCCCCAAATCCGCTTCGGGCAAGATCCTGCGCCGCCTGTTGCGCGACAGGGTATCGACGGCCTGAGGCGGTTCTTGGGGGTGACGGGTGGCGCTTTCGCAGGCCGGGTCATCCCTTCCGGCGTGCCAGGTCGGTGGTGGTCTCCAGCGATGTAGCAAATCGGCTGTTGCCCGGCGGCGCGGCGCCCGTGCCAGACATGGCCCAACTCAGGGGACAGGGCGGCGATGATCACGCGGCGGACATTCCATGGCCGTCGCCGACACCCCCGGGCCGACCATGGATCAGCTTTGGCTGACCCGGCTCACCTTTGGCGCGATCCTGCCAGCCGCCATTCCTGTTCCGCAATGGGCTGGCGCTCATTGCGCCTTGCCGATCCGCGCGCGGGCTTTCCCGGCTTTGCCGCCCAACCGCTCGGCCCGGGGCCTGACCCGTCTTACGGTCGGCAAGACGGCAGGGACCAAGCCTAAATGAAGTGTCTGATCCCACCCGCCGCATGCGGGGCCACAAGCCTTGCGGCAGGTGGGCGGATCGGGGATAGTCGGGCGACAACGGCTCACCGGTTGCAGGGGTTGCATGGGACGCACCAGATCAGTCGATGCCGGGCAGGCGCGCCCGGCGCGGATCGAGCTTCTGGTCGTCGATCTGATGAACGAACTTCTCAGCCTCGGGCGCGATCAGGCCGATGCCGGCTTGCAGACGGTGCTGGAACGTCTGGGCCGCGCCTGCGGTTTTGACCGCACTTTCCTGTTTTGCAGTCGCCCCGACGGCAGCCAGTTCAACAGCCATGAATGGGTCGCCCCCGGCATTCCGGCACTGAAGCCCGCGATGCAGATGATCATGCCCGACGACCATCCCGCCTGGCATGCCGCGTTCCGGGCTGGCAAGGTCGTCGCCATCCACTGCGTCACCGACATGCCGCCCGACACGCCCGAGCGGCACTTTCTGGAGGCGATAGGCGTCCGCTCCTCGCTGATGGTGCCGCTTCTCGACGGCAACCGCGTCCTTGGGATCATCGGCTATGACAGCCTGTCCGACCAGCGGCTCTGGGCCGAGGACGAGGTCTTTCTGCTCACCTCCATCGGGCGCGCCATCGCTTCGGTCCTGCTTCGGGGCGAGGCGGAACTGGCCGAAGCGTCGGCGCGCCAGCACCTGCTTGCCACCCTGCGCGCATTGCCCGATCTGGTGATCGAGGTCGGCAGTGACGGCCGTCTGACCGCCTGCCACAGCGCCAAACTGCCCTGGCTTTCCGCGATGGTCCGCGCCGGTCTGGGCCGCCATCTGGCCGAGGTGCTGCCCCGCGACCTGGCCGCTGCGCTGACAGACCTTATCGCCGCGCAACAGGCAGAAGCCTGCACCGGCCTGCACCGGGTGGGGCTTGCCGCAGAGGGGGTTCAGCACTGGTACGAAGTTTCGGTGGCCCCCCTGCTGGCGGATGGCAATACCGGCACGGGCGGCGTCGTTGCGGTGATCCGTGATGTGTCCAGCGCCGTCGCATCGGCCGAGATGGTGTCCTACCGCGAAGGCCAGTTCACCGCTTTCTTCGAGATGTGCCCGCACCCGATCCTGCTGCATGATTTCGAAAGTGGTGAAATTCTCGACGGCAATCATGCCTTCAAATCGGCATTTGGCTATGACCCTCAGCAACTTGTTGGCCGGACCGTGGCGCAGATGCTGCCCGATGCGGCGGCCTGGGTGCTGGGATCGGCTGCTGCCGCGCTGCGGGCCACGCGCAGCTATGGCCCGCTTGAGGCGACGTTGCAGCGCAGTGACGGCAGCCAGTTTCCCGCCGTCCTGCGCGGCTTCATGAGCGTGGATCCCAGCGGCCGGCGGCTGGTCTGGGCGCTGATCGAAGACATCACCGAGATTCGCGCCAACGTCGCGGCCCTGAAGGCCGAGCGGTCCGCGCTCGAAGCGGCCCGTGCCCGGCTGGTCGCCGCCATCGAGGCGCTGGACGACGGCTTTGCCGTGTTCGATTCCGAAGACCGGCTGGTGCTGTGGAACACCACTTATACCAAGATCTTTTCCGGCATAGCCGACCTTATCGAGGTTGGTGCGCTTTACGACGACCTTTTGCGCGCGGCCATTGACCGCGGCATCTTCGGCGCTGCGGGCGAACGGGACGAGGCCAGCCTGCAGCGCAGGCTCGACCGCCCCCTGACCGAGATGTGGGACGGCGAAGACCGCCTGGCCGATGGCCGCCTGATCTGGGTGTGCGAACGCGCCACCCCCTCGCGCGAAACGGTTGGATTGTACCAGGACGTGACAGCCCGGCGTCAGGCCGACCGCCGCCTGCAGCAGGTGGTTGACGGCGGCGAGGTTGCGATCTGGGAATGGGACGCCGACGCGGTGCAGGAAGGCGGCCACATCGGCGGCTATTATGGCGGCCTGACCGAAATCAACGACCGCTGGCGTGGCATGCTCGGCTATGCGCGCGGCGATCCCGATGCGCCGGGCATCGACGATTTGCCGGGCCTGTTGCACCCCGACGACGTGACCGCCGCCGAAGACATGCACCGGCGGCTTTTTGAACGCGGTGTCGAAGAGTTCGATCTGTTGTGCCGCTTGCGCCACCGGGCCGGGGGTTGGGTCTGGATGCTGTCGCGCGGCCGCGTTCTGGCGCGCCGGGCAGACGGCAGCCCGCGGCTGATGACCGGGGTCACGCTGGACGTCAGCGCCCGGATCGAGGCGGAACAGCGGCTCAGCCGGTTGATCGACGGGGCCCGGGTCGGCACCTGGGAATACGATTTCGGCAAAGGCCGCACCCTCGTCAACGACCGCTGGGCCGAGATCGTCGGTTACCGGGCCAGCGATCTTAACCCGCTTGACCTCGACCGCTGGATGACCCTGATCCATCCCGACGATGCCGCCCAGATGCTGGCAAGCGAGGCGGGGCTGTTCGCCAGCGGCGCATGGGTGATCGAGCACGAAATGCGGCTCAGGCACCGCGACGGACATTGGGTCTGGGTTCTGTCGCGCGGTCAGGTGATCGAATGGGATGATGCCGGACGCCCCGCGCAGATCACCGGTGTCCACCTTGATATCACTGCCGCCAAGGCGCTGGAGGCGGCACTGGCGCGCGAACGCGACACGCTGGCGCGGATCATGGAAACCTCGGTCTCGGGCATTACCGCGCTGGACGGTCAGGGCCGCGTGATCTTTGCCAACAAAGAGGCGGAAACGATCCTTGGCCGTGCCATTGCGGCGCAGGCGCTGCTGCCGCTGATGGCGGATGCGGCGGGGATCACCGATCTTGCGGGGCGCCCGGTGCCGCCCGAAGATCTGCCCTCCGCGCTGGTGCTGGCCGGGGCGGGTACCGTGCGCGACCGGCGCTATGCGATCCGCTGGCCGGACGGGGCGCGCCGGGTGGTTTCGGTCAATGCCGCCCCCTTGTCGGCGCATGGCACCGATCTGGCGGTGGTCTGTTCCTGGACCGACATCACCGATGCGGTGGATACCGAAGACCGGCTGCGCGCCGCGCGGTCCGCCGCCGAGGCCGCGAGCCGCGCCAAGACCGAGTTTCTCGCCAACATGAGCCACGAAATCCGCACCCCGCTGAACGGCGTTCTCGGCATGGCCTATGTGCTGGAAAACCGGCTCAGCGCCGCCGAAGACAAGGCCATGGTCCGGGTGATCCGCGATTCCGGCGAGCATTTGCTGGGCGTCATCAACGATATCCTCGATCTCGCCAAGATCGAGGCGGGGCGCCTGATCCTCGACCCCCACCCGATCGACCTTGCCGACATCGCGGCACGCATCGCGGCGCTGCACGGGTTGACGGCGGCGGCAAAGGGCATCGACCTGCGGATCCGCGGCAATACCGCTGCTTGCCCGCCGGGGCATCACATCCGCCTGGGTGACGAACAGCGCCTCTTGCAAATTCTGCACAACCTGATCGGCAACGCGATCAAGTTCACCGACGCAGGCAAGGTGGAGATGCGGGTTGACCTTGCGTCGCCCACCCGCCTGGTGCTTGAAATCAGCGATACCGGCATCGGCATGACCGAGGCTGAAATGGCACGGGTGTTCGAGGAATTCACCCAAGGCGACGGTGGCATCACCCGGCGCTTTGGCGGCACCGGGCTGGGCCTGCCGATCGTGCGCCGCCTGGCAAGGCTGATGCAGGGGCATGTCACCCTGCACGGCACGCCGGGGCAGGGGCTGACGGTGCGCGTTGATCTTGCAATGCCGGTTGTGGCGGCGGTGCAGGCGGGTCCCGATCCCCTCGCCTTGCCGCAGGTGCCGCCGATGACCGTGCTGGTGGCCGAAGACAATGCCACCAACCGGCTGATCCTGCAGACGATGCTTGGCGCGCTTGGCGTCGAATGCACCATCGTGTCGGACGGCGACGAGGCGTTGGCGCGGTCTGCCGAAGGCCGGTTCGACGTGTATCTGCTGGACATCGCCATGCCGCAGCGCGACGGGATCAGCACCCTCGCCGCCCTGAACGCCCGGGCCGCCGCAAGGGGCGACCCCGCCACCCCCGCCATCGCCGTCACCGCCAATGCGATGACCCATCAGGTGGACGACTACTTCGCCGCCGGTTTCACCGCCTTTGTCGCCAAGCCGGTCCGGCTTGACCGGCTGGCCGAGGCGCTGATCGCCTGCCACGCGCAGCAGCGCGCCATCAGGCGAGCGTGACCACCACCCCCGCCGCCTTCAGCAGGCCGGCCAGATCGCCCTCAGGCGCCTGATCGGTCACCAGCCGCCCGATCGCCTCCGGTTCGGCGATGCGGATCGGGGCGGAGCGGTTGAATTTTGACGCATCCGCCGCGATGATCGCCTCTTCGGCGCAATCGATGATGGCACGGCTGAACTCTGCCTCGCGCAGATCCTGCAGCATGAAGCCGGCCTTGGCATCGAGTGCAGCCGCCGACAGGATGGCGTGCTGCACCCGGAACTGGCGCACAAAGGCCAGCGCCTCTGCCCCGAAGGCACCGCCGTCATGCGGGCGCAACTCGCCCCCCGCCATGAACACCCGGTTGCCGCCGCGCCCCGCCAGGGTCTGCGCCACCGCCAGCGAGTTTGTGACCACCAGCAACTCGCGGTGATCGCGCAGCGCCTGTGCCACATAGGCGGTGGTCGATCCCACATCCAGAAACAGCGACGCGCCGTTGTCGATCAGCCCGGCCAGACGCGCGGCGATCCGGCGCTTGCGGTCGGTATGCAGCCCGAAACGCAGCGCAAAGCTTGGTTCCGGGCCCCAGTCCTTCAGATGTACCCCGCCGTGAACCCGCGTCACGCTGCCCAGCGCCTCCAGCCGTTTCAGCGCCCGGCGCACGGTTTCTTCACTGACCCCCAGTTGCGCAGCCAGATCAGCGATTCGCGCCGCGCCGGTGGCGTTCAACTGCTCAAGAATCGTGCGTTCGCGGTGGGTCTGGGTCACGCTGTTGCCGGTGTCTGTGGATATCCGCATATCCTTGCAGTCATCCATGTTGAAATCAACAAGCACTCATCTAAATCGGACAAAACCTCACATATCTTTTGACAGTCTTCACGTCGGCGTCGCAAACTTGGTCAAGGTAGTGCTTCTTTTCGTCCCTTCTGCAAAAGCACCGCCGAAAGACCAGGACACCGCTGAGACCTGGACAATCAGCGGTATCTTGCGGGCGGATCTTGATCCCCTCAGGTCCGCCCGCACGTCGCAACCCTTGTCCGGACCATGCCACCAGACCAAGAAGCCACGATTGCCAACGCCCCGACCTTCCGTTGCCCGACCCGGCACCGCACCTCGCGGTCTTGCGCGCATATGCCCGGGCCTGTCAGACCCCAGCGGCACACCGCGACGCCACGGGTGCAGCGCATGACCGGGCCGAAATCCGCCATCGAACGCGCACTGGCGCTGCCGATCTGGACCGGCACGCCCTCGGCGGTGCCCCTTGGCGGCGGGATCACCAACCTCAACGTGCTGGTGACAGATGCCACCCGCCGTGCCGTGGTGCGGATCGGCGATGACATTCCGGTGCATCAGATCATGCGCTTCAACGAACTGGCCGCCAGCCGTGCCGCCCATCTGGCCGGTGTCTCGCCCGAGGTTCTGTATCACGAACCCGGTGCCATGGTGATCGCCCATATCGACGGCGCCACGATGACGGCGGCCGACCTCTGC
>JAYSYZ010000196.1:0-9172 GCA_043727195.1 Paracoccaceae bacterium
GTGATGACACTGATCTGGGCCATCATCGGGATGGGGGTTGGCGTCTGGGTCTCGGCCCTGCTTTATTGGCCCGAGGGTACACCGTTATGGCCTGCTACCAGCTATGGCCGATTGCGTCCCGTTCATACCACCGGGGTGATCTTCGGCTTTGGCGGCAACGCCCTTATCGCGACCTCTTTCCATGTCCTGCAGCGCACCGCGCGGGCGCGGCTGGCCGACAGCCTCAGCCCGTGGATCGTGCTGATCGGCTTCAACCTGTTCTGCGTCTGGGCCGTCACCGGCTACATGATGGGAAGCACCCAGTCGAAGGAATACGCCGAGCCGGAATGGTATGCCGACCTCTGGCTGGTCGTCATCTGGCTCACCTATTTCGCGCTTTACCTGAGGACGCTTGCACGTCGGAACGAGCCACACATCTACGTCGCCAACTGGTACTACCTTGCGTTCATACTTGTGGTGGCGATGCTGCATATCGTGAACAACCTTGCATTGCCGGTCAGCTTTTCCGGGGCCGACAGCTTCACCGTCTGGTCGGGGATGCAGGATGCGATGATCCAGTGGTGGTACGGGCACAATGCGGTCGCCTTTTTCCTGACGGCCGGGTTTCTCGGGATGCTCTACTATTTCCTGCCGGTTCGCGCGGGGCGGCCGATCTGGTCCTATCGCCTGTCGATCGTCAGTTTCTGGGGAATCGTGTTCTTCTACATCTGGGTTGGATCGCACCATCTGCACTACACTGCGCTGCCCTACTGGGTGCAGACCTTGGGCATGACCTTTTCGGTCATCCTTCTGGTGCCGTCCTGGGCCTCGGCGGGGAACGCGATCGCGACCCTGAACGGTGCGTGGCACAAGGTGCGCGACGACGCGACGCTGCGTTTCATGTTCGTGGCGGCAGTGTTTTACGGCCTTTCGACGTTTGAAGGATCGTTCCTCGCGATCCGGCCGGTCAACGGTCTTTCGCACTACACCGAATGGACCGTCGGCCATGTTCATTCCGGCACGCTTGGCTGGGTGGCGATGATCGTCTTCGGTGCGATCTACACGTTGGTACCGCAGCTTTCGGGGCGCGAGACCATGGCCTGGCCGCGCGCGATCGAGTGGCACTTCTGGCTCGCGGTAAGCGGCACGCTGATCTACGTCATTTCGATGTGGAACGCGGGCATCACGCAGGGCCTGATGTGGCGCGCCTACGACGCGGGTGGTTCGCTGTCGTACAGCTTCATCGAGTCGGTGCGCGCGATGGCACCGTACTATCTGCTGCGCACCATCGGCGGCGGGCTGTTTCTGTCAGGTGCGATCCTGTGCGCCCTTAACTGCCGCGCAACCATGCGGGCACCGGAAGACCGGACAAACCCGGCCGACCGACCCATTATTGCCCAACCGGCGGAGTAAGCCATGCCCCTGCTGAAACTTCACTATAATCTCGAGAAAGTCTCGATGGGCCTTGTCGCTGCGATCATCGGCGTGGCCTCCATCGGCGGGATCGTCGAAATTGCGCCCTTGTTCACCATCGACGAGACTGTGGCATTGCCCGACGATCTGCGCCCCCACACGCCATTGGAACTGGCGGGCCGCGAGATTTACATCCGCGAGGGGTGTTATGCCTGTCACAGCCAGATGGTCCGCAGCCTTGCCGACGAAATCGACCGCTATGGCCCCTACTCGCTGGCGGCCGAAAGCGCCTACGACCACCCGATGCTCTGGGGGTCAAAGCGCACCGGACCTGACCTTGCCCGGCTTGGCAAAAAGTATTCCGATGACTGGCATGTCGCGCATCTGATCGATCCGCGCAGCGTGGTGCCCGCTTCGATCATGCCGGCCTATCCGTGGCTGCAAAGGCCGCTAGACACCGACATCTTGCAAGCGCAGCTTGCGACGCTGGCCCGGCTCGGCGTGCCGTACGACGAGGCGATGGTGACAAATGCTCTGGCCGATGCAAGGGGGCAAAGCCAGCCGGACTCGGACCAGGCGGCGGATGTCCAGGTGCGTTACGGCGACGGTGTGGCCCTGCGCGCATTCGACGGTGACCCCTCTCGGCTGACAGAAATGGACGCGGTAGTGGCTTACCTGCAGTCGCTGGGCACGCTTACTGATGCCGCGTACCAGATCATGACGGAGCGGACGCAATGACACACGATACACTGGTGCTGATTGCCAAGATTTTTGGACCGATCTGGATGATGGGCTTTTTCCTGATCGTGACCATCCGGGCCTACAGTCCCCGACGCCGCGCGGCACATGACCGCGCGGCAAACTCGATCCTCATGCCCGACGATCTGGAGCAGCAGGGATGACCCCAACGACCGATCCGACAGACCTTCCCGGTGCAGACCCGCACACGGGCCAGCGCGCAGTCGATCCGGTGACCGACGTTCTTTCGGTGGCCGGCCCGCATGCCGGCGGGCAAGGTGTCGATCCCGTCACCGGCTATGAGACGACGGGCCACGACTGGGGTGGCATCAAAGAACTGAATACCCCGTTTCCAAGGCTCGCCGCCTGGGCACTTGGCATCACCGTCGCCTACGCCGTCATTGCATGGGTCTTGCTGCCTGCCTGGCCCACTGGCGGCGGCACCTACACGCCCGGTCTTCTTGGGCTCGATCAGGGAGAAGTTGCGGTCCAGCGCTTTCAGCAGATCGACGAACAGCGGCAAGACTGGCTGTCGAAGTTTGCCGAACCTGATTTTGCGGCGCTGTCGGGGGATGAGGTGCTGATGGCCCAAGCCATGCCCGCAGCACACCGACTGTTCATCGACAACTGCTCGGCATGTCATGGCGAAGTTGGTCAGGGTGGTCCGGGCTTTCCGGTGCTGAACGACGGTGTCTGGTACTGGGGCGGCGAACCCGAGATCATCGCCGAGACACTGGTGGTCGGGATCAACTCCGGCCATCCCGACACCCGCATCGCGCAGATGCCCGTTTTTGATTGGCTGGAACGGGCAGATCGCAGGCTCCTTGTCGACTACGTTGTGGCCCTGCCTGCAGGGCCGGTCGATCATTCCGGCCCGGCCGGTGTCCTGTTCGAGGAAAACTGCGCATCATGTCACGGCGAACGCGGCGTGGGCAATCTGATGGTGGGTGCGCCCCCCCTCGTGGATGCGTCGGTCATTTACGGACAAGACCCCGTGACGGTTGTCGACATTTTGCGGCACGGGCGGCAGGGTGTCATGCCGTCCTGGTCTGACCGGCTGTCAACCGAGAAGATCAACCTGCTGGCCCTGTACGTGTCACGGCTCTCGGCCGGGACAGTGGTGCCGGCACCATGAGCGATCTGGCGCAAAAGCGGCTGGCAATCGCGGGCGTTGTTGCGGCAGCCGCCTTGTTCGTCGGGGCTAACGTTCAGTTGTTCAGTGCCGCCTTCCGGTCGCAGCCGGAATGCGTGGCTGTCGAAGGGGCCGCGATGCCCGCCAAATCAGTCTGCTGAAAGGTGCTCCCATGCTAGAGCCGCTTCCCATCGTCCGCCCGCCGCAGCGCGCAGCCTCATTGCTGCGCCGCAACCTGCCTGCCAGCGCCGCCCTTGGCTGGCTTCGTGCCGGGTGGCGCGATTTCCGCGCGGCCCCGGGACCGAGCCTTGCATACGGCGCTTTTCTTGTCATTTTGTCCTACGCCGTTTTATGGCTGCTGGCGGAAACGGGGCTGCTTTATCTGGCCTTTCCCGCCGTTTCCGGTTTTCTCATCGTGGGCCCGTTTCTGGCGTTGGGGCTGTACGAGCAAAGCCGCCGGCTTGAGCGCGGCGAGACCGCGACGTTGGCCCAGATGATCCTGATCCGTCCGGCATCCGGCGGGCAACTGGCCTATGCAGGGCTGCTCTTGTGCCTTGTGGTGATCTTCTGGCTGCGCGCGGCCGATCTGCTTTATGCGCTTTTCTTCGGGCTTTCGTCCGTTTTGAACACAACCGATGCGATAACAAACGTACTGACCACGCCGCAAGGCTGGGTGCTGATCTCGGTCGGCTCCTTGGTCGGCGGATTGTTTGCAGCCTTTGCCTTTGCGCTCGGGCTGTTTTCGCTGCCGATGATGCATGACGGGCGGCGCGATGCACTTACCGCAATGGGGCTAAGCCTTGCGATGACGTTGCGCAACCTTGCGCCCTGCCTGGCCTGGGGCGCAATTGTCGCCGCGGGCATAGCGCTGTCCGCCGCGACCGCGCTTTTGGCATTGGCGGTGGTGTTCCCCGTGCTTGGTTACGGCACTTGGCACGCGTGGCGCGCAGTTGGAGAGGGCGCGCGATGACGCACCTTCTGTTCTTGATACCGCTTTCACTTGGCATGGGCCTGATCGGTCTTGCAGCGTTCGTCTGGGCCTTGCGCCACGACCAGTTCGATGATCCCGAGGGCAACGCCGCGCGCGCGCTGGTAGAAAGCGCGCCACCGGAACCGAAATCGGCACCGAAACCCTAGCGCAGTCGCAGCGCGTTAAGCGTGACCGTTACCGACGAGATCGACATGGCGATGGCTGCAATCAGCGGCGTGGCCAGCCCGGCCAGCGCCAGAGGCACCGCCACCACGTTGTAAAGCGCCGAGATTGCAAAGTTCTCGACGATCCGCCGCCGTGCCCGGACGGCAACCCGTGCGGCTTCGGCGATCGGGCTCATGTCATTCCCCAAAAGCACGATGTCCGAGGCAGCCCGCGCTGCATCAAGCGCCGACGCCGGGCTGATCGAGACATGTGCCGACGCCAGCGCGGCCGTGTCGTTCAGCCCGTCTCCCACCATCAGCACCTTGTGGCCTTCGGCTGCCAGCGCCGCGATCCGGGCCGCCTTGTCGGCGGGCAGGACACTTGCCGTCCAATCCGAAATTCCCAGACGCGCGGCAATTTCTGCAACTGGGGCCTCGGTGTCGCCCGACAGCAGGACGATGCGCTTGCCCTGCGCGACAAGGCCTGCCACCGCCTGCTCAGCCCCTGGCCGAAGCCGGTCGATGAAAGCAAAGCCATGGGTCTGCCCGTCCATTGAAAGGTAGGTGGCGGTGACATCCAGTTCCTTTGCCCCGACCCAGGCGGCCCGCCCCAGCCGCACGCGTTGCCCGTCCAGTATTCCCTCGACACCGTGTCCCGGCACCTCGCGCAGGTCCGTGACGGCGGCGGGTGCCGCTGTTGCCCGCCCCGCGGCGCATCCTGCCAGCGCCCGCGCCAACGGATGCGAAGAGGCCCCGGCAAGCGCCGCTGCAACGGACAGCACCGCATCTGAATGGGCCCCGAGCCCTACAGGTTCTGGTGCGCCAAGCGTCAGTGTGCCGGTCTTGTCGAACACCACTGTGTCGACCTCGGCCAGCCGTTCCAAAGCAGTGCCATCCTTGACGAGCAAACCCAGCCGGAACAGCCTGCCGCTCGCCGCCGTCACCACTGCAGGCACCGCAAGGCCAAGGCCACACGGACAGGTGATGATCAGCACCGCCGCCGCGATGTTAAGCGCGAGGCGCAGATCGCCCGTGCCCCACCACCACCCGGTGAATGCCACCGCGGCAAGCACATGCACCAGCGGCGCATAAAGCCGGGCCGCGCGCTCGGCAAGGCTGGTATAACCCGACCGGGCGCTTTCCGCGACCGCGACCAGATCGGCCATTCGGTGCAACGACGAGTCACGCCCTGCCTGGGTGACGCGCAGTGTCAGCAGCCCTGTCAGGTTCACTTCGCCCGCGCTTACCGCTGTTCCGGGGCCGGCGGGGAAAGGCAGGCCCTCGCCCGTCAGAAGCGAGCGGTCGATTTCGCTGGCACCGTCCGTGACGATTCCGTCAACCGGCAACCGCCCGCCCGGACGTACTCGGACAAGGTCGCCTGCCCGGATGTCGGCGATGGACAGGTTAATCTCGATGTCATCACGCAGAACAGTGGCGCGCGGCACTTCAAGCGCCGACAGTTCCTGCGCAGCCGACCGTGCAATCGCGCGTGTCCGGTGATCCAGATAGCGCCCGGCAAGCAGGAAGAAGGTCAGCATCACCGCGGCCTCGAACCAGGCGCGCTGGCCGCCCATAACTGTCTCGGACACCGAAATCGCCGTCGAGAGGACCAGCGCAAGGCTGATCGGCACATCCATCCCCAGCCGACCCGCCCGAAGCGAGGCAAAGGCGCTGCGGAAGAACGGCATCCCGGCATAAGTCACCGCCGGCACGGTAATCGCCGCCGAGGTCCAGTGAAAAAGCCAGCGGGCCTGATCGCCCGCACCTGCCCAGACGGCGACCGACAGCAGCATCACGTTCATCATTGCAAAGCCTGCGACCGCCAGCCGCAGCAAAAGGTCACGGCCGTGCCGGTCAGTCTCGGCCACGGACAGGAGGCCGGGATCAAGTTCATGCGCCTCATATCCCAGATGGCGAAGGGCCTTGACCAGCCCGTCGGCCGTGACTGCCGGGTCACCCTCGACGCTGACGCGCCGCAAAGACAAGTTGACGCGCGCTGATCGGACCCCGGGGACGGCCCCCAGCCCACGCTCTACCACCGTCAGGCAGTTCACGCAGTGAATGCCGGGCAAAGACAGTATCAGTCGCGCTGACGATGCAGACGCAACGGGCCCTGTCGTCAAGTTGATGCGGCTAACACGGCCGGAACTGCAACGGAAATCCATGATACGGCTCCAGTTGCAACAATCAGTAGCCCGGTTACCCATCCAGGTCGAGGCCACATGGCGCTGCAGGCTGCGCTGACACGACGGTCAACGCCGCAGCGTACATCCTGCCACCGACCTTCAATCGAGGGATGGAGCTTGGCAACGGCGGAGTAAAACTCTCCCACCAAGGCGGAGCAACGGTCGGCCAGTTGAGGGTGTCGGCATGGCCTGCCCGATCTTGCCGGAAATCACTGCTTCGTTCCGTCTTGTCAGGCATGCGTGATTGCCGAATCGAGCAGCCCTTGAGAGTGTTCAACATGGCGTGGCCTGCAACGGTTCGCCGCTTAGCGGGCGTCTGAGGCTAAGGTCCATGGCGGTCGTGGTCTGGCCGCCGCATCGTCGATGCGTTCAGGGAGAAGTCACCTGGTCAAGAATTCGCAGACTAACGACCCCGCCTCGTTGACCATTACCGGACGGTTGCGCTTTCTTGCCCGCGATTCGGCAATATATGGAATGGCTGCGGCAGTAAGCCGTTTTGCATCCCTTCTCACCTTTCCGATTGTGGTGCGGCATCTGGAAATTGCCGAATATGGCGCTCTGGATATCATTCAAATCTTTGGAAACTTTCTGGTTGTCCTGCTGATTTTCGGACAAGACAGCGGTGTCGCCCGTTATTTTTTCGAATATGAGGATGCAGAGGTCCGAAAAGATTTTATCTCGCAGTCGTTCTTCTTCCGGATTTATGTCATGTTGATTGTTGCTCCGTTGCTTTGGTTTCTTGGAAGCTTTATCATCGGATTGCTTGGCATCGGCCAGGAATATCAGCCGGCATTTGCTGTTTTACTTCTTCAGATACCTTTCGTCATTCTGTTGAACTTCTGTGTTGTTTTGTTGCGGGTTACCTTCTCTCGTGGCCGTTTCATATTTTTATCCGTCGGATTCTCTTTCACCCAAGCGGCTTGCTGGCTGGTGGCCATCTTCTGGTTCGACGCCTCCGTCCGCGGGATATTGGTAGCGGGGCTATTGGCCACACTCTTCTATGCGGCAATCGGTATTTTCTTCATCAGACATTGGCTGAAACCCAGTTTTCAATTGAATTATGTTTTGGAGATGATGCCCTATTCCCTGCCATACGGGGCGATCAGCGCTCTCAGAGCGATTGTTCCTGTGCTGGAACGTTCGCTGGTGGCAATCTTGCTGACGGTGGACGCACTTGGGCTTTATGCTGCAAGTGCCAAAATGACGATGTTTTTCGCCATCTTTGCTTACGCCTTTCAATCCGCTTGGGAACCCTTCGCACTTTCGATCGGTAAAAAGCCGGATGCCCAGGCGACCTACAATCTGGTCCTAAAAGTTTTCATTCTGTTGGTGTGCGTGCTGGTCCTGGCTTTGACGAGTGTTGCCAAGCTGATGATCGTTATCCTCGCGAGCGAGAAATATGCAGAGGCCGCAGCAATTGTCTTTCCTCTGATGATGGCAATGGCCATTGAATCTATCGGCTGGATCACTGAAATCGGCCTCATTCTGCAGCGCCGCACATCTTTGAAATTGATTGCTTATCTTCTTGGAACGATCATCTCGATCCTTGGGATCGTTTTGTTGACACCGGCGTTCGGTTTGCCCGGGGTTGCAACGGCGGTACTGATTGGAAATATCGTAAAGACCCTCGCAGTTACCATTTTTGCGCAAAGGGTCTCTGACTTGAAATGGGACATCAAGGGTTTTGTCGTCATGCTGCCAGTCACCCTCGTTGGGGGTGTAATTATCAGCTTCGTGGCGAATGAAAACGGTCTGTTGGCGGCGCTCGGCATCTTCTGTCTGGCAATGGTGCTGCTGCTGACCTTGACCTATACCCTGCTGCTCAGCCCGCTGGAGCGGACGAGGCTCGCTTCGGCCATTCGGCGGGTGCTCCGCCCAACGGCCCCGACTAGGCCTGAGTGACGCGCGACCTTTTCTTCAATGCTTCTGCATATTCGGTCTCCAGGGCCTCCCGCCAACGGGCGATGTCGGTGAACTGTCTGGAGTGCTCGCTCGCGGCCGCCGCAACCCGGGTTCTGCGCTCGGGATCACGAACCAATTCTTGGAGCGCTCTGGCCATCTCGTCCGGCCGCCGGGGCGGAACCAGATTGCCGACGTCCGGCTGGACATACGCCGGAACGCTGCCCACTGCCGTGGCCACGACCGGCAACCCGGCCGCCATGGCTTCGAGCAGGGCAAGAGGCAAGCCCTCCGCGTCAGAGCTGAGGGCAAAGATATCGGCGGCATGCAACAGCAGGGGAACGTCGTTCCTGCCACCAAGAAAGACCACCGATGATCCCAATCCCAACGCTTGCGCCTGGTCTTGCAACGCGCCACGCATCGGCCCTTCGCCACAAATCCAAAGCCTCGATTCCGGGTTGGCCCGCGAAACACTTGCGAAAGCCTCCAGCAGGTTGCCCAAATTCTTTGTCGGATGCAGGCGGGCCGTCGACAGGATCACCACATCGCTGCCGGAGCAGCCGAGTGTCTCCCGCATTTCCTGACGCCGATCGCGCAGACTCGGATCTGATGGTTCCACGACGTTGTCGATAGTGGTCATCGGAACGCTGCCAAAGCGGTGGCTGTTCGCTTCAGCGGTGACCCTGCCGAC
>JAYSYZ010000197.1:0-9171 GCA_043727195.1 Paracoccaceae bacterium
GCATCCCGGTGCTGCTGATCGAGGGGGGCGACAGCCCGCCGATCATCGATGCGGTGCAGCGGGCGCTTTGTGCCAGGCTGCCGCGCGCCCGCCGGGTGATCGTGCCGGGGGCCGGGCATATGGTGCCGATCACCCATCCCGATCTGGTGGGCGGTGCCGTGCAGATGCATCTCGATGCCAGCTAGGGCCGCTGGGCAGATTTCCCGCCCTGCGGGGCCAAGGCGGCCACGAATCTGTCGACATGGGCGTCGGTCGTGTTCCACGAGGTGACCAGCCGCGCGCCTTCGTGCCCGTCCGGCAGGTCCCAGGCGTAATAGCGTGCATCGGCCGCTTTCAGCCGCGCGTGGCCGCCCGCCGGCCATCGCGGGAACATCATGTTGGCATCGACGGCATGAATCTGTGACAGGCCGGGAATTCCCGCCAATCCCGCCGCCAGCCGCCTGGCCATGGCGTTTGCCCGCCCCGCCAGCCGGAGCCACAGGTCATCGGTCAGGTAAGCCTCGAACTGCGCCGACAGCATCCGGTGTTTGGAGAACAGGTGCCCGCCCCGCTTGCGTCTGAGTTCAAGTTCCCAGGACTTGGCCGGGTCGAACAGCACCACCGCCTCCACCCCCAGACAGCCGTTCTTGGTGCCGCCAAAGGACAAGACGTCGATCCCGGCCTTCCATGTCATCTCGGCTGGGGTGGCGCCGGTGGCCACCAGCGCATTGGCAAAGCGCGCGCCGTCCATGTGGCAGGGCAGGTGATGCGCCTTGGCCAGCGCGGTCAGGGCGGCCACTTCGGCAGCGGTGTAGACGGTACCGGCCTCGGTCACGTTGGTGATCGACAGCATGCCGCGCTGCACGCCGTGGACACCACTTTCCCCCGTGCGGCCCAAGGCTTCGGCAAGGGTTTCGGGCGTCATCTTGCCATGGTCGCCCGGCACCAGAGCCAGTTTGGCACCCGAATAAAACTCCGGCGCGCCGCATTCGTCTTCGGCGATATGCGCGTGCTGGTGGCAAAAGACCGCACCCCAGGGCGGACAGTGCGTGGCAATCGCCAGCGCATTTGCCGCCGTGCCGGTGGCCACCAGACAGACCGCGGCCTCCGGAGCCTCCAGCACCTTACGGACCAGTGCGGTGACCCGGCCCATTGCGGCGTCGGCGCCGTAGGAACTGTCATAACCCTCATTCGCGCGGGCCAAGGCGGCCATGACTTCGGGCGCAGCACCCGAGGTGTTGTCAGAGGCAAAGAACATCAGGGGGTTTCCTCGATGATATAATCTTCCCAGTCTTCTTCCGGCACCGAGAATTCGGGCACCGTCCAGCCACGCACGGAATTGCCCGAGGTGTGGGTGCTTTCGGCATCGCCGGTCAGCAGGGGGTGCCAGTCGGGCAGGGGCTGGCCCTGATACAGCCGCTTGTAGGCGCAGGTCTGCGGCAACCAGTAGGCGACGCGGGCCAGCGTCTTGGGCGTCAGGAACACACATTCCGGCACATACTGCCGGCGGGTCTCGTATTTGGTGCAACGGCAGGCGTCGCCGTCCAGCAGGCGGCAGGCGACGCGGGTAAAGGCGACCTCACCCGTATCTTCAAACTCCAGCTTGTTCAGACAGCACTTGCCGCAGCCATCACACAGCGCCTCCCATTCGGCGGGGGTCATCTGTTTCAGGGGAACGGTTTCCCAAAACCGGGGGCGGAGCGTGGTCATCTGCGGAACCTGCCCGGTTGGCCGTGGAAAGGGAAGGGGGTCAGAGCGCGGCGAGCGTCGCGCGCGTCCGGGCGCAATCGTCGGCCATCTGCGCGACAAGCGCGGGCAATCCGTCGAATTTCAGTTCGGGCCGCAGGAATTCCACCAGCGCGACCGACAGGTGCTGGCCGTAGAGATCACCCTTGAAATCAAGGATGTAGGTTTCAAGATTCGGCGTGTTCACCCCGAACATCGGGCGCACGCCAAGGCTGGCCGCGCCGTGATAGCTGCCTGCCTGCGGGCCGGTCAGGATATCGACCAGCACCGCATAGACGCCAAAGCGTGGCAGGTGCAGCCCGGCAAGCGACATGTTGGCGGTAGGATAGCCCAGGTCGCGTCCGCGTTTTTCGCCGTGCAGCACCGCGCCCTCGATCCGGTGCCAGTGGCCCAGCATGTCGGCGGCATCGCGGGGGCGGCCGTCGGTCAGCGCCGCGCGGATCGCGGTGGACGAGATTTCGCGATCCTGATGGGTGATCAGCGGGGCGATCGTGGTGCGAAAGCCAAGCGCCGCGCCTGAGGCGGCCAGATCGGCGGTCTTGCCCAGGCGGCCCTTGCCGAAACAGAAATCCGCACCGACGACGACGTGGGAAATGCCCAAGCCCTCGGCCAGCACCTCGCGGGCGAAATCTGCCGGTGACAGCCCGGCGAGCGCTGCGTCGAAGGGCAGTTCGAACAGATGGTCCACCCCCAGCTTGGCCAGCCGGTTCGCCCGCGCTTCGGCGTTCATCAGGCGAAAGGGCGGGCTGAGGGGGGCGAAGTATTCGCGGGGGTGCGGCTCGAAGGTGACGATGCCCAGCGGGGCCGGCCCGCGCGCCAGATCGATCACCGAATGGTGGCCGCGATGCAGCCCGTCGAAATTGCCCATGGCGACCGAAGCGCCGCGGGCCGCCGGATCAAGCCCGTGCCATGTGTGGTAAACCTGCATCCTGCCCCGGGTTTCGGGACACGCGGCCCCGTCAGTCGAACTTGCGGCTTGGCGCCAGAACCAGCGCCTCGCCCTTCAAGACCACGGTTTTACCGACTGCGCAGTGGGTTTCAAGGGTGACCCGCCGTTTGGCATGATCAATCGCAATGACGGTAACCTCGGCGCGCACGGTATCGCCGGGGCGGACGGGGGCCAGAAAGCGCAGGCTTTGGCCCAGATAGACCGTGCCGTGGCCGGGCAGTTGTTCGCCGATGACAGCGGAAATCAGACTGGCGGTCAGCATTCCATGCGCGATCCGCCCTTCGAAAATCGTGTCCTGGGCGTAGGCATCGTCCAGATGCACCGGGTTGTGGTCGGTCGATACCTCGGCAAAAAGCTGGATGTCGCGGTTGGTGACGGTTTTCGTCAGGTGACGCGTCATGCCAATCTCGATGTCTTCGATGCAGATGGTGCCGCGCGGCATGTTGTCCAGCATGTTGGCGAATCCCTTTCGGTTGGCGCCACACTACCGCTTGTCGCACCATTGCGCAATTACCATGCGAATATTGGCCGCAAAGCGCAATATTGTTACCACGTCGATTTAGCGCAATTGTCCGATGGCATAGGTCGCCGATAGCTGTTTACCCGCCAGCCACGCTTGCAGCAGATCCGCATCCGGGTTGGCCGGATCCGCCCCGAACTGATCCGCCGCCAGCCCGCCGGTGACAAACAGGGTGTCCAGCCCTTCGGCCATGCCGCCCTGCACATCAGTCTGGATGCCATCGCCGATGCACAGGATCCGGGGATCATCGCCGTCTGCAAGGCTGGCCAGCCGCCGCCGTGCCAGATCATAGATCGGCGGGTGCGGCTTGCCGAAATACAACGCTTCGCCGCCCATCTCCTCATAGGCCTCTGCCAGCGCACCGGCGCAATACAGCCGCTTGTCGCCCAGATCGACAACGATATCGGGGTTGGCGCACAGCATCTTCAGGCCCCGCGTCTTGGCCAGCAACAGCTGCGCGCGGTAGTCGTCGGGCGTTTCGGTCAGGTCATCGGCAAGGCCGGTGCAGACGATACCTTCTGCCTCGGCCAGGGGCACGCGGCTGATCGGGTCTTGCGTTGCAGCGTAGACGGCAAGGTCGGCGGCAAATTCGGTGAAGAACACTTCGTCCTTCACCGCGCCGATGTGGTGCACCCGCCGCCCGACAGCGCCCGACAGCATCCCCATCTGCGCCGCATCGCCCGAGGTGACCACCGCATCCCAGGCGTCGCGTGGCACCCCGAGCCTGTCCAGTTGCGGGATGATACTGGCATTCGGGCGCGGCGCGTTGGTCAACAGCACCACCGCCCCGCCCGCCGCGCGGTAGGCCTGCAGCGCCGCCACCGCCGCCGGAAACGCCGTCTGGCCATTGTGCAGGCACCCCCAGAGATCGCAGAACACCGCGTCATAGCTGCCAGCAATATCTGAGAGGGAGGGGACGATACGGGTCATGCGGGCACCTGGCTGTTAGGACGTCAGATGCCCCAAATGGCACAAGGCGCCGGTGACCGCAAATGCTGCCCGCCTATTGCCCGGCCAACCAACCCGCGAACTCTGCCGCGACCTCTGCCTCGGCCTGCACCAGATAGGGGGCTGACGGATAGATTCCGCCGTGCACTTCCGCCGCAAAGGCCGTCATCGCCTGCACGCGCAGCGCCTGCAGCCGGTCATGTTCGGCAGCGAAATCAGCATAGGCCCTGGCATGGCGCGGCACGTGGCCCCGGTTCTGGCCCAACACATCGTCGGTGAACAGATATTGCGCATGCCCACCCGCCCCCGCCCCCATCGAGATCAGGAACAGCGAGGTCTTTGCCGCAATCGCCGCGGTGATTGCCGCCGGCACCACCTCGATCTCGGCGGCAAAGGCGCCCGCATCCTCCAGTGCCACGCAGGCGTCCCAGATCCATTTCGCCTGATCCAGCGTCTTGCCCACGGCGCGAAAGCCGCCAGTCCAGGTGCGTTTTGAGGGGATCAGCCCGACATGGCCGCAAACCGGCACCGCGTGGTCGGCCAACAGCCGCACCGTGGCCAGCGATCCGGAACAATAAACCCCGTCCGCGCCATGCTTGACCAACGGCAGCGCCCAGCGCAGGAAATCGTCCGGGCCGCCGATTTCATAGAAATTGTCGCCCGGAAAGGCGAACGCGCCGGGGGCCACCTGGCGAAAGCGCGGGTCCAGCAGCATGGCGGGCGGCACCGACAACAACTCCACCCCCGCCAACTCTGCCGCCGCCGCCTCATCCAGCGTCTCGACCCGCAGCATGGCATAGGATTGCCCACCACGCGCCGCCCTGAGCGAGGCCACGCTGTGCCGGGTAGAGGGGGCGAATGCCATCACGGCACCTCGATAAACACGCGGTCGCCTTCGACCCTGACCGGATAGGTCTTCAGATTGACACAGACCGGCGCGCGCATCGCCTGACCGGTGCGATAATCGAACTGGCCGTTGTGCTTTGGGCATTCGATCAGATGACCCATCACCAACCCGTCACACAGATGCACCTCTTCATGCGTGCAGCGTCCGGCGGTGGCGTAGAAATCGCCCTCGGGCGAGTGGTAGATGGCAAAGGTCTGGCTGCCATGATCGAAGCGGATCAGATCCTCTTCGTCGACGTCACCGGTGGCGCAGGCGTCGATCCATTGGGTCATTGCGTCCTCATTCGGCTGCGCCAAGGGCGGCGACGTGGAAATCATCGCGGTAGGGCCGCGCGGTTGGCGGCAGATCCCGCATCACGAAATAGTCTTCGTTCCTCAGCTGCCGGATCAGGGCCGGCCACATCTCGCGAAATCCGGCGGCGATGGAGGGGGTCGGCGCGGGCAGGTCGTGCCTGATGCGCGCGTGCAGGTCGGGCAACCGGTGATAGGGCACCATCGGGAACATGTGGTGTTCGACATGGTAATTCATGTTCCAGTAGATGAAGCGGCTGATCGGGTTCACCAGGACGGTCCGGCTGTTCAGCCGGTGGTCGGTAACATTGTCGGCCAGGCCGCCATGCTGCAAAAGCCCGGTCATCACATGGTGCCAGGCCCCGTAGATGCGCGGCAGACCGATCACCATCAGCGGCAGGATCGAGCCCATCCACAGCGCCAGCCCAAGGGTGGCCGCATAGATGGCGAACGAAATGCGGGCGACCCGCGTCAGCTTGGGCCATTCGCTTTCCGGCACGAAACTGCGCTCGTCAGCGGTCGGGCCGGATACCGCGTTGCGGATCATGCGGGGCAGAAAGTCGATCACCTCGGGCAGGCCGAAGAAACTGCCGATGGTCTTGATCAGGACAGGCGGGCGCATGATGGCAATTTCCGGGTCGCGCCCGACGATGACGGTGTCGGTGTGGTGGCGCGCATGGCTCCACCGCCAGGTGACCGAGTTGCGCATGATCATGAAGCCGGCAATCTCGTAGACCAGGTTGTTCATCCATTTGGTCCGGAACGCCGTGCCATGGCCGCATTCGTGCCAGCGCGAATCCGAAGCGCTGCCGTACAGCACACCATAGGCCAGCCAGAACGGCGCGGACCAAAGGCTGGGCCAGAGCGCGATGCCGAGGCCCGCAAACAGGATCATCGCACCGTAGTAGATCACCGTGTCACGGATCGCCGGGCCGTCTTCGCGTTGCATCAGCAGCTTCATGTCCTTGCGCGGAACATCGGTGTGATACCACTCTGCCGCCGCGAGGCCGGTTTCGACGGCGCGCCTGGCGTCTGGCCCGAGCAGATTGTAATCGCGTTTGCCCATCATCCCCTCCGTCACACCCGAAACTGGCAGGCCCCAATTCGTCAGGCCCTGATTTGTCGCGCCCTAATTTGTCGGGCCCAGATTTGTTGGGCCCTGATTTGTCGGCCCCGAAAGCCGCTGTCGAACTTGTCAGCCCAGGCCAACGATTCGTCGATAGTCCGAAGTGCGGGCATTTACCAATAGCCGGGGTTGAAACTTTCATCAAAAACCATCACGCTGGTCAAAGCGCTGATAGATTTTCGTCAGGACCGATAATGGCCAACCGCCCCACCATCCACGACGTCGCGCGCGAGGCCGGCGTATCCACCGCGACCGTCGACCGGGTGCTGAACGCGCGAGAGAAAGTCCGCGAGGATACCGCGCGGCGGGTTTATGAGGCGGCACGGCTGGTTGGCTACCACGCGGCCCCGCTGATCGGCCAGCGGGTGCAGATGGATCTGCCCCGCCTCAGGCTGGGGGTGGTGCTGCACAAGGAACGTCAGGCGTTCTATCAAAGCTTCAAGGCCGGGATCGAGCGCGCGGTGACCGAAGCCACCGGGCTGCGCGCCTCGGCGGTGATCGAATTTGCCGCCTCGCAGGCGCCTTCCGATTTCACGACGGTGATCGAGAGCCTGGCCAGCCGGGTCGACGCCGTCGCCGCCACTGCAGTAACCCACCCGGAAGTGACCGAGGCGGTCATCCGATTGAACGCAAAGGGTATTCCGTGCTTTGCACTGCTGAATGATTTTGCCCAGGGCGTGCGGCAGAACTACCTTGGTCTGAACAACATGAAGATTGGCCGGATCGCGGCGCATCTGATCGCCCAGACAACGCATCAAGCGGGAAAGATTGCGGTTTTTGTCGGTGGTTACCGCTGGCACGGGCATGAACTGCGCGAAACCGGCTTTCGCAGCTATTTTCGGGAACATGCGCCGCAGTTCACCATTCTGGACACGCTGGTCAACCTGGAAACCCGGCAACTGACCTATGAGGCGACGCTGGACCTTTTGGGGCGCCACCCTGACCTGCGCGGCATCTATTGTGCCGGCGGCGGCATGGAGGGTGCCATTGCGGCGTTGCGCGAAGTGCGTCGACCCGGTGAAGTGGCGCTGGTGGTGAACGAACTGACCCCGGAAAGCCGCTCGGCCTTGATATCGCGCTATGCCAGCATGGTGATTGCCACACCGCTGACCAGGCTGTGCGATGATCTGGTCACCTTGGCGGCTGCGGCGGTGCGCGATGGCATCATCCCGGTGCAGGGTCAGCATTTCCTGCAGCCGGATCTGTATTTGCCGGAATCAGTTTGATGTGAATTCAATCATTGCCACGCCTGAAAATCGTCAGGAATGACGAAGAAATGCTGCGATTGATTGACGCAGGTTTTCTGCGGTCACATGGTCTGTATCTGCAGCTTGGTGGCGGGGAGGCCGGTGGCATGACGGAATTTGCGCTGAACCACATGACGGTCGCGGGTCTCGGCTACGGTGCCATGCTCGACCTTGCCGCCGACCTCGGGCTGATCGGGGTCGAGGTGCGCAACGATCTGCCGCAGCCGCTGTTCGACGGGATGTCGCCCGAGGCTGCCGGGGATCTGGCGCGGGCCAAGGGGCTGCGCATCCTTGCACTGGCCGAGGTAAAGCGGTTCAACGACTGGTCCGATGCGAAAGCCGCCGAAGCGCTTGCGCTGATGCGGATCGCCAGGGCGGCAGGGGCAGAGGCGGTCTCCCTCATCCCGCGCAATGACAATCTGGGGATGGGCAATGGCGAACGGCAGGCCGCCCTGCGGGTGGCACTGAAGGCGCTGCAGCCGATGCTGGAAGACCACGGGTTGGTGGGCATGGTGGAACCGCTGGGTTTTGAAGCCTGCGCCCTGCGCTACAAATCCGAAGCGGTGGATGCGATCGAATCGCTCGGCGGCAGGGGCCGCTTCAAGCTGGTGCATGACACTTTTCATCACACGCTGGCGCATGGCGGCGCGTTTTTCGCTGAACATACCGGCATCGTCCATATCTCGGGCGTCACCGACCAGACGGTCACCGTCGGCCAGATGACCGACGCGCACCGTGTGCTGGTGGATCGCGCCGACCGGCTGGGGAATGTCGGGCAGATCCGCGCGCTGCAGATGGCGGGCTATAAAGGCCCGGTTTCTTTCGAAGCGTTTGCCACTTCGGTTCATGCGCTGTCCGATCCGCGCCGCGCACTCTGGGCCAGCATGGACTATCTGTTGGCAGAAACGGCAGGTGCCGCCGCCACGCGATAAGTGTTGACCCTGCAATTTTGCAACCGGTTGCAAAACGAAGTTGTTAGTGTAGATTGATAACGCGGCAAGCCGGGACCCGCGGACGCAGACGCTGATACCACGCCGCCGACAGATTGCCGGAATGACGTGTCACGATGCCTGCCGTAATGGATGGCAGGCCAACTCTGGGAGGAGAAAACCATGAAGAAAACCCTTATCGTTGCTGGCTTTGCCGCATTGATGACGACCACCGCGATGGCCGAAGGCATCGGCGTGTCGATGGCGCGCTTTGACGACAACTTTCTGACCGTGCTGCGTAACGGCATCCAGACCCAGGCCGACGCGGCCGGTCTGTCCGTGCAGATCGAAGACGCGCAGGACGATGTGGCCAAGCAGCTGGACCAGATCAACAACTTCATCGCCTCGGGCGTTGACGCGATCATCGTCAATCCGGTCGACACCTCGGCCACCCAGGCGATGTCGGATGCGGCGGCTGCGGCGAACGTGCCGTTGGTCTACGTGAACCGCCAGCCGGTCAACATCGACAC
>JAYSYZ010000198.1:0-3505 GCA_043727195.1 Paracoccaceae bacterium
CGGATCGCCGCCCCCACTGAAAGAACGCCATGAAATCGCTCGACGTCATCACCATTGGCCGTTCCTCCGTCGATCTCTACGGCGCGCAGGTCGGCGGGCGGCTGGAGGATATGGGGTCCTTCCAGAAATACATCGGTGGCAGCCCCACCAACATTGCCGCCGGAACGGCACGTCTGGGCTTGCGCTCGGCAGTGATCACCCGCGTCGGCGATGAACACATGGGCCGCTTCATCCGCGAAGAATTGCAGCGCGAAGGCGTCGACGTGCGCGGTGTCGTCACCGACCGGGACCGGCTGACAGCACTGGTCCTGCTGGGCATCCGCGACGACAAGCAGTTCCCGCTGATCTTCTACCGGGAAAACTGTGCCGACATGGCCCTGTGCGAAGACGATATCGACGAAAGCCTGATCGCCGATGCACGTGCCGTCGTCGCCACCGGCACCCATCTGTCGCATCCCCACACCGAAGCGGCGGTGCTGAAGGCGCTGACATTGGCCCGCAGGCACGGCGCGCGCACGGCACTTGATATCGACTACCGTCCGAACCTGTGGGGCCTCGCCGGGCATGGCGACGGCGAAAGCCGTTTTATCGCAAGCGCCGCAGTCACGGCCAAATTGCAAACCACGCTGCACCTGTTCGATCTGATCGTCGGCACGGAAGAAGAGTTTCACATCGCCGGCGGTACCACCGACACCATCGCCGCCCTGCGCGCCGTTCGCGCGGTATCGGCCGCCACGCTGGTCTGCAAACGCGGGCCCATGGGGGCCGCGGCCTTTGCCGGTGCCATCCCCGATACGCTGGAGGGGGGCGAATCCGGCCCCGGCTTTCCGATCGAGGTGTTCAACGTGCTGGGCGCGGGCGATGGCTTCATGTCGGGCCTGTTGCGGGGCTGGATGGATGACGAACCTTGGCCCACCGCGCTGCAATACGCCAATGCCTGCGGGGCCTTCGCCGTCTCACGGCATGGCTGCACGCCCGCCTACCCGTCATGGAAGGAACTGCAGTTCTTTCTGGAACGCGGCGTGGTGACCCCCGCCCTGCGCCACGATCAGCCGCTGGAACAGATCCACTGGGCCACCAACCGGCGCAAGGATTGGGCCGAGGTGCGCGCCTTCGCCTTCGATCACCGCAGCCAGTTGGAGCAGATCCCCGGTGCCACACCGGAAAAGATCGCCCACTTCAAGGAATTGTGCCTCGACGCCACGTATTTGGTGGCGAACGGCCAGCCGGGCTATGGCATCCTTTGTGACAACCGTCTGGGCAAGACCGCCCTGCACCGCGCCGCGGGGCGCGGCCTGTGGATCGGCCGCCCCGTGGAATGGCCCGGTTCGCGCCCGCTGACACTGGAACCTGAACTCGGCCCCGATTTCGGTGGTTTGTCGGAATGGCCGCTGGAACATGTCGTCAAGGTTCTGTGCTTTTGCCACCCCGATGACGCGCCCGAAATGCAGGCGGAACAGGAGGCGACGATCACCCGCCTGTTCCACGCCTGCCGCCGCAACCGGCTGGAACTGCTGCTGGAGGTGATCCCCTCCAAGGTAGCCCCCGTCACCGATGACACGACCGCCCGGCTGATCACCCGCTTTTACGATATCGGCATCTTCCCCGACTGGTGGAAGCTGGAACCGATGCAGACCGCCGCCGCTTGGGACGCAACCTGCGCCGCGATCACTGCACGTGACCCGAACGTTCAGGGCATCGTCGTCCTTGGCCTTGGCCAGTCCGAAGCCGACCTTGCCAGTGCATTCCGCCTTGCAGCCCGGCAACCGCTGGTCAAAGGCTTTGCCGTCGGCCGCACCATCCACGCCGACGTCGGTCGCGATTGGATGGCGGGGCAGATCGACGACGCCACCGCCGTGGCCACCATGGCCGCGAACTTCCGCCGCCTCTGCGGAATCTGGGATGACGCCCGCCAGACTGGTTCCCGCCACACAGGAGCCGCCACATGACCACGATCCGCCTTACCGCCGCCCAGGCCATGATGCGCTGGCTGTCCGTGCAGATGACCGCCGAAGGCGACCGGTTCATCGAAGGTGTCTGGGCCATCTTCGGCCACGGCAACGTCGCCGGAATTGGCGAGGCGCTGTATGCCCATCGCGGCGTGCTGCCCACCTGGCGCGGCCAGAACGAACAGACCATGGCCCACGCCGCCATCGCCTTTGCCAAGACGCATCACCGGCGCCGCGCGATGGCCGTCACCTCCTCCATCGGCCCGGGCGCCACAAACATGGTCACCGCTGCCGCACTAGCCCATGTCAACCGCCTGCCGGTCCTGCTGATCCCCGGCGATGTCTTTGCCAGCCGGGCCCCCGACCCGGTGCTGCAGCAGATCGAGGATTTCGACGACGGCACGATCAGCGCCAACGACTGCTTCCGCCCGGTCAGCCGCTATTTCGACCGCATCTCGCGCCCGGAACATATTCTGACCGCCCTGCCCCGCGCCCTGCAGGTGATGACCGATCCGGCCAACTGCGGCCCGGTAACGCTGGCCTTCTGTCAGGACACGCAGGCCGAGGCCTATGATTACCCGGTGGAATTCTTCACGCCCCGCGTCTGGCACATCCGCCGCCCCGAACCCGACCAGCGCGAACTTGCTGCCGCCGTCGCCGCGATCTGCGCCGCGAAAAAGCCGCTGATCGTCACCGGGGGCGGTGTGCTGTACTCCGGGGCCGAGGTCACGCTGCAAGATTTCGCCCGTCGCCACAACGTGCCGATGGTGGAAACGCAGGCCGGCAAGGGCGCGGTCGATTGGCAAGACCCGCTGCACTTCGGCTCGCCCGGCGTAACTGGCACCGGCTGCGGCAATTCACTGGCCGCCGAGGCCGATCTGGTGATCGGCGTCGGCACCCGGTTTCAGGATTTCACCACCGGCAGCTGGACGGTGTTTTCCGCCCCGGGCCGCAAACTGCTGTCGATCAACATCCACGGCTATGATGCGTCAAAACGCGGCGCTCTGGGCTTGATATCGGATGCCAAGGTTGCGCTGGAAAGGATCAGCGCGGCGCTTGGCACCCACCGCTTTGCCGATCCCGATTTTGCCGCCCGCAACGCCTGGTTCGCCACCACCGACACGCTGATGGCCGCCCCCGCCACCAACGCACTGCCCACCGACGCCCAGGTGATCGGCGCGGTGCAGCGCAACACGGACACGTCCTCGATCATCATGTCCGCCGCTGGCACCATGCCGGGGGCGCTGCACGTGCTCTGGCGCGCCGCGCAGGGCGGCTACCACATGGAATACGGCTTTTCCTGCATGGGGTATGAGATTGCGGGTGCAATGGGCGTCAAGCTGGCGGCACCTGACAAACATGTGGTCTGCATGGTCGGCGACGGCAGCTACATGCTGGCCAATTCGGAACTTGCAACCGCCGTGATGATGGGCATCGCCTTTACGGTTGTCCTGACCGACAACCGGGGCTATGGTTGCATCAACCGTCTGCAGCTGGCCACCGGCGGTGCGCCGTTCAACAACCTTCTGGCCGACAGCCACCACGTCAACCAGGCC
>JAYSYZ010000199.1:0-3486 GCA_043727195.1 Paracoccaceae bacterium
TGCGCGCCGCCCGCCTTGTGCTGGGCGGAGAGATCATCGACGCCGCCACCGCCTTTGACTGGGGCATCGCCAGCCATCGCGCCGAAGGCTCCGCCCTACCCGACGCGATTGCGCTCACCGACCGGATCAGCCTGCGCGCCCCGCTTGCCCTTGCCGCTGCAAAACGCGCACTGATCGAGGGGGCAGAGTTTGCGCTTGCCTTCGCCACCGAGCGCGCCGCCTTCGAAGAACTGCTCGACAGCGCCGACAAAACCGAAGGCATAGCCGCGTTCCACGAAAAACGCCGCCCCTGGTTTACCGGGCGATGACCACCATCGCGATCATCGGGCTTGGCACCATGGGCCTCGGGCTGGCCCAGGTCTTCGCCGCCGCCGGTTTCGCCGTTCGCGCCACCGACGCCCACGAAGACATCCGCGACAGCGCCCTCCCCCGGCTTGCCGATACGCTTGACCTGCGTGTTGCCAGCGGCAAGCTTGCACAGGGCGGACGCGACGCGATCCTCGCCAACCTCCGCATCACCCGTGACCTCGCCGGGCTTGCCCCGTCCACCATCGCCATCGAGGCGATCATCGAAACGCTTGACGCCAAGCGCCGCCTCTTCGCCGATCTGGAATCTCTTCTGCCAGAGGCGGTTCTGGCCACCAATACCTCGTCGCTATCGGTCGCCACCATCGCGGCGGGCCTGCGCCACCCCGAACGCGTCCTCGGCCTGCATTTCTTCAATCCCGCCCCCGCGATGAAACTGGTGGAGCTTGTCGCCCATCCGGGCACCTCGCCCGCTGCACTCACCCGCGCCCGCCAGATCACCGAAGCCGCCGGAAAGACCGTCATCACAGCCCCTGACCGCCCCGGTTACATCGTCAACCGCTGTGCCCGGCCCTTTTACGGCGAGGCGCTGGCGATGCTGGACGAAGGCCGCAACGCCAGTGACATCGACGCGTCGATGCAGGCCGCCGGATACCGCCTCGGCCCGTTCCAGCTGATCGACCTGATCGGCGCCGACATCAATCTTGCCGCCACCGAAAGCCTGTTTATCGCCATGGGCCACCATCCCCGCTACCACCCCTTTCTGCCACTGCGCCAACAGGTCGAACTGGGCAGGCTTGGCCGCAAGACGGGCGAGGGTTTTCTGTTCCCCGATGATCCCGGCCCCCCGCCACCCGACGCCGCGGCCATCGCATTGCGCATCGAGGCGACCCTGATCAACGAAGCTGCCTGGCTTCTGGCCGAAGGTGGCACCACGCCCGAAAGCATCGACACCGCAATGAAACTTGGTCTCAATTTCCCGCGCGGCCCGTTCGAGATGCTCGCCGGACATGGCGCGCCGAAAATCCGCGCGAAACTCGCGGCGCTCGAGGCGGCAACGGCGTTGCACGGGCGTTATACCCCTGCCCCGATGTTGAGGCTTGCATGACCGAAGTTTTCCTCTGTGCCCACCGCCGAACCCCGATCGGACGCTACGGGGGCAGCCTCAGCGGCGTCCGCCCAGACGATCTGGCGGCCCATGTGATCGACGGCCTGCTTGATCTGCACCCGGGCCTCTTGCCCGATGAGGTGATTTTCGGCTGTGCCAATCAGGCGGGCGAGGATAACCGCAACATCGCCCGCATGGCGGTGCTTCTGTCCCGCTTGCCGGAAACCGTGCCCGCCGTCACCGTCAACCGCCTGTGTGCTTCGGGCCTTGATGCGGTCATCATTGGCGCAAGGGCCATCCGCGACGGGGCCGATATCATCATCGCGGGCGGCGTCGAATCGATGTCGCGCGCGCCATTCGTGATGGCCAAAGCCGAAACCGCCTTTGCACGCAGCCCCGAACTTCACGACACGACCATCGGCTGGCGCTTGGTCAACAAACGGCTGGCCGCAGCCTATGGCACCGACAGCATGCCGGAAACCGCCGAAAACCTTGCCGCAGAACATGGCATCTGCCGGGCGGCGCAAGACGGCTTCGCGCTGCAATCGCAAACCCGCTACAATCCCGGCTGGCACGCCGCCGACATCCTGCCCGTCCCGGTGAAAGGCACCGAGGTCAGCAAGGACGAACACCCCCGCGCCACCACGCTGGACCGTCTCGCGCAGCTTCCCACCCCGTTCCGCATCGACGGTTCTGTCACCGCAGGCAACGCCGCAGGCATCAACGACGGTGCGGCGGCCCTGATCCTTGCCTCCGCCACAGGGGTCAGGCGCCATGCCCTGACCCCCCTCGCCCGGATCGGGCGCGCCGCCAGCGCCGGTGTTGCGCCGCGCACAATGGGCATCGGTCCCGTCGCCGCCCTGGCCAAGCTGAACCTAAGTGCCGACACCTTTGACGTCATCGAACTGAACGAAGCCTTCGCCGCGCAGGTGCTTGCCTGCACCCGGGCATGGGGCCTTGCCGACGATGACCCCCGCCTTAACGCCTATGGCGGCGCGATTGCGATGGGGCACCCGTTGGGCATGTCCGGCACCCGCCTTGTTGCCACCGCCGCCCGCCGACTGCACGAAGGCCAAGGTGAAACCGCCCTCGCCACCCTCTGCGTCGGCGTTGGCCAGGGCGTCGCGCTGGTGCTGCATGCCGTCTAGAACCGCGTTGATCACCGGGGCGGCGCAGGGCCTTGGCCTTGCCATCGCCCGCGCCCTGCATGCCACAGGCCACCGGGTGATCCTTGCCGACATCAACCTTGCCAAGGTGCAGTCCGCCGCCGCCACCCTCCTCGGCGCGCGCGCCCTCCCCCTCGACGTCCGCGACAAATCAAGCTTTGCCGCAGCCCTTGCCCAAACCGGCCCCATCGACATCCTCGTCAACAACGCCGCCCGCACCCAAGCCCGCGACTTCTTCGAAATGACGGGTGAGGAATGGGATGACGTCCTGAACACCAACCTCCGCTCCATCGTCTTTGCCGCCCAAACCTTTGCCCCCGCCATGATCGCGGCAAAATGGGGCCGCATCCTGAACCTTGCCAGCATCGCGGGCCAACGCGGCGGCCCGCAGGTGCAGGGCGCCCATTACGCCGCATCCAAAGCCGGCATCATCGGTCTGACCCGCTACCTTGCCCACCAGTTCGCCCCGCACGGCATCACGGTCAACTCCATCGCCCCCGGCACCATCCTCACCGAACAAACCGCCCTCGCCCCGCCAGAAAAGGTGGCCCTCGTCGTCAGCCAGATTCCGATCCAGCGCATCGGTCAGGCCGAAGAGGTGGGACACCTCGCCGCATTCCTCGCCTCGGACAACGCCGCCTTCATCACCGGCACGACACAGGATATCAACGGCGGCGTGCTGATGCGCTAAGCCCGGAAAGGCCCAAATGTCCGACGCCTATTTTCTCTATCACTCCATTGGCATGTACCCTGGCAAAGCCCGCGACATTGCCGCCGCCATGGCCGATTTCGCGGTCTGCTGGGGCACGCCCGATGATGCGCAATGGGGCGTCGTGCTGCCACAGCGCCAGCGTTTCATCGACCGCTGGCGCGCGATCCTGAACGCAGCCCCCGACAGCGTCACCA
>JAYSYZ010000200.1:0-3483 GCA_043727195.1 Paracoccaceae bacterium
CGTCGATCCGCGCGCCTTCGACGTGCCGCTGGACGAGGGCTCGGTGCACCAGGGTGCTGCGCTGCTGGCCAAACCCCTGCACTGGGGACGGCTGGAGGATGTCTGTGCCACGGGTGCAGGCCTGCCTCTGGTGGTGCTGCTGGACCGCGTGACCGACCCGCACAACGTGGGTGCTGTCCTGCGCTCGGCCGAGGTGTTCGGCGCGCGGGCGGTCATTGCACCCCGGCATCATTCAGCCCCCGAAACCGGGGCGCTGGCCAAGACTGCAAGTGGTGCGCTGGAGCGGCAACCCTATCTGCGGGTGACCAACCTGTCGGACGCGATGCAGGCGTTGAAGGCGATGGGATATGTGCTGATCGGGCTGGACGGCGCGGGGCCGGTCACGCTGGAGGAAGCTGTGGCCGGGGCCGGAGGCCGGGCCATCGGGCTGGTGATGGGGGCGGAGGGACCGGGGCTGCGCGAAAAGACGCGTGAGACCTGCGATCTGCTGGCCCGCATCCCCTTTGCGGGGGCTTTCGGCAGCCTGAACGTGTCGAATGCGGCGGCGGTGTCACTTTATGCTGCGACCCGGACGTGATCACGAATGTGCGACAGGTCTTTAAGCCCGCATTCAGATTTCTACATATCAGATTGGAGGTGCGGGATCGGAACCCCCGTCCTTGACTTCACTGTCCCTCGTTCCGCGACTTGGCGCCCAGGGCCTCGCCTCGGGCGCCTCTTTTTGGCCGGGTTTTGCCATGCAGGACGATGAGCGAATTCGTGACATTCTGGCGTCGGTCAAGACCATTGCGGTGGTCGGCTGGTCGCCGAGGCCGGAGCGGCCGAGCCATGGTGTCGCCGCGTTCCTGGCGCGGCGCGGGTACCGGGTGATCCCGGTCAATCCGGGACAGGCCGGGCAATCGGCATTGGGCGAGACGGTGCGCGCGACACTGGCCGAGGCGGGGCGCGTCGACATGGTAGATATTTTCCGCCGGTCGGAGGCGGCGGGCGCGGTGGTGGATGAGGCGATTGCACTGGGCGCGAAAGTGGTCTGGATGCAGCTGGGCGTGATCGACGAGGCCGCGGCGGGGCGGGCGCGGGCGGCAGGGCTGCAGGTGGTGATGAACCGCTGTCCGGCCATCGAGATACCGCGGCTGGGGTTATGACGGGGGCTGCGGCGGGGGCCGCGACGGTCAAGGCGGCGCGCGCGATATGCTGGCCGATGCCGATCCTGCCTCTGGCACGGCGCACCGCGCAAGCTGACACGGATCCGGTTCGGTGATACTGTGACGTCGGGCAGTGATTTTTGCCCGCATCCGTTTTTGCCAACAGTCGTTTTGGGAGTAACACCATGGCGTTTTCAGCCTCCGGTGCGCCCACCGCTTTCGACCTCGATCTGGGCGGCTGGGACGGGTCCGCCCTGCTCGTCTATTTCTGCATTCCGCTGCAACACCGGGCGGCGTATGTCGGGTCGAACGTGCCGGTCACGGGCGGCGGGGGACGTCCGGCGGTCATTCATCAGTTTACGCCGGGCTGTCAGGGGCGCCATTAGCGCTAGACCGGTTCGGAGGGGACAGGCTGGGGGTCACTGGAGGCACAGGTTCGCGTGGGGGAGTTGCGGCTAGCGGCGGGCTTTTTCCACGATGCCGGAGGTGCCCTCGCGGCGGTCGAGTTCGGCCAGCACCTCGGCCAGGGGGACGTCGCGGGCGGTCAGCATGACCAGAAGGTGATAAAGCACGTCGGCCGCTTCGGATGTCAGGCGGGCGCGGTCGCCCTTCACCGCCTCGATGATCGCTTCGATGGCTTCTTCGCCGAACTTACCGGCGCATTCTTCGGGGCCTTGGGACAGTAGTTTTGCAGTCCAGGAGGTGTCCGGATCGGCGCCCTTGCGGGCGGCGATGGTGGCGGCGAGACGCTCCAGTATCATGTCAGCCTCACGGGGATGCCGGCGGCGGCAAGATGCGCCTTTGCCTCGCCGATGGTGAAGGTGCCGAAATGGAAGATCGAGGCGGCGAGGACGGCAGAAGCGTGGCCGTGCGCGATGCCATCGACAAGGTGGTCGAGGGTGCCGACCCCGCCAGAGGCGATGACGGGGATCGTCACCGCATCGGCGACGGCGCGGGTGAGGGGGATGTTGAAGCCCGCACGCGTGCCGTCACGGTCCATCGAGGTAAGGAGGATTTCGCCGGCGCCTTTGGCCGCGACGGTGCGCGCGAAATCCACCGCATCGATGCCGGTGGCGCGGCGGCCACCATGGGTAAAGATCTCCCATCTGCCGGGGGCCACGGTTTTCGCGTCGATGGCGACGACGATGCACTGGCTGCCGAACCGGTCGGCGGCCTGAGCTATCACGTCGGGGTTGGCGACGGCGGCGGAGTTGAAGGACACCTTGTCGGCACCCGCCAGCAGCAGTTTGCGCACATCTTCGGGCGTGCGCACGCCGCCGCCGACGGTGAGCGGCATGAAACACTGCTCGGCGGTACGGGTGACCAGATCATACATCGTGGCGCGGTTGTCTTCGGTGGCCATGATGTCAAGGAAGCACAGCTCGTCCGCGCCCGCGGCATC
This sequence comes from Paracoccaceae bacterium, assembly GCA_043727195.1. Classification (GTDB taxonomy): domain Bacteria; phylum Pseudomonadota; class Alphaproteobacteria; order Rhodobacterales; family Rhodobacteraceae; genus JAUYQR01. The sequence continues at coordinate 2,548 of JAYSYZ010000200.1, forward strand.
ATAGGCCCGCGCGGTTTCGACCGGGTCGCCCGCGTCGATCAGGTTGGTGAAATTGACGCCCTTGACCACGCGGCCATCGGCCACGTCAAGGCAGGGGATGATGCGGGTTTTCAGCATTGACGCAACTTAGCGTGGTGAGGCTGGCAGGGAAAGGGGGCCAGCCCCCTTGCGCCCAAGGGGCGCTGACCCCCGGGATATTTCCGCCAAGATGAAATCATCCGCGCAAGGCGGCAAGGGCGGTGGCGAGATCGATGGCCCCGTCATAAAGCGCGCGGCCCGAGATTGCCCCCGCAATTATCCCGGTGTCACGCAATGCCGTGAGATCGGCGATCGAGGATACCCCGCCCGAGGCAATGACGGGGATCGTGACGGCGCGCGCGAGCGTGGCGGTCGCGTCGATGTTCGGACCCCCCATCGCGCCGTCGCGGTCGATGTCAGTGTAGATGATCGCGGCGACGCCGGCATCCTCGAAGCCTTTTGCCAGAACAGTGGCGTCGATCCCGGTGTCGGTTGCCCAGCCCTTGGTCGCAACGCGGCCCTGGCGGGCGTCGATGCCAACGGCGACCTGGCCGGGGAAGGCTTTTGCGGCCGCGCGCACGAGGGCGGGATCTTCCACGGCAACGGTGCCGAGGATGACCCGGGCGAGGCCGCGTGCCAGCCACATCTCGATTGTCGCCATGTCGCGGATGCCGCCGCCAAGCTGGGCCGGAACCGAGACGGCGGCAAGGATCGCCTCGACCGCCGCGCCGTTGACGGGCTTGCCGGCGAAGGCACCGTTCAGGTCGACGAGGTGCAGCCAGGCGCAGCCCGCTATCTGGAACGTCAGCGCCTGCGCGGCGGGATCGTCGCCGAACACGGTGGCGGCAGCCATGTCGCCGCGCAGCAGGCGGACGCAGCGGCCGTCTTTCAGGTCGATGGCGGGAAAGAGGATCATCG
>JAYSYZ010000201.1:0-3474 GCA_043727195.1 Paracoccaceae bacterium
CGTCGAGATGTACGCCAACAACTCCGACAACCCCGATCCGGAAACCTATCTGGGTCAGTACCAGTGCAAGAACGTGGCCAGCCCGGACAACCAGTGGCAGGGTGAAGGCATCAACCGCTTCTGCGACCCGATCTACGACGAGTTGCATGCCAAGCTGAGCATCACCACGGATATTGCCGAACGTCAGGCAATCGCCAAGCAGCTGAACGACATGGTCACCAAGAACTCCATGATCGTGGTTCCGCTGGTCCATCGCGGCACCTTGTCGGCACATTCTAACACGCTGGGCGGCATCAATATCAACGCGTGGGATGCCGAACTGTGGAACGTCGCGGACTGGTTCCGCGTCAAGTGATCCGCAAACCGTGATCTGATTGCGGGCGGGGCCTGTCCGGCCCCGCCCCCGGTCTGTGTTGTCCCGCTGACCATAGGCGTCGCCGCGCATGCTCACCTTTACGCTTCGCAGGCTGTTGCTGGCCATACCGACCCTGCTGGTCATCAGCCTGGTTATCTTTCTGCTGGTCGATCTGGCCCCCGGTTCGCCGATGTCGGAGATTCCGCTGACCGTGCCGCCTGACGTGCGCCAGCGCATGATCGAGGCGCTGGGTGCCGATCAGCCGGTGTTCGTGCGCTATATCCTGTGGCTGCGGCAGTTCTTCTGGGTTGAACCGATGACCTTGTTCGACGGCTGGTTCGGCACCACCATTGTCGAAGGCGAACAGCGCATCCTGTCCTGGCAATCGCGCAGCCCGGTATTCACCATCATCGGCCAGCGTATCCCGCAAACCCTGACGGTGATCGGCACGGCCTATATCGTCGGCATCCTGATCGCGTTGCCGATCGGGATCTATTCCGCCTACCGGCAGTATTCGGTGTTCGATCAGGCGGGCACGCTGTTTGCGATGATCGGCTTTTCAGTGCCGACGTTCTTTTCGGGCACCCTGTTCATCATCATCTTTGCGGTCTGGCTCGGCTGGTTTCCGACCAAATATGACACCAACCTGTCGGTCACCGACTGGGAATCTTTTCTGAAACAGGTCAGGCAGATGGCCCTGCCGGTGATGACGCTGGGCCTTGCCAATGCAGCCACGATCAGCCGCTACATGCGGTCATCCATGCTGGACAACATGGCGCAGGATTACGTCCGCACAGCCCGCGCCAAGGGGTTGAGCGAGCGGACCGTGGTGCTGAAACACGTCCTGCGCAATTCGCTGATCCCGGTGGTCACGGTGATAGCGCTTGGCATCCCGTCGATCTTTGGCGGCGCGATCATCACTGAAAACCTGTTTGGCGTGAACGGCATCGGGGCGGCGCTGATTGGCGCGATCCATGCCAATGACATCCCGATGGTGCAGACGCTGGCCTTCATCTTTGCGGTGCTGATCGTGCTGTTCAACCTGATCGCCGACGTGCTCTACGGCTTTCTTGACCCAAGGATCCGCTATGACTGATGCCAGCGCCGCCCTGCCGAAGCCGGTCAGCCAGAACCGCGCGATCTGGCAACAGTTTCGCACGCACAAGGGGGCGTTGTTCGGGTTGATCGTGCTGGGGTTCATGATTCTGGCCGTGCTGATCGGCCCCTATCTGTGGACCCCCGAAAAGCTTTCGGTGGCCGAGGCGATCAAGCTGAAGAACCAGGGGCCGGGCTGGCGCTTTCCGCTTGGGACCGATCAACTTGGCCGCGACATGCTGTCGCGGATGATGCTGGCGGGGCGCATCTCGCTGGCCGTGGGGCTGGTGGCGATGATCATCGCCATCGTGTTCGGCACGCTGATCGGCGTTGTCGCGGGCTATTTCCGCCGCTTTGACGGCCCGCTGATGCGGATGACCGACATGTTTCTGGCCCTGCCGCTGATCCCGCTTCTCTTGGTGCTGGTGATGCTGTTCCGCGACCGGATAGCCGCCATCGTCGGGCCGGAGATGGGGGCTTTTGCGCTGATCGTGTTTGCCATCGGCATCACCTCGTGGATGGCGACGGCCCGGATCGTCCGGGGCGAGGTGCTGACACTGAAGGAACGGGAATATGTTCTTGCGGCCCGGTCGATCGGCGCGCGCCCCCGGCGGATCATCCTTCGCCATATCCTGCCCAATGTCATCTCGCCGGTGATGGTGGCGGCAACCCTGGGGGTGGCCGAGGCGATCATCACCGAATCGGTGCTGTCGTTCCTTGGCCTGGGTTTCCCCCCCGATTTCCCGACCTGGGGGCGGTTGCTGTTCGACGGGCTGCAATACATGCAGGTCTATCCGGAGCGGGTGATCTGGCCGGGCCTTGCCATATCGCTGACGGTGCTGAGCGTGAACTACATCGGCGACGGCCTGCGCGACGCGCTGGATCCGCGCATCCGGGGGCGGTAAACGCTGGTGCCAGGGGCCGCCAGCCAACCCGTACCCTCCTCAAAATGGGACGCATGTCGCAAATTGTGCTAGAACGAAGGCAGACGCGGCTGAGCGAGGATTGCGTTGCCTTGTTGACAGGAGCGGATCATGAAGAGCTTTTTGCCCGCAGCAGCCTTCTGCATTGGAAGTATCGCAGCGATCCCTGCCCGCGCGGGCATTGCCGAGATGACTGCTGACGGAACTTGGGACTGTAGGGACGATGCCGGGGCAGCCATTGTGACAGTCGTGGTGGCTGACACGACCTACGCCGTTCTAACTCCGGACGGCGCCCGCGCAACCTATGGCACCCTGCATGCCCTGGGCAACGAAATCGTCGATACGCCCTACTTTATTGTGCCGAGTGGATTTCTCAAAGACGAACTCAAAGTACAGGGTGTCACCATGCAAGGCCCCAAGGGCCATTCCGAGGATCTGTCGGGCGAGGTTTTCCTGGTATTGATTCTAGGCGCGGACAGCCTGATTTACTGCACTGCCCACAAGGTGCCCGCTTCCTAGTGCATGCTTTTGCGGATCCGCCGCACCAGCGCCCAGACGCCCAGCACCACAACCGGCGTCAGGATCGCCATCAGCGCGCCATGCGTCAGTTGCATCCGGTAGGCCAGAGGCTCCGCCAGATAGGCCGCAAGGTTCACCGCGTAATAGCTGATCGCCACCACCGACAGACCTTCGACCGTGCGCTGCAGGCGCAACTGCAGATCGGCACGTTTGTCCATCGATTCCAGCAGCTTCTGGTTCTGCGCCGACCGTTCCACATCGACGCGCGTGCGCAGCAGTTCTGCCGCCCGCTGCGCCCGTTCCGCCATGGCCTGCAACCGCCCTTCGGCGGATTTCACCGTCCGCATCGCCGGGTCGTAGCGCCGCATCATGAATTCGCCAAAGGTCTGGCGCCCCTCGATCCGTTGCTCGCGCAACACCTCGATCCGCTGGTTGACGATGGCTTCGTAAGCCGCCGTCGCGCCGAAGCGGAAGGAAAACTGCACCGCAAGGCTTTCAAGTTCCGCCGAAATGGTCAGTAGTTCGTGCAAGGCCGACTCGGGTGACGGCTCCACGCTGTCAAGGCCGGACACCAGCGCCGAC
>JAYSYZ010000202.1:0-9056 GCA_043727195.1 Paracoccaceae bacterium
GCATCGACAATCCTCCTCGCGATCTTACCCGCGCTACAAATGCAGCGGGGCGGTCACCATCAGATACCATGATACGCCAGCATTAGACGGTGCCGCGACCGAAATGTCAGCGTGTCCTCAAAACACCGCTTACGAAAGTGCTGTCGCGACTCCGATCCAACCCAAATCTCTAACCGCAGAAAACTGTTATGTTTTCGTGACCTAGAACCTCTTCACCAAATCGGCGAAGGCAACAGGTCAGGAGAATTTTGGCCTTGAGAGAACCTTCCGGCCTCCTTGCGCAGAGGACGGTGCTCAGCCTTTCTCGTATAACCCATGAAAACAACGGAAATATCCAGCCGCAGCCAAATCGGGAGAATGCTTTCGCGAGGGCAAGTGGCGGAGGGAACGCGACTGCCGTCGAACCTTCTCTGAGAAAAAGTCAATGAATTCAATAAACCTCACCATCAATCCGATAGGCTAAACTGCGCGTTCCGCAGGGTGGACGGTCAAGCGTCACCCTGCGCAGCATGATAATCTCGCCACGTCCTTGTCGAAAGTCTGCGCGGCAAGCTTCAGGCCCTCGACCGTGGTGAGATAGGGAAAGATCATCTCGCCAAGCGCCTTCGTCGTCATCCCGAACTTCAGCGCCATGGCGAGCGTCTGCACGCCGTCCGACCCTTCGGGGGCGGCGATTACGCCACCGAGCAAGCGGTCGGTCCTGGCATCCGCCACCAGCTTGATGACTCCGCGTGTGTCGCGTGCTGCCAAGGCGCGCGGCACATTTTCCAGTCCAAGGACCGAGGTCTTTATTTCATACCCCGCTGCAAGTGCCGCCGCTTCGGTCAGTCCCACACCCGCGACTTGTGGGTCGGTAAACACCACCCAAGGCATCGCGACATTGTCATAGCGTTCAGTGCCACCGAGCACCGCATTGCGGGCCGCGAGTTTCGCGCCGTAAGCCGCCATGTAGACGAACTGATCGCGGTTGGTCACGTCACCGGCGGCAAAGACGCCAGGGCGGGTCGTCGACATATCATCGCCGACGATGATCGCCCCGCGGCTGTCGGTCACGATCGCCATTTCGGTCAGCCCCAGCCCTTCGGTATTTGGGTTGCGCCCGGTTGTCACCACCAGATGATCCGCGCGCAGTTCCAGTCGGTTGCTGTCTTTTTCGATGCTCAGCACTGCGCTACTCCCGTCGCGGGTGCAGGCGACATAGGTCACACCACGATGAACCATTATTCCCTCGTCGAGGAATAACTTTTCAATTGCCTCAGACACTTCGGGCTCAGCCTGCGGCAGCAGACGTGTACGGCACACAATGGTCACTTTCACCCCCATCCGCGCCATCATCTGTGCGAGTTCGGCGCCAATGTAGCCGCCGCCAACGAACACAAGCCTTTCAGGCAGGGAGTTCAGCTCCAGAAGCGAGGTGCTGTCGAGCGTCGGGACATCCGTAATTCCCGCAATGTCAGGAACAGCTAAACGCCCGCCTGTGGCGATGATGATTTTGGGAGAGTAGACTATTCGCCCGCTTACCTGCACGCCACCCTCGACCAGCGTGGCTGCTCCTTCGTCAATATAGGTGATACCCTCATAGCCGGGTAGAAGATCAGCGTATTTCTTCTGCCGCAGACCAGAGACCAGCGCCTCTTTCCCTGCCATCAGCGCGGCCCAGTCATCGACCTGAGCTGACCCCGACAGGCCCGGAAACCGTTGCGCAGCCTTCGCGCCATGCATCGCTTCCGCCGCACGGATCATGGTTTTTGATGGCACGCATCCGATATTCACACAGGTGCCGCCAATCAAGCCATGTCCGATCAGAGCCACGCGCTTACCTCCTTCGGCTGCGGTAATCGCTGCGGAAAACCCCGCCGATCCGGCACCGATCACGGCTAGGTCGAAATCATCGCGCTCGGAGCTGGAATTGGTGCAGCAGTCATCCGCTTTAAGGAGTTGGTTCATCGTCAAATCCGTTCTGCGCAATTATCTGCGCGTTATTTTCTAACGTGGGTCAGCGCGAAGACTGTCGCGATCTTTCAGCCGAGCGCCACGGCCGAACCTGTGAAGCCTAACGGCCGGAATTCGAGGCAACTTGCGAACATCACATCATACCATCGAGCCAATATCCGAGGCGTAACTGGGATAGGCAAAGATGATACCCTTGATCTTGTTGGCCGTAACCCCAGCACCCATCGCCATTGCAAACAGGTTGATCTGTTCCTCGGCCCCCGGACCGATGAGATGGGCACCAAGGATCAAACCGGTCCCCTGTTCGACAAGAACTTTGTAACCGGTCCATTTCGCGCCAACCCGGATAGAAGAATACCAGCCTGAGGTCTTTTCGAAGTGGGTGTCGAACTTTAAGCCCTTCTCGGTAGCGGACGCCTCAGACAGGCCGACCGTCGCAACTGGCGGAAGGGTGAAAACAACGCTTGGTATCGGGGGATAGGACTCGGTGCGTTCATCTTTTCCGGCGAGCAGATTCTTGGCGGCGATGCGACCCTCATAGGCAGAGACCGGCGTCAGGTTGGGGCCGCTGTCATTACAATCTCCGGCGGCAAAAATCGCGGGATTTGTTGTCCTCATACTTGGATTTACCCTGATGCCACGCGGGCCGGCTTCGACACCGGCAGCGGCCAGATTCAGGTGCTCGATGTTCGGCACCCGGCCCGTGGCGTGCACCACCAGATCGCATGTCACGACCTCAAGACCTGCTGCCGTTTCATAGGAGACGACATACCCCTCACTGCGTTTTTCCACCTTTACGACCTTGGCATCCGTGCGCAGATCAATTCCCAGATCGTCCGTAGCCTCGACCAGCATGGCAACGAGATCGGGATCAAAATTGCCGAGCGGCCGCTTGGCTTTTTGCAGCACGGTCACCGCCTTGGCACCGGCCCGTTTCGCGATATGGGAAAATTCCATGGCGATGAAGCCGCCGCCAACGAAGACAATGCGGTCAGGCCTCTCTACCAGGTCCAGAAACTCGGTGCTGGTCGTCAGCAAATCTTCGCCAGGAATGTTCAGCGTCATCGGGCGCGCGCCCGTGGCGATGTGGAAATGCTTCGCGCGCAAGCTTGCTCCATTCAGTTCAAGAGTATCAGGGCCCGTGAACCGCGCATCGCCGTGCAGTGTCTTGACGCCTGCCGTCGTGAGGCCTGCTTCGATCTTCGGCGGCATGACGTCGGTGAATGTGCGTTTGAAGGCGATCATGTCAGGCCAGTTGACCGACGTTTGGGCCACCAGGCCCTTGCTTTTCATGTTGTGCGCCCAGTCTACGCCTTCGGTTACGGCGACCAGCATTTTCTTTGGGTCGCAGCCGCGCAGCGCGCAGGTTCCGCCATACGGCAGGCAGTCTATGATGGCGACTTTCCAACCAGCTGCTGCCGTCATCCGGGCAACACCACTGCCCCCCGTTCCGGCCCCAATCACAATCAGGTCGTAATCATATGCGTCGGTCATGAACCTACCCTCATTTCGAGGCCTTCGGATCGCGATGGTTGCCCCGGTCTGCCAGCGAGCCAACATTCAGTCATTCTAAAGGCTCCGCTGGCGTCGCCAGACGGCATAAATTGTGAGGCCGATGAAAAAGGCGAGCGCGGGCAGCAGCACAATATCCAGCCAGCCCAGCACCGCCGACAGCCCCACAAGGCCGAACAGGACGGCAAGGATCGGGGTGAAGCAACACAAGGCCGCGATCACGGTTCCGACGATGCCGGTTGCAAGAAGGCGGCGGTCGGATTTGTCCGCACTCATTAAGTGCGCTCCGCATCCAAAACGTCGTCAACGTCAGGACGGTTTGATCGCGCCCGTAGCCGGCTGCGCCACGTCAGCGCCGCAATTGCGGCACCAGACAATATCACCACGCCCTCCAATCCGCCGATTAATCCGCCAACCGAACCCGTGATCGCGGTCAGGGCCACGCCACCCCCAGCACAGCACACAATCACGACGGGGGCGGCAATGATTGTGGCGAGTATCCCGCCTTGCATATCATCGCGCATCGGGTTCAGCCTCGCACGTCGGCGGGATAACCCGCCTGCGCGGAGGCTTCTGCAATCGCCGCCGCATCGGTCAGGGCCGGATCAAAGAGCACGGTCGCGCTACGGGTGTCAAAGTCCACCTCGACCGACTGCACCCCTTGGACCCCACTCATTGCGATCTTGACCGTGATCGGACAGGTCGCGCAGGTCATGCCGGGCACATTAAAGCTGACCTCGGTCAGCGTGGACGCGACCGCCGGGGCCGCTTGAGCGAACGCGATTGGGGTTGTGGGGGGAAGCCCGAGCATCAGGGTCCCGAGCGCCAGAATGGCAAAATATTTCATGAGGTTTCTCCTTGATTTCAGTAGAGCAAAGGCGCCCACCAGCTGAGCGTCAGAGACAGCACGACCAGCGCCGTGGCCAGCCAAAGCACTGTCTTGGTGAGGCGCGCCGACTGCGGGCGGGCGCAGTAAGAGCCCTCCACGCAGAATGGCTTTGTCCGGAAATAGACTTGCCAGAACCCCAATCCGATGAAGACAATGGCGATGATTGAGGTGAGCGGCTTGTAGGGTTCAAGTGCTGTCAGGTTACCGATCCAGGCCCCCGAAATGCCCAGCGTGACCAGCACCAGCGGCACAATGCAGCAGGCCGAGACAAGAAATGCGCCCGCAAGCCCGAGCGTGGCGAAAATCCCTTTGTGATCGCTGCTGTCCGGCGCGGTTTCGATATCGTGACTGTTGCTCATGCGAAGCTTCCTTGTCATCCCGTTGCAACCTGCCTACGGTCTGTAGCAACTACAGGCGCAAGGAAAATCAGCATGGCTGCCGTTCACGAAGCTGCGACCCACGAAGGCAAAGCGCTGCGACGTGTCGATCTGGCCCGCGCCACCGGCTGCAATCTGGAAACGATCCGCTACTACGAAACAGCAGGCATCCTGCCCCCGCCTGCTCGGACCGATGCAGGCCATCGTACCTATGGCGCGTCAGATGTGCAGCGCCTGCACTTTGTTCTGCGCGCCCGCGACTTGGGTTTTTCGCTCGTTGACATACGTGGCTTGCTCGGCCTTGGCGACGGCGCACTGCGATCATGTGCCGAAGTCAGGGACAAAACCGAGGTTCACCTGGCCGATGTCAGGGCAAAGATCATCGACCTTCAAAAAATCGAAGCCGTTCTGTCCCGCACCGCTGCGCTTTGCAGCGGAGGAGATCGCCCGGAATGTCCGGTGCTGGACAGCCTGCGGAACTGACGGTTGCTTCTATCCTTCCCGGACGCCGTGACCAGACCGCGTCATGCCCTCCAGGCCGCACCGTGAAATCGAAAAAGCATGGGCCGGATCCATCGCAAATCCCTCGGCGACATACTCGCCGCTGTCACGGTCCTGTCGGTAGCTCGCCCTCAGCCAGCCTGCGGAAATGCGTTCCAAAGCCACGGCAAGCCGATCAATGTCGTCCAGCGAATTGTACATCCCGAAGCTGATCCGAACCATTCCCGGAACAGAGCTGCGGTCGCCGCTGGCCATGGCATCGCGCACTTGGTCAACCTTGCCCTGCGACAGTCCTAGCAATCGAACGAGATAGGGATGGGCGCAAAAGCAGCCGTTTCTGACCCCGATCCCGTATTCGGCCGCAAGTGCGGCAGCAACAAGCCCGTGCGGCTGCGAGGCCAGGGTGAACGCGATCACGCCCAGATGGCGAGAACCATCTGAGGCGTCCCCCGTGCCGTAGAACCGAATTCCGTCTATCCGCCCTAGACATTCAAGCGCATGTGCCCTGAGTTCCGCCTCATGTGCGGCGATATGATCCATGCCGATGTCAGACAAGGCCCGGATCGCTGCAGCAAGCGCCACCGCGCCCACCACATTGGGTGTGCCTGCCTCGTCGCGATCTGGCGCCGGTGCCCATGCTACGCTGTCCAGCGACACGAAGTCGATCGTGCCGCCGCCGCGGTGCTCTGGCTCGCCCTCTTCGAACGTGTCGCGGCGGCCGATCAGCGCGCCGGTGCCAAAGGGGGCATACATTTTGTGGGCTGAAACGGTGACATAATCCAGATGTGCGGGATCATCGAGGCCACGCATGTCGATCGGTCGATGAGGAGCAAGCTGCGCACAATCTACAAGGATCTGGGCACCGGCGGCGTGGACCCGACGGGCCAGTGCGTGAACGTCGGGAATGTAGCCCGTAACGTTGGATGCTCCGGTCACGGCAACCAGTCGAACGTGTCCACCGTGCCGCTGCAAAAGGCTTTCGAGGTGCGCCAGGTCCAGCACGCCGTTGTCGTCGACGTCGATATGTTCGACCCTTGCTTGTGCCCGCCAAGGCAGATCGTTGCTGTGGTGCTCCATCTGCGAGACCAGAACGACATCATCGGGGGCAAGGTTCAGACGCCAGGCCACCTTGTTGATGGCTTCGGTCGCGTTCTTGCCGAAGATCACCACGTGCTCCGCTCGGTTGGCCCCGACAAAATCCGCGACGATGCCCCGCGCTTCCTCATAGGCGAGGGTCGAAACCTGGCTTTTGAAGCCCGCACCGCGATGGACCGAGGAATACCAGTCCATGAACCGGTTTACAGTATCAAGCACCTCGCGCAGGACGGGCGTGCTGGCTGCATTGTCGAGGTTGACATAGGGCAGCCGTTCGCCGCCAAGAACCGGCACTTGCTGATCAATTCCGACGATCCTGCTTCGCAGTGAAGCGATTTGGGTGGGAGTGCGCATCTGGTTCATCGATTCACCTTGCAAATTGGGGTTGGGGCTGAACGGTGCAGGACCCGTTCGCGCAGATTTCAAAATCTTTGTCGGGCTGCATCCAGCCCCGCCGCACCAGTCGGCGGTGAATCTCGCAGCCCAGACACAGGCCAAGGACCGCCTCCAGCCACATCAAGCTCAGGCAGATCAGGCAAATTGTCAGTGGCAACGGGCCGCGGATGCCGCTGTTGGTGATTATCATCATTGCCAGTGACATCACGAGGCCCAGCGTCCAGGCGAACCGTTTGGGTTGGGCCGATACCCATTGCGGTGTCTGGCGGCGGGTCATCCAATGGGCGATCACCCCGATCGGGCTGAATCTGATCCCGGCTGTCACGCGAATAAGAAACTCGAAGAAAAACAGCGTCGTCACGATCTGGATCGGCGCATAAACTTGCGCGAAGTAGGCGTAGGCAAATGCAACTGTGCCGAGGGCCAGCGTCAGTCCTGCGGCGGCGCGCACCTGACCTTCCTCAAAAACTCCGGCTGTCAGTAGCTTGCCATTTGCGTCGGTGGCATGGATCACCTCGCCATACACGAGAGGCGAATTGACGGACGCTTGGTCTTCACCGGGCGACGCATTCTGCCGCATCAGCCCCATTTGGATGAGCAACGGGCGGGCCCGGGTGACGCCGTGTCTTCTTGATCGTTGGACCTGCGTCCAAAAGCGTGTCCGATGCAGTGCCCGCCCCTGCGGATTGTCGAGCCCGGTTGATTTCAGATAGGTCAACGCCTGACGCTGTTTGCGCAACACAACAGCCCGTACCTGCCGTCCCCTCGCAGAATTCCATGCTGCTTGCGCTTTCGGAGACCGCCGAAGCCAGCGCGTCACGCCCTGCACAACCGACCAACCGCGCGCGGTAGCGGCCAGCACGATAAGCAGGATCAACAGAAAACCAATGACAGGTCCGGGCACGATGACTGACAAAAGCTGTGATACCCACGATGAGGTCGGCTGACTATCTGTTCCGATCGCGGCAACAACGGCAACATCCGCAGTGCCGACTGACTCAAGACGAAGTATCGCGGCCGCCAGCCGGTCTTCGACCGCTTGCAGCCGTGTCATGACATCAGTGAGCGCCGGAGGCGTCGCAAACAGCTCCTGCAACCCAAGGATCGGGGCGACGGGTTCGGTCATGATGCCTGATAAAGACGCGGGAAGCGTTGCGACTGCAGCGCCGCCAGCGTCCGCCCCTTGCATCATGCTCTGCTGCGGTGAAGACATGCCGCCGCCCGGCATCACAGCCCCGGCGCGATCGACCCCGCCGCGCATCGATGCCATCATCGCGCAAGACTGTGGCGCCGGCTGTCCCGTCTGGAGTTGCGATGCCGGAGCAGTATTCTGTGTTGCGCCGGAACTCGACATCCAGATTGCCGAAAGCCCAAACCACAGGACAATGACGGCGACGGCCGCGACTGGAATTTTCTTCACGCAAGGCTCCTGTGGTTGGCGGCATCCAGGTGGGTAAATCCCTGCGACTGCGCGCCGCATTGTCGAAAACGAGAGGGAGCGGGCGCCGAAGCGCCCGACCCATTGGTGTTGCGCCTAGTTGGCGGCGGGGGCTTCCAGCGCTTCTATCCGCGCCGTCAGGCTGTCGATGCTGGTGATCAGAAGATCGAGTTTCGCTTCAAGACCGGCCGGAACGGCCTGGGGTGCCGCAGCGGTGTCCGCCATACCGGCCATCCCTGCCATGGGCTTCCCGCCCATCGGCATCATTCCCATCATTGGCATCATTTCCATCATGCCCATCATCATCGGCATCGTGCCCATGCCTTTCATTGGCATGGCACCGCCCTCGGCTGGCATCCCTTCCATGCCCGCCATCCCTTCCATGTTGGTCATCCCTTCCATTCCAGCCATGCCTTCGGCGGAGGGATTCTCCGGGTGCCCTGCAAATGAGGCGGTGATTCCAGCGCTCAGGAGGACGATCGAAAGCGTTGCTGCGAGTGTCGTTTTACGCATCTTGCGTTCCTTTGTTTTGATGTTGTTCGTTACAGTCAGATAGGTGACGGTCTACCTTCGGTGGCCGGTAGAGCCTTTCGGACACCGTTCGCCCTACTCGCGTGCGGTGCAGATCGACCGCGCTGGCCGTGCTGTGCAAAAGGTTGGTGCTCTTGGTGAGCATCCCGGCAGCACACCCGACGCATGACAGTGAACAGGGGGCGGCAATCTGACATCTGTCATGCTGGCTCTGCATCAGAACGACGGCACCCCTGGCGTGCACCATCTGCCCCTGAACACGTTCCATCCCGCCTGCGCTGCCCATGTTGGCGAAGGCAAGAAATGCAAGAAGCATCGCAAACATGGTGACTGCACGCGTCATTTCGACGGCACCTCCGGGCGG
>JAYSYZ010000203.1:0-9043 GCA_043727195.1 Paracoccaceae bacterium
TCCTCTCGCTCCGACCAATTCCCGGTTCATTTTGCCACCATTCCGCTGCCCGCGCAGGCGGTCCTGGCAGGTCTAGGTCCGTGCCCGCCATTGCTGCGCGATATAGGTGGCGGTCATCAGATCCAGATGGGCACCGCCGCCGTTCTTGGCGATGGTGATTTCGTCGTCGGACCGTCGGGCAAACAGTGCGGGGTCGTCGTAGAAATCGGCGATCACGTCACCTTCTGTGATCGCACCCGACGCCAGCGGTGCCATCAGATCACCGATGTGGTGCACCGTCGTGGCGCGGGCATCGACGAAGATGCGCGCGCGCGCCATGGCGGTGTCGTCCACCTCGCGCATGGCCGGGGTGTAGGCGCCGATCAGGTCGAGGTGCTGGCCCGGTTGCAGCCAGGCACCCATGACCAGCGGCTCGGATGACATTGTGCAGGTGCAGATCACATCGGCTGCCCGTACCGCCTGTTCCAGATCGTTCGCGACCGGCAGGCCCATGCTTTCGGCGGTGGCACGGGTGCGGCTCCACACCACAAATCGCGCCTGGGGCCACAGCGACCGGTACGCCTCGACCATCGAGCGGGCCACGGTTCCTGCGCCGACGAGCAGGAAGTTCCGGCTGTCGCGGCGGGCCAGCCGGCTTGCCGCGAGCAGGCTGTCGCCGGCTGTCTTCCACTTTGTCACCAGACGAAAATCGATCAGTGCTGTCAACTCGCCCGTCGTGTCGTCGAAAAGGTTGACGATCCCGTTCACGGTGGCCTTGCCGCGCCCCGCGTTGCCCGGCACGATGGTGCCCACTTTGACCAGCGACCCGAGGCCGTCGATCCAGGCCGCCCGGTCCAAGAGCGTGTCGGGGCCGCGATACAACAACAGATCCGCGATCTCTGCCCGTGGCAACCGGTGTCCTGCCTCCAGCGCCGCCGTCAGGCCCTGCCAGTTCAGCAAAGCCTCGGCATCCCTGCCGATGGTTTCCGCGTTCATAGCCCCGCCTCCTCTTCGCTCAACAACCCCTCGGCCACCAGCCGTGCCGCCCAGCCTTGCCAGCTTTCGAACTGATGGGTGCGCCAGCCGCGCCGGGCCGCCGCCGTGATGTTTTCCGCCTTGTCATCGGTGAACAGCAACCGGTCGGGGGCAATGCCGCAATCCACCTCGACCATCTGGTAAATCCGCGGGTCGGGTTTCACCACCCCCATCCGGCCCGAGACATATTCCCGGTCGAATTCCCCCAGAAAATCCAGCTTGTCGCGGGCTTCCTCATAGGCATAACTCCCGAAATTCGTGAGCGAAAACACCCGAACGCCATTGCGGCGCAAGGCCCGCAACAAAGCGATTGATCCTTCGATGCGCGGGGAGGCCAGCTCGATCCAGCGATCATACCACATGCGGATTTCCACCGCCAAGTCTGGATGCAGATCAGCCGCCTCATAGATGGTCTCGCGGAACAACGCGCCAGCATCGACGCGCAGGTTCATTCCGTGCAGGTCCACCGCCGCGAACAGGGCGCGCCGCCTGTCCACCCCGATCACCCGGTCGTAGAACGCTTCGGGCTGCCAGCAGGTCAGCACATTGCCGATGTCGAAGATGACTGCCTCAGGCTGCATGCCGCTTCCTCTGCGCCGTTTCCCGCCACAGGGTATAGAGCCCCGATCCGCAGATCAGCGCAATCCCCGCCCAGGCGGTCAGGTCCGGCAAGGTGCCGAAAATCGCGGCACCCCAGAAGATGGCGGCAGGCATCCCGACATATTCGAACGGGGCCACCAGCCCCGCTTCGGTGGTGCGGTATGCCTGCGTCACCATCATGCCGCCGATGCCGACCGCAAGGCCGGTGGCAAGGAAGATCGGCCAATCCGCCAGCGGCGGCCAGATCCACGGGCGGAACAGGAACCCCCACAGCTTGTCATCCGTGGCCAGATGCCCGTCGCCTGCCCAAAGGCCCATCGCGGCGCTGACCACAACGAACCCCGCCTGCACGTAGAACCCCAGCGTCATCGCGCTTTCCGTGCCGCCCATATGCCGCGCCAAAAGATTGCCGGCGGCATAAAGCACCGCCGAGATCAGCACCAGCACCGCCGCGGGCTGAATGACCCCCGCACCGGGCCGCAGCATGATGATCACGCCCACCATGCCGATGATCACCGCCATCCAGCGCCTTGGCCCCACGGTTTCAGACAGGACCACCACCGACAGCACGGTGATGACGATCGGGCTGACAAAAGCCACCGCCACCGCGTCGGCAAGCGGCATGGCCGCAAGGCCGATGAAAAAGGTGACGTTGGATACCATCACGATCGCCACGCGCAACAGATGCGTGCGGGGGCGAGCGGTGACCAACTGCCGGAACCCGGTGCCGGAAAAGGCGATGAAGCAGAGGATGAAGGCCAAAGCCACGATTGCCCGGATCAGGATCACCTGATGCAGCGCATAGCCGCCAGACAGGAACTTGATCGCCACATCGTTGACCGAAAAGATGATCGTGCCGCCAGCAGCGAAAAGAATCCCGGTCAGGGCTTGAGAGCGTGCCATGACGGGCAGATGAGACCGCGGGCACGGCGGCGTCTGTTCTGGGCGCGACATCGCGGCGGCGTGGACGGCTGATCGCCGCTGCTGGGCTGGATGGTGCGACACGGCAGGTGCCGCCGGAGCCAGAGAAACGCCAAGTCAGCGCAGGTCAGAGCGCATCCGTGTCGGATGTCGTCAGGGATTGGTTGCGGGCGCTGTCGCAGGTGCCGCTTCGGTTTCTGTCGCTGGTGCCACGACCGCTGCTGCCGCCGCGTCAACCTGCGCCTGCAGGGCCGCGATCTGGCCGGTCAGTGTGGAATTTTCACCTTGCAGTGCAGTCACGGCTTCGGTCTTTGCGGCCAGGTCAGCCTGCAATCCCGTCACCTTCTGACTGGTCTGATAGGCGTAGAAACCGAGGATCGCCGTCGATGCAAACAGGATGCCCAAGATCAGGTTTCTCATCAGCCACTCTCCCAACGCCGGTCAACGCAGGCCGAACTGACCACAACCCCGGTCCCCGCACAAGCCATTTCCTTGACTGCCATCGGTCAGCCCATATGGTGAAATACCATGGCGGTACTCCGGCAACCCTTTGCTATTTCTTGAGATCTCGTCCTGCCCTGCTGCGCGATAGTTAGCGCAGCACCCTGTCCAGCATATCCAGAAACCGGCTTCGGTCGGCCTTTGAAAACGGCCGCCCGCCACCCTGCCGGAACGGGTCGGCTGACCTGAGGTCGGTCATCAGGTCGCGTGTCGCCAGCGCCATGCCGACGTTGGCCGCCGTCAGCTCTTCGCCATTGTGCTTTAGCACGCGCGCCCCGGCGGCCACGCAGCGGGCGGCCAAGGGGATATCCCCGGTGACCACCACATCCCCCGGCGCGCAGTGATCGGCAATCCACTTGTCGGCCTCATCCGGGCCGGCGGCCACGAACACGCTTTCCACCAGCGGGTTTGCCGACGGTCTGATCCCGCCGTTCGAGACCAGCACCATTCCGACGCCCAGTCTGGTCGCCACCCGCTCTGCCTCGGCTTTGACCGGGCAGGCGTCGGCGTCGATGAAAATCCGGCGAGAAATCATCGGGCAGCGAACACCTGCACCCAATAATATCGCAAGGCCGAACGGCTGCCCGACAGCGGCTTGTCATCCGGCTGGTAGACGACCGCAATCCCGGTGTCCCGCATCCGGCAGTTCAACATGTTGCGGCGGTGGCCCGCGCTTTTCAGCCAGTCTGATACCACCTCGGGCACCGAAGATTGCCCTGCCGCGATATTTTCGGCCGCCGCGCCATAGCGGTAGCCTTGTTGGCTGATCCGCCCCGACAAACGGTTGCCGTCCCGGCCGGAATGGCCGAAAAAGTTCTGCTCCGCCATCGCCGTCGCGTGACCCTTTGCCGCCGCCGCCAGACGGGGGTTCATGACCAGCGCAGGGCATCCCGCCCTTTGCCGCGCGCCGTTGACCGCTGCTAGGACCGCGTCGGCCTGACCTGCCGATGCCGGCGCGGCAAGGATCAGCATCAGCAGCGCCGCCCTAAGCATGCAGCGCCGCAGCATGGAAGGCGACATGTTCCTCCATGAAGGTGGAGATGAAGAAATAACTGTGGTCATAGCCCTTCTGCATTCTGAACGCCCCCCCTTGCCGGGCTGTGACCATCGCTTCGGCGAGGGCCTCGGGGCGCAGCTTTTCCAGAAACTGGTCCGCGGTGCCCTGATCCACCAGCATCGGCCCGTCAAAGCCACGCTTCCGCATCAGAAGTGTTGCATCATGCGCCGCCCATGTCGTCTCGTCCGGGCCGAGATAGGCAAGAAACTGCGGACGGCCCCAGTCGCTGGCCGTCGGGTTGCAGATCGGCGCAAATGCCGAGACAGAGCGAAAGCGGCCCGGAAAGCTCATCGCGATGGTCAGGGCGCCGTGCCCGCCCATCGAATGGCCGGTGATGCTTTGGGCGGCTTCGGCCACCGGAAAGGCATTGAACAGGATGCGGGGCAGTTCGTCGGTCAGGTAATCCCACATTTGGAAATGCGGGGCCCAGGGCGCACGCACCGCGTTGACATAGAACCCCGCCCCCTGTCCCAGATCGAAGGCTGCCGCATTGGCGACGGTATCGCCGCGCGGACTGGTATCCGGAAACACCAGCGCGATGCCCATCTCTGACGCCCATCGCTGTGCGCCAGCCTTCACCATCGCATTTTCATGCGTGCAGGTCAGGCCGGACAGGAACCACAGCAGTGGCACCGGCCCCTCTTCGGCCTGTTCGGGCAGAAACAACCCAAAGGTCATCTCGCCGCCGCAGACCTCGGAAGCGTGGGCATAGACCCCCTGCACGCCGCCGAACGCACGGTTTTCCGATATTGTCCGCATAAGCTACCCCGTTACCAATGCAATCACGCCCGTAACGGTCAGCACCGACACTGCCGTCGAGATCAGGATCGCCGTCGACACCCGCTGCGGTGCCACACCGTAATGCTGCGCCAGAATGAAAACGTTGCCTGCAACGGGCAACGCAGCCGCCGCGATCATCACACCCGCCGCATACGGTGCTACGTCGAAGAGGTAAAGCGCGGCGAACGCAACTGCCCCAGGATGCAGAACCAGCTTGGCGAAAGTCAGCCAGACCGCCACTTGCGCCCGCTCGGCACTGCGCCCCGCCAGCGACGCGCCGATGGCAAACAAGGCGCACGGGGTGGCGGCTGCCCCCAGAAGCGTCAGGAGTTCATTGACCGGTACCGGCAGGGTCCATCCGGTGAGGCCCCAGACGATCCCAAGCCCGGTCGATCCGATCATCGGGTTCCGTGCAAGGCCCAGCGCCAGAACCCGGAAGGTGCCGAAGTTGACACGACCGGACCTGAGGCCGGTGATCAGCATCGTCAACACCGACGAAAAAACAATCAAATCAAACGCCAGCACCAAGAGCACGGGTCCGACAGCGGCGGGGCCCAATAGCAGCGCAAGCATTGGAATGCCGAGGAAACCGACATTGCCGATCACGCCGGTGTGCGCCTCGAACACTGCTTCTTCAAGGCCGCTTCCCCGCAACCGGGCAACGGTGGCCACCAGCAGCCAGACGGCGGTCGTCCCGGCCAGATAGGCGGCGACGAACTGCCAGCTGAAGATCGCCGCGACATCCAGATTGGCAGCAAAGCCGAAAAGCATCGCTGACAGCGCGAAGTAGAACACGAATTTGGTCAGGTAAGCCGTCGCTTCGGGTGAGAAGAACCGGGTCCGTCCTGCCAGATAGCCCAGTCCGATCACAGCGAAGAATGGCAATGTCTTGAGGAGGATCGCCAGCATCCCCCTTGGTGTCACGCCGCGCCGCCGCCGGCAAGGGCAGGGCAATCGTCGATGTGCCAGCGCAGTGTTTCCCGTTCCGAACCAATCGCTACTTTGCGGCGGGATCATGGCAGAACAGGCGCGAAGACGTTGTTGCGTTTGTGGCGACAACAGCCTTCGAAACGTGGCGTTGTGGAAAAACCGGCAAAAAGCCGTGGTTTACCAACATATCCTGCAAGGCGTTGTCCAACCGCAGGCGATGCAACCGCAACCATGATTCCTTGCAGAATATGAACTCATTAGCTTCACGATTTGGCCAAAGTCTGCCGCTATCCGGCAACATGAGGGTCTCCGCAGATGGGAATGCGGATGGGGGCAAATAAGTGGGTGTGGGCATGGCTTCTGCGGCGCGAAAGACTGTTGAGGTCGACAACGAAGTTTTTGCAGACGAGCTGAAGCCCGGCACGCAGCTGTTGCACGGGCAGTTCACCATCGAGTCGTTCCTGAACAGCGGCGGTTTCGGCATCACCTATCTCGCACGCGATTCGCTGGATCGGCAGGTCGTGATCAAGGAGTGTTTTCCCAGTTCCTTCTGCCGCCGGTCAAAAACGATTGTCGGCGCACGGTCGCGAGCCCATCAGGTGGAATTCCGGTCAATCGTCAAACTCTTCGTGCAGGAGGCGTTCAATCTTTCGAAATTGAAGCATCCGCAGATCGTCGGAGTGCATCAGGTTTTTGAGGATAATGACACCGCCTACATGGCGATGGATTACATCGAGGGCTTCGACCTGCTTGAAACCCTTGAAGAAGGCGCGACCCGGCTAAGCAGCGCGGAAATCGTCGGCGTATTGCAAAAGATCCTTGGTGCCGTGGGGTTTGTTCACAGCCGGGGCGTGCTGCACCGCGACATCTCGCCTGACAACATCCTGATGGACAAGGCCAGCGGCAATCCTGTGCTGATCGATTTTGGTGCGGCACGCGAAGAGGTGTCCAAGGTCAGCCGGGCGCTATCGGCAATCCGCGTGGTGAAGGACGGCTACTCACCGCAGGAATTCTACATCAACGGCAGCACTCAGGGCCCCTTCAGCGACCTGTATGCCCTCGCAGCGACGTTTTATCACCTCATCACCGGCAAGACCCCGGCAAATTCGCAGACTCGGCTGTCGGCGGTGGCATCGGGCGATGCAGACCCATATGCGCCGCTATCGGGCCATGTCACCGGTTTTCCGCCTGCGTTCCTCAAGGCAATGGACAAGGCGATGAACGTGTTTCCGAAGGATCGCATTCAGTCTGCCGATGCCTGGCTTGCCATGATCGCACCGGGCGCCGAGGCGGCAGACCAACCGGTAACGACCGCCCGCCAGGCGTCAAAACGGCCAGTGTCGGAAAAGGTGGTCGTCCACGCGGCCCCGGTGCCAAGGCCACCGAAGGCGCTGCTGATCGGATCTGCCGCCGCCTTTGCCGTGATGGCTGGTCTTGCGGTTTGGCAGGGCGGGCTTGCCGGCAAGGCGACAGAACCGCCTGCCCCGGCATCCGCAGCGGTCGCTGTCATGGAAAAGCCTGATGCCGTCGAAACTGCTGCGGTGAATCCGGACGGCAAGCCGGTCGCGCCAGTGGTCGAAACCGTCGTTGCCACGACCGATGTGTCGGCACCGGACGCTGCGATCAAAGGCGGCGATGCGGCGGACGCTTTGCCAGCCGATGGCGCATCTGGCGACGCGGTGGTCACGTCGCCCGCTGATGCAGCGGCCCCATCGTTGCAGGCCGAAGCGGTCGAGCCGCCGAGGCTGGACGCGGTCACCGCACCGACAGAAGAAGTCGCGGCGGCACCCGTAACGGTCGGGGCTGGCATGGCAGCCGTGGAAGTGGCCGCTGCAGACCCGATTGCACCGGCAACCGAAGTTTCAGCGGTTGATCTTGCGGTGGCGGATACGACCCCTGCCGTCGCTGCGCCGCAGCCAGGCGTCGTCGCCGATCCGGCAGCCGTTCGGCCCAGCGAGGATTTGGCCGCCGCTGAGCCTGCAAAGATGACACCGGTCATATCGGACAAGATCACTCTGGCCCGCGCGGTCAGCATGCCATTCGGCTCGGACGATTGGCAGAAAAACCTGATCGCCAGCATCCAGCCGGGCGCGCCGATGTGGATGCAGGCGGGCCAGCGCATCGTCGAAGTCAACGGCCTGCCCTTGCGCGGCAGCGATGATCTTCGGCAAGCCATGGGTCGCGGCAGTGATCTCGGCGCGCTGACGGAAGTTCAGGTGGTCTTCGGTGTGCAGGCCTTTGAGGGTGCCGATATCATCCGAAAGACCGAAGTTTTGCCGGTCATCGACCATCTGATCCTTGATACAGGTCTGGCATTCGAGGTGCGCGTGGCGGACGGCGGGGTGCAGACCGTGGTTACTGACGTGCCGGTTGGTTCGGACGCCGACTTGCAGGTGGGCGATGTCCTGATCGTCTATTCGGCAACGCAAGAGAAGATCGATGCCGCCACGACACTTGCAACCATCCTGTCGCGCGAAATCGAGAGGAAAGTTGCAACTTACCGCTTTGCCGTCAAACGCGATGGCGGCATGATTGTCGCAGCCTTCACGCTGACCGTGGCGGACTGAACGGTGCATTCGGAAAAACCAGAAGTTCGGGGGACAGAGTTTTGAATTTTCTGCGGGCCATCTTTGGAAGGTCGTCCGAAGCCAAGGCGAAGGCCGCGGCTCCGGTCGAAGTGACCCCCGATCCGGCAATCGCCGCCCTCGCCGAACTTGAGGTCAAGCGCCTGAGACAAGCCTTGGCAGCAGTAACCCCGCCACCACTGCTGCCCGATCTGGACCCCGCCGCAGCCGAACCAGCCGCCCGGCCCAGCCGGGTGGTAAAAGCCAAGGTGTCCGCCCCGAATGGCGGCGGGCAGGCTGGTTCGGTCAACATCTGGGATCTTGAAGAGGCAGAGGCCCGCGCCGAAGATGCTGCAAAAGTCGCGTCGCCGGTCGAACCGAGACGCCGTAGACCGACCCGCACCAAGACCCGCATCCTCGGCTTCGAGGCGGAGCCGGCTTCGGTGGTACCATTGTTCGAAGAGCCTGAGAGGGCGGCAATTGCGGATGCGGTTCCGGCCGCAGGTTCGGGCCATGTGATGTATCCCACCGGCTGGCTGATCGTCACGGATGGACCCGGTCGCGGGGCGGGCTTTGCGCTCATGCAAGGCGTATCGCAGATTGGTCGTGGCACGGATCAGACGATCAGCCTTGATTTTGGCGACATGTCGGTATCGCGCAGCAATCATGCGGCGAT
>JAYSYZ010000204.1:0-9039 GCA_043727195.1 Paracoccaceae bacterium
CCGTGCCCTGAAGAAAAAACTTCAGCGCGAAGGGGTGTTTCGGGAAATGAAGCTCAAGCAGCATTTCGAGAAGCCCTCCGTCAAGAAAGCACGCGAACAGGCCGAAGCCGTACGCCGCGCAAGGAAACTTGCCCGGAAGAAGCTTCAGCGTGAAGGCGGTCTGTAAGACGTCTTGCGAAGCTGGGGGTGACGTTGAAAGACGGGCCCCACCCGATCAACCCCCGTCCGCGAGGCCGGGGGTTTTTCCATTTCACACCGCCAGCGCCGTCGTCTTAACCACCGTGCGCAATGCGAAGGAGGACTGCATCTGCCGCACCCCGGGCAGGCGGCTGAGGAACTGCCGGTGGATGCGGGCGAAGTCTTCGGTATCCTCGGCCATGATCTTTAGCAGATAGTCCGCCGTCCCCGCCATCAGGTGACATTCCAGCAGATCAGGCACCCGCGCCACCTCGCGTTCGAACGCATCCAGCAGGTCTTCGGCCTGACTTTGCAGGGTGATCTCGACAAAAACCGTGGTCAGCCGTCCCATCTTGCGGGTATCGAGAAGCGCCACGTAGCCTGCGATATAGCCCTCGTCCTCAAGCCGCTGCACCCTTCGGTGGCAGGCGGACGGCGACAGATGCACCTGTTCCGACAGTTCGGCATTGGTGATCCGGCCTGCCTTCTGCAGCACCGTGAGAATTCGGCGGTCTGTTGCGTCAAGATCCATGATCGTGGTGATTTCTTCGGTGAACGTCGGGTTATGCCGCAGAACTTACGCAAAGATGACGCTGGCGTCACCCAGAAATCAAAGCATTTGCGGCGCAACAGGCAAAGACTGATCGCCAGAGGGCCTGTCGGCCTGCAGGAGACGGACATGAAGATTGGTTGCCCGAAAGAGATCAAGCCACAGGAGTTCCGCGTCGGCATGACGCCCGACGCCGCGCGCGAGGCGATGGCGCATGGCCACAGCGTGATGATCGAAACCAAGGCCGGGCTTGGGGCAGGTTTCGCGGATGCAGATTATATCGCTGTCGGCGCGCAGATTCTGGACACGGCGGACGAGGTGTTTGCCCAAGCCGACATGATCGTCAAGGTGAAGGAGCCGCAGGCGGTGGAGCGCAAGCGACTGCGCGAGGGGCAGGTGCTGTTTACCTACCTGCATCTGGCGCCTGATCCGGAGCAGACGAAGGATCTTCTCGCTTCGGGCGTCACTGCGATTGCCTATGAGACGGTGACGGATGATCGCGGTGGCCTGCCATTGCTGGCACCGATGTCAGAGGTGGCCGGGCGGCTTGCCCCGCAAGTGGGCGCCTGGACGCTGCAAAAGGCGAACGGCGGGCGCGGCGTGCTGCTGGGCGGTGTTCCGGGTGTGCTGCCCGCGAAAGTGCTGGTGATCGGTGGCGGCGTTGTGGGTACCCACGCCGCCAAAGTGGCGGCCGGCATGGGCGCGGATGTGACGGTGCTGGACCGGTCGATCAACCGGCTGCG
Source organism: Paracoccaceae bacterium (assembly GCA_043727195.1). Lineage (GTDB taxonomy): Bacteria > Pseudomonadota > Alphaproteobacteria > Rhodobacterales > Rhodobacteraceae > JAUYQR01. The sequence continues at coordinate 1,471 of JAYSYZ010000204.1, forward strand.
CTATCTGGATGACGTGTTCGGGCGCGATTTCAAGAACGCCTATGCCAGTGCCGGTAACACCATCACTTTGGCACGAGAGGCCGATCTGATCATCGGGGCGGTGCTGATCCCCGGCGCTGCGGCCCCGAAGCTGATTTCCAGAGCACAGCTCAAGGAACTGAAACCCGGCGCGGCGCTGGTCGATGTGGCCATCGATCAGGGCGGATGTTTCGAGACCAGCCGTGCGACGACGCATCAGGACCCGATCTACGAGGTTGACGGGATCATGCATTACTGCGTCGCCAACATGCCAGGGGCAGTGGCGCGGACGTCGACGCAGGCACTTGGCAACGCGACGATGCCCTTCCTGCTGGCGCTCGCCGACAAGGGCTGGAAGGCGGCCTGTGCGGCAGACAAGCATCTGCTTGCAGGTCTTAACACCCACGCAGGTCATCTGACCTATGCGGCGGTGGGTGATGCGCTTGGTCTGCCAGTCCGGGACGCGGCCGAGATGGTGAATTAGGCTCATAAGCCGGTCGCGAAATAATACTGACGCCCGGCCGTTGCCGGGCGTCGTCGGAGTTGATGGCGAATCTCAGCGCGCCTTCAGCGAATCGCGAATCTCTGCCAGCAGCTGTTCTGCGGACGGGCCGACGGGGTCTGCCTGAACCGTCGGGCCTTTCAGCTTGTTCACCGCCTTGACCAGCATGAAGACCACGAAGGCGATGATCAGAAAGTTGATGATGGCGGTGATGAACGCGCCATAGGCAAAGACTGCGGCACCAGATTCCCTCGCGGCCGCGAAGGATGCCGGATTGGTTCCGGACAGATCCAGAAACATATCGGAAAAGTTGACGCCACCCAGGATCAAGCCGATGATCGGATTGATCAGATCGCCCACAAGGCTGCTGACGATGGCAGTGAATGCGGCGCCGATGATGATACCCACGGCCAGGTCCATGACATTGCCCTTGGCAATGAAGTCCTTGAATTCTTTAATCATACCACAGTTCCCTCTTGCCTCTGCCTCCACGGCAGATGTTTTCTTTGCATGGGCGCACTTGCCCGATCCAACTATCGCACAGCTTTCTTCGTTATCGCATGGGGAAAATTCCGCTGGCGTCTGCCGGGGCTCTGGCAGACGCAGCTTCAGCGGTCCGGGCGGGGGGCAGCCGCGCGGCGGAGGCGGTCATTGATTGCGCGGCCAAGCCCGGTTTCGGGGATCGTGGCAAAGGCAATCCGGCCGCCGTGGCCGGCCATGAGGTCGGCGTCGCGGAGGATCTGAAACAGTCGGGCGGCGGCTTCGACCAGGTCGGCGCTGGCAGACAGGGTCAGATGGCCCGGCACCGCCCCGAACCCCACCATGACCTCGCCCGCCGCCGCTGTCGTGGCGTTCAGCCGCACAGCCGCACCAGGCGCATAATGCGAGTAGAGTTGTCCGGGCGCGGAGGGTTTTGACGCATCGCCCCCCATGGCGAGTTTCTGTCCCAGCGCAGCCTCCAGCGCCTCTGCCGGCAAACCGCCGGGGCGCAGGAGGGTGGGCACCGGATCCATGGCAAGGATCGTCGATTCCACCCCCACATCGCAGGGGCCGCCATCCAGAACCGCAGCGATACGTCCGTTCAGGGCGTCGGACACATGCGCGGCACAGGTCGGCGAGACCCGGCCCGATGGGTTGGCCGAGGGTGCCGCGACCGGGCCAGCGAAAGCTTGTAGCAGGGCCCGGGCCAGGGGATGCGCCGGAACGCGAATCGCAACCGTGGGCAGGCCCGCCGTGACCAGGGGTGACAAACCCGCCCCGTCACGCAGCGGCAGCACCAGCGTCAAGGGACCCGGCCAGAAGGCCTGCGCCATCGCCCGCGCGGTGGGGCCGAAAACCGCCAGTCTTTCGGCAGCCGCCAGATCGGCGACATGCACGATCAGCGGATTGAACCGGGGCCGCCCCTTGGCATCGAAGATCCGCGCCACGGCAAGATCGGACCGCGCATCGCCAGCAAGGCCGTAGACGGTTTCGGTGGGGAACGCGACCAGTGCCCCCTCTTGCAGAAGACGCGCCGCCTCTGCGATACCAGACACTGTCGGGGCAAGGCTCTTGGTCATATTGTGTGACGTAGCGTCCGGCTTGAAGGGCGTTCTGAGTAAGGTAGCGTTTGACCGGGCCGTGATTACGCCACAGGCCCCGCTTTGCCAAGGCAACACCGCCGGAGAGACCGCCATGCCCTATCGCGCGCCGATCAAGGATATCCGTTTCATTCTGGACAACGTCGTGGGCTATGCCGAAGTGGCAGCGACCGACCGCTTTGCCGACGCGACGCCCGACATGATGGAGGCGATCCTGTCCGAAGCCGGGCGTCTTGCAACCGATGTGCTGGCGCCGCTGAACCGTGGCAGCGACAAGCACCCCGCTCGTCTGGAGAACGGCTGTATCGTGTCATCCCCCGGCTTTGCCGAGGGGTATCGTGCCATCGCCTCGGGCGGGTGGGTCGGTATGGCCGCCAGCCCGGCCTATGGCGGCATGGGTCTGCCGATCTCTCTGGCGCTGGCGGTGGATGACATGCTGTCGGGGGCCTGCCTGGCGCTGCAGTTGAAACCGCTGCTGAGCAAGGGTCAGATCGAAGCGCTGGAGCATCACGCAAGCGATGCCCTAAAGGCGCTGTATCTGCCCAAGCTGAATTCCGGCGAATGGTCCGGCACGATGAACCTGACCGAACCGCAGGCAGGCAGCGACGTGGGCGCGCTGCGGTCAAAGGCGGAACCCGATGGCGACGGCACTTATGCGATTACCGGACAAAAGATATTCATCACCTGGGGCGACAGTGATCTGGTGTCGAATGTCTGCCATCTGGTGCTGGCGCGCTTGCCCGACGGGGGCGAGGGGACGAAAGGCATCAGCCTGTTCATGGTGCCGAAGTTCATTCCGGATGCATCGGGCAATCCGGGGCAGCGCAACACACTGAAGGTGGTCAGCCTGGAACACAAGCTGGGCCTCCACGGCAGTCCGACCTGCGTCATGCAGTTCGACGCGGCCAAGGGCTGGCTGGTGGGTGCGCCGCACAAGGGGATGGCCGCGATGTTCACGATGATGAACAACGCCCGGCTGTCGGTGGCCGCGCAAGGCGTGGGCGTGGCCGAGGCGGCGTTGCAGCATGCGCTGGCCTATGCGGCAGACCGGCGGCAGGGTGCGACGCCGGTTCCGGGGGCCGGGACGATCATCGACCACGCCGATGTGCGCCGGATGCTGGCCACGATGCGGGCCGAGGTGTTTGCCGCGCGGTCCATCGCGCTGTCCTGCGCGGTGGCGATCGACTTGGCCACCGCCACCGGCAGCCCGGAATGGCAGGCCCGCGCCGCGCTGCTGACACCCATCGCCAAAGCCTACGGCACCGATATCGGCTGCGAAGTGGCGCATCAGGGGGTGCAGATCCATGGCGGCATGGGGTTCATCGAAGAAACCGGTGCGGCGCAGTTTTCGCGCGATGCGCGGATCACGCCGATTTATGAGGGCACCAACGGCATTCAGGCGATGGATCTGGTGGCCCGCAAGATGGCCGACGGCGGCGAGTCCGCCTTTCGCCTGATCGACGAGGTAGAGCACAGCGCCGAAGCCGCCCGCGCCACGCTGACCGATCTGGCAGGCGACGTCTGGACCGCCGCCGAAGCCCTGCGTGACGCGACCGAGGCGCTTGTGGCGCAGCCGCTGAACGACCGGTATGCCGGGGCGGTTCCTTACCTGCGCGCGTTTGCCCGGGTTCTGGGCGGCCACGCCCATCTGAAGGCCGCGATGGCGGACCGCTCCCGCGAGCCGCTGGCCCGGGTGATGATCAAGCGCCTGCTGCCGGAACATGCGGCACTTCTGGCGCAGACCCGCGAAGGGGCTGCCGGGCTTTATGCGCTGTCTGCCGAAGATCTGGCTGCGTGATCGACAGCGTCCGCCACCCGTTCGACACCCCACCCCCCGAGGGCGAGGCGGTCCGGGTGGCCGAGGGCGTGCTGTGGCTGCGCCTGCCGCTGCCGATGGCGCTGGATCATGTGAACGTCTACGCCCTGGACGATGGCTGTGGCTGGACCATTGTCGATACCGGCATGGCGTCGCAAAAGACCAAGGCGATCTGGGAACGGCTTCTGGCAGGCCCGCTGGCAGGCAAACCGGTCAGCCGCGTGATCCTGACCCATCATCACCCCGACCATGTCGGTCTGGTGGGCTGGTTTCAGGCGCGTGGAGCGGACCTGCTGGCGACACGCACCGCGTGGCTTTACGCGCGGATGCTGGTGCTGGATGTGCAGGACCGGCCGTCGCCCGAAGCGATGACCTTCTACCGCCGCGCCGGGCTGACAGAGGCCGATCTGGCAAGGCGTGCGGCCGAGCGCCCGTTCAACTTTGCCGATGTGGTCGATCCGATGCCGGTTGGCTTCACGCGCCTGTCCGCAGGCGACCGCCTTTCTGCCGCAGGCCGCGACTGGACGGTGCGAATCGGCCACGGCCATGCACCGGACCATGCGACGCTTTGGTCTGACGACGGGCTAGTTCTGGGCGGCGACCAGCTTTTGCCGGGCATTTCGGCCAACATCGGCGTCTATCCGACCGAACCGGAGGCCGATCCCCTGGCCGATTGGCTGGCCAGTTGCCGCGCCTTTCAACGCCATGCCGGGGAACAGCACCTGATCTTGCCGGGCCACAAGCTGCCCTACACCGGCCTGCCCTTCCGGCTGACCCAGATGATCGAAAATCACGACGCAGCCCTTGACCGGCTGCAGGACCACCTTGCCCGACCGCAAACCGCGACCCAATGTTTTCCACCCCTGTTCAAACGACAGATCGGGGCCGCTGAATTCGGCCTCGCGCTGGTCGAGACGGTCGCCCATCTGAACTGCCTCTTGCGCCGGAACGTGGTTTCCCGTTCCCTGACCGCGAACGGCGCATGGCATTGGGAAAGGCTGTGACTGATGGCAAGAACTGCGGTGAAGACGCCCACTGAGCCGGCCAAGGCAAAAAGCCCGGCCGAATGGGCCTATGACCGGCTGATCCTGTATATTCGCAACTTTGAAAGCCAGCTGGACGCCAGCCACGAGATTGCGATGGGCTTTGCCGGTGACGAGGCGGGCGTGCTGCGGATCGAAGGTATCGGATTTTTCGATCCCGACATCCTGACCTTCTATGGTCGCGACGATACCGGAACCAAAACGCAACTGATCCAGCATGTGACGCAGCTTTCCGTCACCTTGCGTGCGATTGGGAAAGCGGCGACCGAAGACCCGCCGCGCCGGATCGGCTTTCAACTCGCGTCCGGCTGGATGGGCGGCGATTCCGGCGATGCCTCAGCCGGTTGAGATTGCGGATTGGCGGCGCGTGACAGGGCGCAGTGAATCGGCTATGGGCAGGGAAACGCTGAATGACAGGGGAACCGAACAGATGGCTGACCACAATGCCGAACATCACGAGGGCGAACACAAGCACGGCTCCATGGATATCCGCGCACAGGAAAAGACCTTTGACGGTTTCATCCGTCTGTCGGTCTGGGTCGCCGGGATTTCCATCGCCATCCTGATCTTTGCCGGCCTGGTCAACGGCTGATCAGCCATATTCGGAGGTTTCCATGCTGCGTTTTGCACTTTGTCTGATCGCCCTGCTGGGCCTTTCCGCCTGCGCTGCAGATACGAAATTCGCCTCCGAAGAACAGGTCCAGGCCGCGCGCTTTGTCGCCGGTCCGCCAACTTATTTCACGCTTTACACGGTGATCAACAACCGGTCCGAGGCGGGGGCGCATTCGGCGATTCTGGTCAACGGGTCTGAACGGCTGATCTTTGACCCGGCGGGAACCTGGCAGCACCCGCGCCTGCCGGAACGCAATGACGTGCATTTTGGCATGACCGACAAGATGATCGCCTTTTACATCGACTATCACGCGCGCGAAACGTTCCGCGTCATCGAGCAGAAAGTCCTAGTTTCGCCGGAAATTGCCGAACTGGTGCTGCGGCGCGTCAAGGATTATGGCGCGGTGCCGAAAGCGATGTGCACCAATGCCACCTCGACGATCCTGCGCGGCGTTCCGGGCTTTGAAAGCCTGCCCTCGACCTGGTTTCCGAACAAGCTGTCGGAAGCCTTCGGCAAATTGCCGGGGGTCACCACCCGAACGATTACCGATGATGACGACGATAACAACCATGGCGTCCTTCTGGTGCAGGCAAATGGCGACCCGGTCGAAGGGTAGCATGGCGACCAACCGATCGGACGCGGATTGGTACAGCGGAAGGGTTCCCTCTGATGCGCGTCTTCGGCGTCTTGCTGGCTGGCGGTCAAGCCCGGCGGCTGGGGGGTGCGGACAAGGCTTTGTTGCAATTGAACGGGCAGACGCTGATCCGTCTGGCGCTGGACAGGCTGGCCCCTCAGGTGGAGGAACTGGCCATCTCGGCCAATGGTGATCCGGCGCGGTTTGCCGATCTGGGATGCCCTGTCCTGCCGGATGCCACATCGCTGGGCCCCCTGTCGGGAATCCTTTCGGCGCTGCACTGGGCTGCGACGTGCGGTGCAACCTCCGTGGTTTCCGCCCCGGTTGATGCGCCGTTCCTGCCCGGCGATCTGGTTCCGCAGCTTTTGCTGGCCGGGAACGGGGGTCTTGCCATCGCGGCGGCGGGCGGGCGGGACCATCCGGTGTTTGGGCTGTGGCCGGTGAGCCTGGCTGGTGAACTTGCGCGCTTCCTTGCTTCGGGCGAAAAACCGAAGGTTACGACCTTTACCGACCGGCACGCCGCGGCGCGGGCGGTATTCCCTGATCCGGTGGCCTTCATCAACCTGAACACGCCGAAAGACATTGCCGAAGCCGGGGCATTGATCCGAGGGGTGGCATGAAAGTCTACGGCGTGATCGGCTGGAAAAACTCCGGCAAGACCGGGCTGATGGAGCGGCTGGTGGCCGAAATCACGGCGCGGGGTTTCACCGTCTCGACCATCAAGCACGTGCATCACGCGGTTGACCTTGATCAGCCCGGCAAGGACAGCTTTCGCCACCGGGCCGCCGGGGCGCGCGAAGTGGTGATCGCCTCTGCCGACCGGTTTGCGCTGATGGCCGAACATCGCGGGCCAGAGCCGGAACTGCCTGCCATCCTTGCCCGCCTTGCGCCCGTCGATCTGGTGCTGGTCGAAGGTTACAAGCGCGACGCGCATCCCAAGATCGAGGTCTGGCGGGCGGAAACCGGTCAGGCCTTGATCCAGCCGGGTGATCCGCTGGTGCGGGCGGTGGCCACAGATACGGCACTTGAGCGGGTGCCGGTGCCGGTGCTGAACCTGAACGACGCCGCCGCCGTCGCCGATTTCATCCTGTCAGAGGTCGGCCTTGCGGTTTGACCGCGTGATCATCGTCGATTGGTCGGGCAGGTCGACCCTCAGCCCGGCAGACCCCTCGAAGGATGCGATCTGGATCGGCTGCTGCGACGCGGATGGCGAAACCCAGACCTACCACCGCAGCCGAACGGCAGCCGAGGCGGCACTGCGCGCCGCACTGGCCGATGGGGGCCGGCAACTGGTGGGCTTTGATTTCCCGCTGGGCTATCCGCAGGGGTTTGCGCGCCGCCTGACCGGAACGGACGAGGCCCG
>JAYSYZ010000205.1:0-9030 GCA_043727195.1 Paracoccaceae bacterium
AAGATCGCGATCATGCCGGGGGTCACATCCAGCCCCCGCGCCTCCAGCACCATCGGCACCACGGCCAGACGGCCCAGCAGGTCCGCCGCCGTATCCTCGGCGGCACGCCACATGCCTGCATGGGCGGGCAGGGCGCCATAATGGCTGCCCACCGCCTCAAGACAGTCGCACATCAGGTTGAAATGCTTGGCCTCTTCGTCGGCGGCCTTGACCCAGTCGTCATAGAATCCCATCGGCATCGGCTGGTCGGCAAAGCGGGCGATCATGTCCCAGTGCAGGTCCACGGCGTTCAACTCGATATGGGCCACCGCGTGCAACAGGGCGATCCGGCCCTGCGGGCTGCCGGGGCGGCGGCGCGGCACCTCCTTCGGCGACAGCAACTCCGGCTTGTCAGGGCGGGCGGGCCGCAGCGGCGGGTCGGCCCTGCCCACGGGCAGGGGCGCCCCCGCTGCACGCGCAGCGAACCAGTCCGCCGCATGCCGCCGCGCCAGCGCCGCCTTGGCGCGCCCGTCGGCGGTGGTCAGCACCGCCACCGCCATCTCTGCCAGCGTCACAGCGCCTTGACCGCCGCCAGCACCGCATCGGCGTGGCCCTTGACGCCGACCTTGTTCCAGACCCGTGCCACCCGGCCCGCCCCGTCGATCAGCACCGTCGTCCGCTCCACCCCCATGTAGGTCTTGCCGTACATGCTTTTTTCCAGCCAGACCCCATAGTCCTCGCAGGTCTGCCCGGCCTCATCCGACACCAATACAACCGACAGCCCGTGTTTCCGGCAGAACTTGTCATGGCTTTTGACGCTGTCTTTCGACACGCCGATCACCGTGGCCCCGGCCGCCAAGAATTCCGCCAGACGCGCGTTGAAATCCTGCGCTTCCATGGTGCAGCCGGGGGTGTCGTCCTTTGAATAGAAATACAGCACCACCTTGCCCGGCCGCAGTTCCGACAGCGTCACGCTCGTGCCACCATCCCGCGGCAGGGTAAAGTCGGGGGCGGTTGCTCCGGCGGCGATCATGGGCGGCTCCTTGCTTTGTCCGTGAATGTTACTTTGGGTTCTAGTTGCCTTCGGGCAAAGATAAAGGCAAGGACGCCTGAACTTTCCACGTCAGAGGGGAAGCGGCGCATGGCAGCGGGGCGCGCGGGCTGAGATGCAGGATGCAGTGGCCGCCAAGACGGCCGACGCACAAGAGGTCGAAGCGCCACCCGCACCGCCGGCGGTGCCAAAGCCGCGCCGTCGCCAGCCACGACCGCACCGGCGGCGGTTCAGTCTGACCGTCGCGCTCACGCTTGTCGTGCTTGCGCTGGTCTTCAGCTTCCTGGCGATGGCCTATACCGGAAGGTCGCTCCGGCTTCCGACCTGGGCGGTGGCCGAGATGGAAACCCGGCTGAATGCCGGCCTTGACGGCTCGCGCCTGCCGGTCGGCACCGCGATCTCGGTCGGTGAGGTGGAGATTGCGGTCGATCGCAGCTTCGTGCCCCGCTTCCGGCTGGCGGATCTGCGCCTGATCGACGTGTCGGGCCGCGCGCTTCTGTCCCTGCCCGAAGCGCAGGTGGCGTTCGATCCCACCGCCCTCTTGTCGGGCAGGATCCGGCCAAGTTCGCTGCGCCTGATCGGCGCCCGCCTTGCCATCCGCCGCGATGAAAGCGGCCGCATCGACCTGCGTTTTGGCGGGGTCGAGGGTGGCCCCGGCCCCAGGACCTTCGGCGAGGTGCTGGATGCGGCCGACGCCCTGCTGTCGCAGCCCGCCTTCGCCAGCCTCAAGACGATCCAGGCCGAAGGGCTGACCCTGACCCTGACCGATGCCCGCGCCGGGCGGTCCTGGCAGGTCGGCGACGGCCGGCTGGCCATCGAAAACCGCGAGGGTGAGGTGGCGGCCGAACTGGGGCTGACGCTGCTGGATGGTGCGGTTCCGGCGCTGGCGACCGTGCTCATCGTCTCTGACAAGGCCGGGGGCGCGGCCAGTGTGACCGCCACCGTCGATCAGATGGCCGCCGCCGATCTGGCCGCCATGGCCCCGCCCCTGGCCTGGCTCGGTTTCGTGCGCGCGCCGATCTCGGGGCGTCTGGTCGGCAGCCTCGATGACAACGGCGCACTGTCCGGCCTGACCGCCGAACTCGGCCTTGACGCCGGTACGCTGGCACCGGGCGACGGCGCGCGCGCGGTGGCCTTTGACCGCGCCGCAATGTCGCTCAGCTTTGATCCCAAGGCCGCGCGCATCCGGTTGACCGACCTCACGGTCGAAAGCCGCTCGCTGAAACTGCGCGCCACCGGGCAAAGCGATCTGCTTGGTCCCGACGGCGCGCCGCTAATCGCCGGGGCCTTGCCGGTTTCCTTCCTCGGCCAGTTTGCGTTCAGCGAGGTGATGGTCGATCCCGAAGGGCTGTTCGAAGCACCTGTTCGGTTTTCGCAAGGCGCGCTCGACGTCCGGCTGCGGCTAAATCCGTTCCAGCTTGACATAGGGCAGCTGGCATTGGTCGAGGCGGATGACCGCCTGCTTCTGTCGGGCAAGATCACCGCTGCGCCCGGCGGCTGGGCGGGGGCGCTGGATGTGGGGTTGGATCAGATCAGCACCGACCGGCTGCTCAAGCTTTGGCCCGTGGCAGTCGTGCCGAAAACCCGGACATGGCTGGAAACCAACGTCGGTCAGGGCATGCTGACCGATGTCCAGGCCGCCCTGCGCCTGACCCCGGGTGTGGCACCGCGCTTCAGCCTCGGTTACGAATTCGCCGATACCGAAGTGCGCTTCGTCAAGACCCTGCCGCCGGTGCTGGACGGCGCCGGCCATGCGACCGTGGAAAACAACACCTACACCGTGTCGCTGGACCGCGGTCATGTGATCGCCCCCGAAGGCGGGCGGATCGAGGCGGACGGATCGGTGTTTCAGGTCCCCGACATCACCGAGCGGCCGGCGATGGCGAAGATCACGCTTGTCACCTCGTCCAGCCTGACCGCCGCCCTGTCGCTGCTCGATCAGGAACCGTTCAGCTTCTTCTCCAAGGCGGGTCAGCCGGTCAACCTTGGCGATGGGCGCGCCGAACTGGTGGCCAACCTCCTGATGCCGATCAAACCCCGCGTGACCCTGCCCGAGGTGACCTATACCGTCACAGGCAGGATCATGAATTTCACCTCGCCCGCGCTGGTGGCGGGACGGCTGGTGACGGCACCCGAAGTGGCGGTCAAGGTCGATACCAAAGGGTTGGAACTGTCAGCCAAGGGCGCGCTCGACAGTCTGCCGGTCGATGTCACCTACCTGCAGGGTTTCGGCCCCGAACAGAAGGGGCGCGCCCGGATCAACGGCACGGCCACCCTGTCGGATGCGGCGCTGCGCGATCTGGGGGTGGACCTGCCCAAAGGTGCGCTGCGCGGCGAAGCCACCGCCGCCATCGACGTGGCACTGGTCAAGGATCAACCGCCGCGCCTGACCCTCACCTCCAACCTTGTCGGCCTTGCCTTGCGGGTTGATGCGCTGGGTTGGGCGAAATCCGCCAAGACCCGCGCCTCGCTTGATCTGGAAGCGCGCCTTTCCTCCCCGCCCGAGGTGGAAAGCCTGACCCTCACCGCACCGGGCCTGAAAGCCTTTGGCGGGATCACCATCCGCAAGGGCGGCGGGCTGGAAACCGCGCATTTCGACCGGGTCGAGGCGGGCAACTGGCTGGACGCAAAGGTGGTGCTGACCGGGTCTGGCAAGGGAACCATGGACATCGCGATCACCGGCGGCACCCTCGACATCCGCAAGATGCCAGACAGCGGTGGCAATGACGGCGGCCTTGGCGGCGCGGGTGGCGGCAGTCCGATCCGCCTGAACCTTGATCAACTGGTTGTCTCGCAAGGCATTACCCTTACCGATTTCAGGGGTGATTTCGGTGGCAATGGCGGCTTGAACGGCAGCTTCACCGCCTCGGTCAACGGGCAGGGCGCCATCAATGGCGCGGTCGCCCCCGCCAAGGGCGGCAGCGCCATCCGCATCACCTCGGACAATGCAGGCACCGTGATGGCTGCCGCCGGGGTCTTTGCCAAGGGCCGTGGCGGCAGTCTCGATCTGGTGCTTGCGCCGCGCGGGAAGCCGGGCCATTACACGGGCCGCGCAACCTTCAGCCGGATGCGCGTGCAAGGTGCGCCCGCATTGGCCGAACTTCTCAGCGCGGTTTCGGTCGTGGGGCTTTTGGAACAGATGAACGGCGAGGGGCTGGCCTTCAACAACGGCGAGGTGAATTTCATCATGACCCCCGCCGCCGTGGAAATCACCGAAGGCTCCGCTGTCGGGGCCTCGCTCGGCATCTCGTTCGCGGGGCTCTACCAGACGGCCAGCGGCAGGTTCGATCTGCAGGGCGTGATCTCGCCGATCTACATCGTCAACGGCATCGGGGCGATCTTCTCGCGCCGGGGCGAAGGGCTGTTCGGCTTCAACTACCGGGTGACCGGCACATCCGATGATCCCAAGGTGTCGGTCAACCCGCTGTCGATCTTCACCCCCGGCATGTTCCGCGAAATCTTTCGCTCCGCCCCGCCGAAACTCAGGGATGGCGGATGAAACTGGCCGATTTCGACTTTGCCCTGCCGGAAGATCTGATTGCCACCCGTCCGGCGCGGCCGCGCACCGCAGCCCGGCTGCTGCTTGCCGAAGGCAGCCGGATCAGCGACCGCCATGTCGGGGATCTGGTGGATATCCTGCGCCCCGGCGACCGGCTGGTGCTGAACAACACCCGCGTGATCCCCGCACGGCTGTTCGGCCTGCGCACCCGCGGCAACGCCGTGGCCAGGATCGAGATCACGCTTCTCGACCCTGCCGCAACCGGCTGGCGGGCGCTGGCCAAACCCCTGCGCAAGCTGAACACGGGCGAACTCGTCACCTTCTCTGCCACCCTCAGCGCCACGGTGGTGGCCAAATCCGCCACCGACCTGACGCTGGCCTTCAACCTGACCGGCGCCGACTTTGACGCCGCCCTCAACGCGGCGGGTGCCATGCCCCTGCCGCCCTACATCGCCGCCCGGCGCGCCGCTGACGATCTCGACCGCACCGATTACCAGACCGTCTTTGCCCGCCACGCGGGGGCCGTTGCCGCCCCCACGGCCTCGCTGCACTTTGACCAGCCGCTGTTGCAGGCGCTGGCGGCGCGCGGCGTCACCATGACCGAGGTCACCCTGCATGTCGGCGCCGGCACCTTTCTGCCGGTCAAGGTCGATGACGTGACGACCCACCGGATGCACGCCGAATGGGGCGAGGTGACCGCCACCGCCGCTGCCGAGATCAACGCCACCAAACGCGCAGGCGGCCGCGTCATCCCCGTCGGCACAACCGCGCTGCGGCTGATCGAATCCGCCGCCGCCGCCACCGGAACCCTGCACCCCTGGGCTGGCGAGACGGACATCTTCATCTACCCCGGCTATACGTTCCGGATCGCCGACGCGCTGATGACCAACTTCCACCTGCCGAAATCGACCCTGATGATGCTCGTCTCGGCGCTGATGGGCACCGACAGGATCCGCGCGATCTATGACCACGCCATTCAGGCACGCTACCGCTTCTTTTCTTACGGCGATGCCTCGCTGCTGATCCCGGAAAGGCCCTGATGCCGAAAGTCCTCACCCAATGCTGGCCGCTCTTGATGGGGGTCATGCTGCTGATGGTCGGCAACGGCATCCAGGGCACGCTGCTGGGCATCCGCGGCAATGTGGAGGGGTTCTCGACCTACCAGTTGTCCTACGTCATGGCGGCGTACTTCCTTGGCTTCCTCTTCGGCTCCTGGGCTGCGCCCAAGATGATCCGCCGCGTTGGACATGTCCGCGTCTTTGCGGCCCTGGGCTCGCTCATCTCGGCCATTCTGGTGATCTACCCGGTCTTTCCCGACTGGATGGTGTGGACGGCACTTCGCATCGTCGCGGGGTTCTGCTTTTCGGGCATCTACATCACCTCGGAAAGCTGGATCAACAACACCGCCACGAACGAGACGCGGGGCCAGGCCCTGTCCGCCTACATGATCGTGCAGATGCTGGGCATCATCGCAAGTCAGGTGCTGATCAATACCCCCGACCCCTCGGGATTTGCTTTGTTCATCATTCCCTCCGTCCTCGTTTCGCTCGCCTTCATGCCGATATTGCTGGCCCCCACGCCAGCGCCCGCTTTCGACAGCACGCGGCGGCTTTCCTTTGCCTCGCTCTTCCGCATCTCGCCCTTGGGCTGCGTCGGGATGCTGCTGACCGGCGGCGTCTTCTCGGCAATGTTCGGCATGGCGTCGGTCTGGGGCGCGCAGGCGGGGCTGTCCGTCCGCGACATCTCGATCTTCGTCGGCGCGCTTTATGTCGGCGGCCTTGTCCTGCAATATCCGATCGGCTGGGCCTCCGACCGGATCGACCGGCGCAGCCTGATCATGGGGCTATCCGCCGTGGCCTCGGTCACGATGCTGGTTGCCGCACTGCTGCCCTTGCCATTCGTCGCCCTGATCGTCGTGGCGCTGCTGTTGGGGGGGATCACCAACCCGGTCTATGCCCTGCTGATCGCCTATACCAACGACTTCCTCTCTCGCGAAGAAATGGCCGCCGCCTCCGCAGGCCTGATCTTTCTCAACGGCTTTGGCGCAATCTTCGGCCCGCTTGTCACCGGCTGGCTAATGGAAACAACCGGTCCGAGCGGCTTTTTCCTGTTCATCGCCGTCCTCTACATCGCGCTGACCGCCTATGCGCTGTGGCGGATGACGCGCCGCGCGGCGCCCAGCGTGTCGGGCGCGTTCCGCGGCATGTCGCCCGGTGCATCGCCCCTCGCGGTCGAGGCGGTCTTGTCCGAAGGGCAGGAGGCCCGCGCCTGACATCGCCTGTTGCGGCCTCGGCGTTTCCCTGCAAGTCTTGCTGCCAGTGCAGGAGGCCGCGATGGCAGACCCCGTCGAAGTTCTTGATTTCTGGCTTGGCGAGATCGGCCCCAAGGGCTGGTACGCCGGGGGCGACGCCATCGACACCCTCTGCCGCGACCGCTTTGGCGATCTGTGGCAGGCCGCCCATGATGGTGGCCTCGACCACTGGGTTGACGGCACGGTCGGCACACTCGCCTTCCTGATCGTCACCGACCAGTTTTCCCGCAATATCCACCGGGGCAGCGCGCTTGCCTTTGCCACCGATACCCACGCCCGGGCCGCAGCGCGCAAGGCCGTGGCACAGGGGTGGGACATGAACGCGCCCGAACCGGAACGACAGTTCTTCTACATGCCTTACGAACATTCCGAGGATCCCGCCGACCAGATCCTGGCCGTGCAGTTTCTGACCGGGCGGTTGACAACGAATCCCGAACTCGCTCTGCACGCCCGCGCCCATCAAGAGGTGATCCGCCGCTATGGTCGCTTTCCGACCCGCAACACTGCCCTTGGCCGGATCAGCACTGCCGATGAACAGGTCTATCTTGACCAAGGCGGCTATGGCGCGCTGGTATCGGCGCTCAAAAGCCATGCGTCTGGCGCATAGGCCCGCAGCGGCACCTTCGTTGCTCGGCGTTACAAAATAGTTTAACGCCAAACTACTTTTTCTGGGGGAGGGAAACATGGCCAGCCAAAGCTTCGACGTGATCGTGATCGGTGCCGGACCGGGGGGCTATGTCGCCGCCATCCGGGCCAGCCAACTTGGTCTGTCCGTCGCGATCGTGGAACGCGAACACCTCGGCGGCATCTGCCTCAACTGGGGCTGCATCCCGACCAAGGCAATGTTGCGTTCGGCCGAAGTGTTCCACCTGATGCACCGCGCCAAGGAATTCGGCCTTGCCGCCACCGGCATCAGCTACGACCTGCCCGCCGTGGTCGCCCGTTCGCGTGGCGTGGCCAAACAACTGTCCGGCGGCATCGGCCATCTGATGAAAAAGAACAAGGTCACCGTCTTCATGGGCGCGGCATCGATCCCCGCCAAGGGCAGCGTTGTGGTCAAGACCGACAAGGGGTCAGAAACCCTCACCGCCAAGTCCATCGTCCTTGCCACCGGTGCCCGCGCCCGCGACCTGCCCGGGCTGGAGGCTGACGGCGATCTCGTCTGGTCCTACAAACACGCTCTCGTCGCCTCGCGGATGCCGAAGAAGCTTCTCGTCATCGGCTCGGGCGCCATCGGGATCGAGTTTGCGTCCTTCTTCAACACCCTCGGCGCCGACACCACCGTGGTCGAGGTGATGGACCGTATCCTGCCGGTCGAGGATGCTGAAATCTCGGCCTTCGCCAGAAAATCCTTTGTCAAGCAGGGCATGAAGATCCTCGAAAAGGCCACGGTTAAGAAACTTGACCGCAAGCCCGGGCAGGGCGTCACCGCCCATATCGAAACGGCTGGCAAACTTCAGACCATGGAGTTCGACACCGTGATCTCTGCCGTCGGCATTGTCGGCAACGTCGAAAACCTCGGGCTCGAGGCGCTTGGCGTCAAGATCGACCGCACCCATGTGGTGACGGATGAATACTGCCGGACCGGCGTTGACGGGCTTTACGCCATCGGCGACATCGCTGGTGCACCCTGGCTTGCCCACAAGGCCAGCCACGAAGGCGTCATGGTCGCCGAACTGATTGCCGGCAAGCATCCCCATCCGATCAAGCCCAATTCCATCGCCGGCTGTACCTATTGCCAACCGCAAATCGCCTCTGTCGGCCTGACCGAGGAAAAGGCCAAGGCCGCAGGCTACACCCTGAAAGTCGGTCGCTTCCCCTTCATCGGCAACGGCAAGGCGATTGCCCTCGGCGAAGCTGAAGGCATGATAAAAACCATCTTCGACGCCAAGACCGGCGAGATGCTGGGTGCCCACATGATCGGGGCCGAGGTGACCGAGTTGATTCAGGGTTATGTCGTCGCCCGCGGGCTGGAAACCACCGAGGAAGACCTGATGAACACCGTCTTTCCGCACCCGACCCTGTCCGAGATGATGCACGAAGCAGTGCTGGATGCCTACGGCCGCGCGCTGCATATGTGATGCACCCACCGAACCGCATGGCCTGGCCGTAACGGCCGTGCGGGCCCGCCTCGCCATTCGGCGTCACCTAGCTCCGCCCCTGCACAACTGCGACTGCCTTAATTCCCCC
>JAYSYZ010000206.1:0-26380 GCA_043727195.1 Paracoccaceae bacterium
AAAGGTGACCCACATCGTCCAGACGAACTTTGCCGCACCGCTGGATTATGTGCAGCTTGGCCTGCCGCTGATCGAGGACAATTCCTGCCTGATGCTGGCCTTCCTGATGAGCGGCACTGCGGCGAGCGGGCAGCTGCAGGGACGCATCCGCATCGGGGTGGCGTAAGGCATGGCCCGCGACCTTCGCACCCCGTTTGTCAGGTTCATCGAGACCGCTGGCAGCGTATCGTCGCCGGCATTTCTGTCCCGAGGCCAGCGTGGCGGCTCCATCGTCTGGAAAACCGCCCGGCTGAACCCGTTCTATGCCGATCGGTTTTTCGGGGTTGCATCCGGCACGATCCTGATCTCGCAGGCGCATGCCGTCGGTGGCGGGCAGGCGGCGGCACCCGGTTCGATGATCAAGGTCGGCGCGATGGCCGGTGTGGCGGATGGCCAGGCGGCCGCCCCGGCGGCATTGATCCGTACATCTGTCGCCGGTTCGGTGGCGGGTGCTGCGGCAGTGGCCGCGCTGGACGTGCAGAACTTTCTGATCAGCGTTGCAGTGGCGCTTGGCGGCGGCAGCGCCAGGGCCGGCGGCAGCATGATCCTGAGCGGCCCGGCGCGGGCGGCGGGTGATGCGGCGGCGCGGGCGGTTGGAAGCATGATCCTGAACGCACCGGCGCGGGCGGCGGGCGATGCGGCGGCCCAGGCGGTTGGCAGCATGATCCTGAACGCCCCGGCGCAGGCGGTTGCCGATGCAGCAGCGCGGGCGGTTGGCAGCATGATCCTTGGTGCGCCTGCACGCTCGATCAGTGATGCAGCAGCGCGGGCCACGGCGTCGATGATCCTTCAGGGTGCTGCGACCGCCACCGGATCATCGGGGGCCGCAGCGGTTGCCGCGATGATCCTGTCAGCCCCCGCAATCGCGCTGGCCGTGGCACAGGGCGCCGCCGTGCCCGCGCTGATCCGGGCCGCGACAGCCAGCGTCTCAGGCCTTGCGATCATGGCAGGGCTTGGCCAGTTGATTACGGCATTGCCGCCGATCAATCGCCTCGCCTTTGCCAACGCACCGGCCCGACAGGGCACCGTTCTGAACACGGCGCCGCGTCAAGGCACCGTCCTGAACACCGGCGCCCGCGAGGGCCGCATCGTGACCGTCAGCCCCCGGGCAGGCGCCATCCTCAACCCTGCCCGCACCGGAAAAATCCTGGAGAACAGCTGATGAGCATTTTCACAATTCGCGCCGGTGACCGGTTGCCCTGGCTGGCCTATGATTTCGGGTTCAGCCTGGTCGGTGCACTCGGGGTGACGTTTTCAGCGCGGGTTAAGGGCAACGCGGTTCCCTTCATCAACGGGCTGGCGGCGATCATCGGCAATGGAACCTACACGATCAACGGCGCGTCGGTCGTGCTGACGCCGGCGTCGGGGGTGGTGTTCTATCCTTGGGGCGTTTTCGATACGGCAATCCCGCGCAAGGGCGTTCTGGGGCTGTTTCACATCACATGGGCGGGGAATTTGCAGGAAACGATTCCGTCAGACGGGGAGGTCGAAATTCTGATCAAGGAGAATTTCTAAGGAAACCGACCAAATCCCCTGGGCCCCTCGGGCGCAGGGGTCTGGCCTGCCAGGGCCAGACCGCGCGAACCTTGGACGGCACCGCGCTGACCCTCCGAAAAGTTTACGGGCCACCTGACCCCCTCACGAGGGCGAGGTAACCCTATCCGGAGTCATTTGATTGGAACAAGTCTCAGCTGCTACCCCGGTCGCACCATGGCTTGGCGGCAAGAAAGTGTTGCACCCGAACATCATCGCCCGCACCGAAGCGATCCCGCACAAGACATATTTGGAACCCTTCGTCGGCATGGGCGGGGTGTTCTTGCGTCGGCGGTTCCGGCCGAAGCTGGAGGTGGCGAACGATCTGAACGGAGAGATCGTCAACCTTTTCCGGATCTTGCAGCGCCACTATCCCCAGCTGATCGATGTGATGCGTTTCCAGATCGCCAGCCGTCGCGACTTCGAGCGGTTGCGTCGCACGGATCCCGCGACCCTCACAGATCTGGAGCGCGCAGCGCGCTTTCTTTACCTGCAGCGACTGGCGTTCGGCGGGCAGGTGACGGGGGTCTTCGGTGTTGCGCCAAGTCATGCCCCCCGATTCGCCCTGTCGCGGCTGGAACCGCTGCTGGACGCGGCACACGGCCGCCTGGAAGGGGTGGTCTTTGAAAGCCTGGACTGGTCGGACGTCATCGCGCGTTATGACGGGCCGGACACCCTGTTCTACCTCGATCCGCCATACTTCGGTGGGGAGGCGGACTACGGCAAGGGGATGTTCGCCAGGACGGATTTCGCGCGCATGGCCGAGCAACTGGCCGGGATCAGCGGCGCCTTCATCCTGTCGATCAACAGCACGCCTGAGACGCGCGACATCTTCGGAGCGTTCCGGCAGGACGTGGTGCGCCTGAAGTACACGATCTCGAAGGACCAGGCGACGGATGCCGAGGAGCTGATCGTGTCGAACCGGGAGGCGCGGGTGGGGCTGTTTTGAACGGAGATTTCGATCTAACTGGCCGAGGCCGGCGGCTCAATAGTTCGGCAAGTCCAGCAAGGTGGCAAGCGTGTGACCAACGTAGCGCTGCATCGGCTCGGGCAGTCGGCTTAAGATCGGTGTCTTCTTGCCGCGCCAGGGGCTGAAAAATTCTGCGGTCCATGGCAGGATGACCATCTGAGCGCCTGAGCTTAAGACGAACCGTGTCGGATGTTTCAGCGAAAGATGGTCTAGCAACGAGAGATTTCCGATCTCGAGATCGTTCTCGTGCGCTGGATGCAACTTGGTCGTTCCGTAGGCAATCCGACACACAATCAACTTTGTGACTGGATGCTGGGCACGTCCACAAACCAAAAGGGGACGTGGATCAGTTGCCCACGTCCCCTTCGGTGATGTTTCTGGGAAGAATCCTGTTACGATGTCGTAAAGCTGCGGCGGGCTCTTCTCCCAAGCAACCATGGGTGCGCCTAGCGACCCGCTGCTGTCGTGTCGAGGGACTCGTACTCGCCCTTGCCCAGTCCAAACCGCTCGTTCAGTTTTTCGCGCCAAGCCGAAATTTCGGCAACGGGCACTACCTTAAACTCACCATCGGCCTCAGGCGGAAACTGCATGCCGCCACCGTTTTGGGTGGGTTGCATCGCTCTTTGTGCCATTCTTTTCTCCAGTCGCTTCGAACATACGATATGACCATGCAAGCATAGATATCAATGATTCTGGCCTCTTTGTGACCGTGCGTTACATTTCCACACGGTGTAGTCTGATCACGCGAAGGGTAAACGCCCCGTTACACCAGCGAGTTCCGTGGGGCTGTATATGCCCCCAAGAAATAGTTCAAATCACAAATTTCGGACGCTGTCGCGCTTTCTTTGTCACGAAATTCCGACTTTGCTTGCGGAAAGCCGTCGCCTTCCTACATTTCGCCCCGGCCCTGGGCTGACGCCTACCAGAATATTTTTTGACAAACGATGCAAGGACCTAACCCGATTTCGCTGCTGTGGCCCGGCCGAAATCTGGGGGCAAGTGCGCTAGCGGCAAAAGCTTAGCCCAACTGTCGGAAGCCCTTCACGGCATGTAAGCACTCGGCGTAAGTGTCGAGCAGCCACTTCTTGTCGGGCACCAGTTTTCCGCCGACATACAGGTCGCGCCCTTCCATATGGGCCAAATGATGAACCAGCTTCAACGCAACTTGTTCAGGAGAGTTTTCCCCGATCTGAACTACGGTGTTGGTATCAGCCATCCGAAATTTCCTCTCACAACATGCCGCCGTCACGCTCTCACCTCCCCGGCGATTCTGCAACGCATGGTTACCCACCGAAACCAATCTGGAAAAGGTTGTTGGTGCAAAATTGCACTTGCCCCGACATTGCGAACTTCATTGTGCGCTCATCTCGGAACAAGAAGGCGGCAAGCTCCTTGTAAACACGATGCCAGAACGCGAAGGCCGGCATCATCGGCTTTGTTGACGACTGTATTCTGTGACGGTGTTTTTGAGCCTGGTGAGGTTCCAGGCTCAAGTTTTCCGCAGCGTCCCGTTTTACACTTGGCGCATAACCCGTTGAAACCATTCAGGCCCAGATCGGGCCGTTTTACCACGGATGCGCGTCGGATCAGGCGCTTGATGCCGACTCATAATCACGGGGTCGGGGGTTCGAGTCCCCCCCTCGCCACCAAATTTCCGTCCTCCCCGTCGCGTGACGCCTCTGCTGGCGCTCATGTCGCTTGCGGCCTTGACCGCACCAGTGATTGCCCGGATTATGCCTCCAGATGGTTCCCGGCCAAACCACGCGCGGCCGGGTGAAAAGGGAATACGGTGTGGTGTAGGCATAAGCCGCCAAATCCGTGACTGCCCCCGCAACTGTAAGCGGCGAGCGAACCTGGAAGTGTCCACTGGCCCCACAAACGGTCGGGAAGGATCAGGCAAGCTAAGACCCGCGAGTCAGGAGACCTGCCATCGCAGACCGAACAACGCCGGGCGGGGTGCCCCGGAGAGAGCATGTGATGTCGAATTACGCGCTAGCCTCGGGGCCCGCATTGCCGGATCCCTTATTGTCAGAAAGCGGTGTGGTGGCGACACCCGTTCTGGACCTGCGCGATGTGTGCTGGGGGCCGAAGCGGCAGCCTGACATTCTTTCAGGCATCAATCTTACCTTGGGGGTGGGGGAAGTTCTGGCAATCTGCGGTGCAAACGGGGCGGGCAAATCCTCGCTCCTGCGCCTGCTTTACCGCTATCATGCGCCGCGCAAGGGGGTGGTCATCCTTGACGGCCGTGACATCTGGCTGCGGTCGGCACCCGAGGCGGCGCGGATTGTCGCAGCAGTCTTGCAGGAACAGCCGACAGATTTTGCCTTGAGCGCCCGGCAGATCGTGGCGCTGGGCCGTCTGCCGCATCGGCATGGCTTTGGGGCAGGAGTGCGTGATGCCGAGGTTGTTGAGGCGGCCCTGCGCCGGCTGGATCTTGCGGCCTTCGCCGACCGTGCCTTTGGCACACTTTCCGGCGGCGAACGCCAGCGGGTGATGGTCGCACGCGCGCTGGCGCAGGAACCGCGCGTGTTGATACTGGACGAACCGACCAATCATCTGGACATCCGCCATCAGCTGGAACTTCTGGCGCTGTTGCGCGGGCTGGGCATGAGCATCGTCACCACCCTGCACGACCTGACCCTTGCTGCCGAGTTTGCCGACCGCGTCATGATTCTGGCCGAGGGTGGGGTGCTGGCCGATGCGGCACCCCTGACCGCGCTGTCCGAACAGAATATCGCCGCCGCCTTCAACGTAACCGCGCGGGTAGACCGCAGCGGCCCCGCCCCACGCTTTTCGTTTCACCTGTAGGAGACCTGATGAAGTTCGCCGTTATCGCACTGTTCCTGTCCGCCACCGCTGCCGACGCATTTCCCGTGACGGTAAAAAGCTGCAACCGCGAGGTGACGTTCGATGCGCCCCCGACGCGGGCGATTTCCAACGACGTGAACCTTACCGAGATGATGCTGGTTCTGGGGCTGCGGGATCAGATGGTCGGCTATACCGGCGTTTCCGGATGGAAGACGCTTGATCCGGTGATGCGCGAGGGCGTGGCCGAATTGCCGGAGCTTTCTGCGCTTTACCCGTCGAAAGAGGTGCTGGTCGGCGCGGAGGCGGATTTCTTCTTTGGCGGCTGGAATTACGGAATGAAGGTTGGCGGCGAGGTCACCCCCGAGACGCTGGAGCCGTTCGGCATCAAGACCTACGAGCTGACCGAAAGCTGTATTTTTGTCGGAACGAAAGCGAAATCCTCGATGGAGGACATGTATGCCGATATCCTGAACCTCGGGCTGATCTTCGGGGTCGCGGACAGGGCAAAAGCTTTGGTATCCGGCTACCGAGCGCGACTGGCAGAGGTGACGGCGGGGGTAGACCGCAGCGCACCACTGCGTGTGTTTGTCTATGACAGCGGCGAAGAGACGCCCTTCACTGCCGGAAAATACGCCATGCCCACCGCGATGATCGAAGCGGCGGGTGGCCGCAACATCATGGACGATCTCGAAAAAAGTTGGGCGACCGTGGCGTGGGAGCCGGTGGTGGAACGCAACCCGGAGGTCATTGTAATCGTGAATTACGGTGACGTGACGGCGGAGCAGAAGATCGAATTTCTTGAGGGCAACCCCGCCTTCGCCGGGATCGACGCGATAAAAAACGACCGCTATGTCGTGTTGGAATATGTCGAGGCAACGCCGGGGCCGCGCAACTTAAAGGCGGTGGAAAAGCTCGTCGCCGGCTTTGTGGCAGAATAGAGTGGGGCGATGACCGACCTTCGCCTTGCCCCAACGATCAGCCGCCCCGTCCGGGCCCGACAGGTATCGCGCCGCGCCGGTCTGGCACTCATGCTGGGCGGAATCCTGACGGTATCGGTGCTGGTGGCGGTGTCGGTCGGCGCGGTGGCAGTGCCGATGACCACGGTCTGGGGGGTACTGATGCAGCACCTCTTGCCGGGCTGGGTGACCCCGGACTGGACCTCAGGTCGTGAGGCGATTGTCTGGGACATCCGCTTTCCCCGGGCGGTCCTGGCGGCGCTTGTCGGTGCCGGATTGGGCCTGACCGGGGCGGCGCTGCAATCTGTGACCCGCAACCCGCTGGCCGATCCACATCTTCTGGGCATCTCGGCAGGCGGGGCCTTTGGGGCGATTGCGGCGCTGTTGCATACCGGGCTGTTCCTTGGCTTGCTGACGGTGCCGTTGATGGCCTTTGGCGGGGCGCTGACAGCGACGCTGTCGGTGTTGGTGGTCGCGCAACTGACCGGGGCGACGACGGCAGACCGGCTGGTTCTGGCCGGGGTTGCGGTCAGTTTTGTCATCATGGCGGGGGCGAATATCCTGATCTTTCTGGGCGACCCAAAGGCCACCCACACCGTCGTGTTCTGGATGCTGGGCGGTCTTGGCCTGGCGCAGTGGTCGCATCTGATGTTTCCAGCGGCCGTCCTGATCCCCACCGGCCTCTGGCTCTGGTCGCGCGCGGGCGATCTGAACGCGATGAGCCTTGGGGATGAAACTGCCGCCAGTCTTGGCATCCCGGTGGCCCGGTTCCGCCTGTCGATCTTCGTCGCCGGGGCGCTGATCACCGGGGTGATGGTGGCATTTTCGGGGATGATCGGCTTTGTCGGGCTGATGATGCCCCATCTCGTCCGCCTGATCGCGGGGGGTGACAACGCCCGGGTGCTGCCGCTGTCGGCGGTGTTCGGTGCGGTGTTCCTTGTCTGGGCCGATACGGTGGCCCGTGTTGTCATGGCACCTGAGGACATGCCGATCGGCATCGTTACCGGTCTTGTGGGCGGGGTGTTCTTCATCTGGCTGATGGCGCGGCGGCTATGACCGCAAGGCTGATGATCCAGGGCGCGGGATCCAATGTCGGAAAGTCGATGCTTGTTGCGGGGCTCTGCCGGGTTTTTGCAAGGCAGGGGCTGGTTGTGCGACCGTTCAAGCCGCAGAACATGTCGAACAACGCCGCCGTTGCGGTGGGGGGCGAGATTGGTCGCGCACAGGCGCTGCAGGCGCGGGCCTGTGGCGTTGCACCCTCGGTCCACATGAACCCGGTGCTGTTGAAACCCGAATCAGAGACCGGCAGTCAGGTCATTGTGCAGGGCCAGCGTTGGGCCACCGTCAAGGCGCGCGATTATGCGCGGCTGAAGCCCGATCTGATGGCCCCAGTGCTCGACAGCTTTGCACGGATAGCGGCCGAGGCGGATATCGTCATCGTCGAAGGCGCGGGCAGCCCGGCCGAGGTGAACCTGCGCGCCGGCGACATCGCCAACATGGGCTTTGCCCGTGCGGCCGGGGTACCGGTGGTGCTGGTCGGCGATATCGACCGGGGCGGGGTGATTGCCCAACTGGTTGGAACGCAAGCAGTGATCGACCCGGCGGATGCCGCGATGATCCGCGGCTTTGTGATCAACAAGTTTCGCGGCGACCCGCGTCTGTTTGATGATGGATATCAGATCATCAAGGACCGTACCGGCTGGCCCGGATTCGGCGTGGTGCCGTGGTTTGCCGGGGCGCACCGCCTGCCGGCCGAGGATGCGGCGGATCTGGGCGGCACGCGTGGCACCGGCAAGTTTCTGATCGCCGTCCCGCACCTGTCGCGGATTGCCAATTTCGACGACCTTGATCCGCTGGCGCAGGAACCGGGGGTGACCTTGCGGATGATCCCGCCCGGCCAGCCCCTGCCGGTGGAGGCGGGTCTGATCATCCTGCCCGGCAGCAAGGCCACCATCGCCGACCTTGCCTATTTCCGGGCGCAGGGCTGGGACGTCGACCTTGCTGCCGCGCTCCGGCGGGGGGTGCATGTGCTGGGGCTCTGCGGCGGATATCAGATGCTGGGGCAGGAGATTGCCGACCCAGAGGGGATAGAGGGGAACGCCCTGTCTGTGGCAGGTCTCGGCCTTCTGGATGTGACGACTGTGATGATGGCGGACAAGCGGGTGACCGAAACAGCTGCGACGCATGTCGCTACGGGATGTGCGGTGCGCGGCTATGAAATCCACATCGGGCGTACGGATGGCGCGGATTGCGACAGACCGATGTTTATGGCTGACGGCGCGCCAGAGGGGGCGGTGCGCGGTGATGGCCGGGTGATGGGCAGCTATCTGCACGGCATGTTTTCAGCCGACAATTTCCGGCGCGCTTTTCTTGCCGGGCTCGGGGTCACCCCCGGCACCGCCAGCTATGACGGGACGGTCGAGGCGACGCTGGAGGCGTTGGCCGATCATCTGGAGGCGCATCTCGATTGCGTGGGGCTGCTGGCCGTGGCCCGTGCGGGGCTGCCTGTCGCGCCGGGTGGGTGACATAGTCGGTCGGCATCGTTGCGCGTCCATGTCGTTTTCTGACGTCAAGGGTCGGCTGGACTTGCCCCGTTCGCCGCCGCTCTGGCAGATAGGGGCGAAGGTCTGCCAGGGGAGTCCGTAATGAAAACGCATGTCAAGGCATTGGTTGTGGGTGGCGGTGCCGTGGGGACCGGGATCGCCTATCATCTGGCCCGCGCCGGATGGGATACCATGCTGGTTGAGCGCGACGAACTGACCGCCGGCAGCACCTGGCATGCGGCGGGCCTTCTGCCGCTGTTCAACATGTCTTACGCAACGACGCATATCCACAAATACTCGGTCGATTTCTATAAGGGGCTGGAAGCGGAGACGGGGCTGAACCCGGGGTTCTATGTCGTGGGCAATCTCAGGATGGCCCAGCGGCAGGAGCGGATGGATGAATACATGCTGTATTCCTCGGTCGCCGAAACGGCGGGGGTCTATCACGAGTTTCTAAGCCCTAAAGACCTCAAGGATCGGTGGCCGCTGGTGCGCACGGACGACCTCGTCGGGGCGCTTTATCACCCGCAGGACGGCTACATCAACCCTGCCGATGTGACGCAAGCGATGGCCAAGGGCGCACGACAGTTCGGCGCAACTTTCGAGCGAAAGGTTCAGGTGAACGGCTATCGCTGGACGGGTTCGGAATGGATTGTCACCTGCGCGCGGATGCAGGAGGTGGGTGGCAACCTTGTCGCATCGGATGAGACGTTCGAAATTCATGCCGAGCATGTTGTCACGGCGACCGGCAACCACGCGCAGCGTACCGCAAGACTTCTGGGTATCAAGCTGCCTGCGGTGCCGGTGGAGCATCAGTATATCGTCACCGAACCTGACCCGACGCTGGTTGAATGGCGCAAGTCGAACCCGCAGCACCCCGTGCTGCGTGACGCCGACGCGAAGTGGTATGTTCGCGAAGAACGCGGCGGCTGGATCCTCGGACCCTACGAAAAGGGTGCCCCGGCCCGCTTTCAGTACGACGTGCCGCAAAGCTTTCGCGCCGACCTGTTCCCGTTGGACCTTGAGCGGATCGAGGGCGAATACATGTCGTTCATTCACCGCATCCCCTCGTCCGAAACCGTAGGCCTTAAAGACGATTTCAATGGGCCGATCTGCTACACTTCCGATGGCAACCCGCTTGTCGGCCCGGCACCCGGATTGCGCAACATGTGGCTGGCCGAAGGCTTTTCCTTCGGCATCACTGCGGCGGGTGGCACCGGCCATTACCTGGCCCAATTGATGACCGAGGGTGAGGCAGAGATCGACATGGCAAGCCTCGACCCCCGGCGCTTCGGATCCTGGGTGACCACCGAATACGCCGCGCGCAAGAATGAGGAATGCTACGATCACGTCTTCGTCCTGCATCACCCGGACGAGGAGCGAGAGGTGGCACGTCCACTGCGCACCGCACCTGTCTATGACCGCCAAAAGGCGCTCGGTGCGCAGTTCGGCCAGGTGAACGGCTGGGAACGGCCGATCTACTATGGCCCAAAGGATGCACCCGAGGATTTCGACCATGACGCGCGGTCCTTCCGTCGCGGCGGCTGGTGGCAATATGCGGTGGCGGAGGCCAGGGCCATCCGTGAAACGGCTGGTCTGATCGACGCCACCGCCTTTACCAAGCACATCGTGCGCGGCCCGGGGGCCACTGCTTTTCTGGATTGGTTCACCTGCAACGCGCTGCCGAAAGTCGGCCGGATAAACCTGACCTACGCGCTGACGCCAAACGGCACCACGCGCACCGAATATACCATCGTGCGCCATGGCGAGAATGACTACTACCTCGTCAGCGCGGGTGCCTGGACGGCCTATGATGCAGATTTTCTGCGCAAATGCGCAGAAGACATGGCCCCCAGCTTTGGCCATATCGACATCCATGACGTGACCACCCAATGGGGTGTTTTTGCCCTCGCCGGGCCGAACAGCCGCCGCATCCTGCGCGAGATTGTCAAGGACGCTGATCCCGATACCGTCCTGTCCAACAAGCGTTTCCCCTGGCTGTCCGCCCGCAAGATCGAGCTGGGCATGTGCCCGGTCAATGCCATCCGTGTGGCCTATACCGGCGAATTGGGCTGGGAGTTGCACCATCCGATCGAGATGCAGCGCTACCTTTGGGACCAGCTCATGGTTGCCGGTGAAAAGCACGGCATGAAGCTGGTCGGGGCCCGCGCGCAAAACTGGCTGAGACAGGAGAAATCCTACCGCGCTTTCGGCAATGAACTGGGTCGGGACGCGACGCCACTTGAGGCAGCGCTTGACCGGTTTGTCGACCTTTCCAAGGATTTCCAGGGCAAGCAGGCGATGCTGGCCACCGGCATCCGGTCGAAATGCTGCACACTTCTGATCGATGGGCCGGATGATACAGACCCATGGGGCAAAGAGGCGCTCTTGCTGAACGGCGAAAAGGTCGGCCGCCTGACCTCTGGCGGGTATTCCGTGGCCTTTGGCAAGCAGATCGGCATGGGCTATCTCCGCCCTGATCTGGCCGAAGTCGGCACTAGGCTGAAGGTCAAGATGCTGCTGCAGGAATGGGATGCAGTGGTTGTTGAAGACAGCCCGTTTGACCCGGCGAATGCGCGCATCCGCATGGATGGCTGACAGGCGACCTGACTTGAAGCAGTCGCGGGCGGCCCCCATCTTCGTCACATCACGGGATGGATCGGAATGTCACGGACGGAACGACGCTTTCAGCGGCAGTTCGAAGCACTGTCGCGCATCGTGCCAGCGTTGCGCGGGCCGCTGGCTGCGCTGCGGCGTGACGGCTGGCGGCCTGTCCGCCTGCCGCTGGCGCTGATTTTCATTGCGGGCGGCTTTCTGTCTTTTCTGCCGTTTCTTGGGATCTGGATGCTGCCTTTGGGGCTTTTGCTGCTTGCGGTGGACATGCCGCCGTTGCGGGGGCCGATCTCTGCTCTGGTGATCCGGTCACGCCGTTGTGTGAAACGCTTGGCTAGCCGCTGGCGTAGACGCGGTCGGCGCTAGAGCGCCCTTGCCGTTATCCATTCGTCCCACGACGCCTTCGAGCCCGCGAACACGTTGATGTCGACCTTGCCCGCAATGCCCGGCACCTCGCCGGTGGAGGTGTATTGCCAGAAGCTCCAATTTTGGCCTTTGTACAGGTCTCCGGGATGCGCCGCGACAGAGCGCAGCCAGAACTCCACCCCGGTCAGTCGCCAAAGTTCGGTGTCTTCAAAGAAATCCACCGTAGTGTAGATCATCGGGCGCTGGCCGTAGTGGCTTTCGATAAGGTCGAGGAAAATGCGCGCCTCGCTGCGGATTGTTTCGCCATCGCGGCGAATGGTGCAGGTGGGGGATGTCGGTGTCCATTCCATGTCCAGAACCGGGGGCAGGGCACCCGCGGTCCGGGGGACGTGCTTGATGAACCAGCGCGCCTGTTCGGCCGCTGGGCCGCAGTGGTAGAAGAAGTGATAAGCTCCGCGCCTGACCCCGGCGGCGGCGGCGGCACGCCAATGCGACGCGAACATCGGGTCGACCAGATCGCCCCCCTCGGTCGCCTTGATGAAAGCGAAATTTACGCCGTTCGCCCGCGCCTTGCGCCAATCCACTGCAGTCTGAAAGCGTGACAGGTCGATGCCATGGACAGGGTATTGCGCCGGTGCACGTCCCGGCCAGTCGGTCGGGTCATCGTCGGTGAAATTCGACGAGGTCACCGTCACATTGGCGGTCGGCGGGGCGGTCCGGTCACGGGGGCTGCCACCACAGCCAATCAGCGTCAGGGCAAGGGCAAGGAACAGGGCATGTCTTGTCATGCCCGGATGTTGTCTGAAACTGCGCGGCCTGTCATCCCCGCACATGGCGCTGCGCGACGGCTTGCCGGGGCATCAGCGGAAACGATTGGGTGACAACGCGTCGACAAGGTTTTGGTCGATCACCGGCCTTCGTCCGGCAATCAGATCAGCGGCAAGCTGGCTGGCAGCGGGGCAGGACTGGAACCCATAGCCGCCTTGCCCGGCCAGCCAGAAGAACGTCGGATCGCCTGGGTCGGCCCCGATCACCAGCACCCGGTCGGGCGAGAATGTCCTGAGGCCCGCCCAGCTGGAAATGAGGCGGGTCACCGGTTCGGTGACCATCTCTTCATAGCGCGCCAGACCTTCGGCCAGCACCATGTCATCGGCCCAGGCGTCATGCGGCTCGGTCAGGTCTTCTTCGGCGGGCGAAACGATAAGGGCACCGGCATCGGGCTTGGCATACCAATCCTCACCGGGGCCAAACAGCATGGGCCAGCGGCTGACATCATGGCCGCCGGGTGCCGGAATCCGCGCCATCGACCGACGCAGGGGTGTGAAACCAAGTGGGCGGATGCCGGCCATCGCGGCGATCTGGTCCACCCAGGCACCGGCGGCGTTGACGATGATCCGGGCGGAAAATGCCTGCAGTGCAGTGTCGACCCGCCAGCCCGTGCCGTCCTTGCAGATGCCGGCTACGCGAGCGCGTGTCACGATACGCGCGCCGTTACCCTTGGCTTCGCGCGCAAAGCCCTGGATCAGCAGGTCGGTGTCGATGTCTTGCGCATGGTCGGCATAGCCGGCATCGGCGACCTTCAAGTGGTTCAGGATCGGCACGATGGTCCGCGCCTCGGTCACCGAAAGGCGGGTGAACTCCATCGCGGCAAAATCCCGCTCGAACGCGTCCCGCGCATCGGCCTTGGCGATCAGCATCAGACCACGCGGTGTCAGCACGCCCGGCGCCGCGTAAAAGTATTCTGCCGACGCCATCGACAGGCCAACCACCGCGGGTGCGCCGTAGCGCGGTTCAAAAAGCGCCGCAGACCGGCCGGAAGCGTGATGCGCGAGAGCGTCTTCCGCCTCGAGCACCACCACCGCACCGAGCGTCGATAGCCGTGCTGCCGCCGAGATGCCGGCGATGCCGCCACCGATGATCAGGAAATCTGCATCCATGCGATTGACGCTGTCATGGCCTCGCGTCTGATGCCTGCCCGGCGGCGACGCGGCACGTCGCCTTTTGGGCGTAAATACCCTTCCGCCTGCAGACGATACCTGCGCAGGCCCGCCGGGTTGGCGGGCCTGCTGGTCACGTGATCAACCTACTTTGGGATATCTCCGGTAATGCCTTCGACATAGAAGGCCATGCCGAGCAGATCGCCATCCGGCGCTACTGCCCCCTCGGCCAGCCAGTCAGAGCCGTCCTGCTTTTTGATCGGGCCAGTGAACGGGTGATAGGTGCCCGCCGCGATGGCATCGCGCATCGCTTCCGCCTCGGCCTTTACTTCGGCGGGAACAGCCGCCGTGATCTCGCCGATCTGAACTTCACCACCGGCGATGCCTTCCCAAGCATCCGCCTGCGCATAGCTTCCATCCATCAGCGCGCCGACCCGCTTGACATAGTAAGGTGCCCAGTTGTCGATGATCGACGACACTCGCGGGCCATCCTTGTATTCCGCCATGTCGGATGCCTGACCAAAGCCGATCACGCCCGGCGTCTTGGCAGCCTCTGCTAGGGGCGCGGTGGAATCGGTATGCGACGCGATCACATCGACGCCCTGTTCGATCATCGCCTTGGCGGCATCGGCCTCTTTCGCGGGGTCGAACCAGGTGAAGGCCCACACCACCGTAAGTTCCACCGCCGGGTTCGCCTTCTTAGCGTGCAGATAGTAACTGTTGATCCCCATGATCACTTCAGGGATCGGGAACGACGCGATGTAGCCGATCTTGTTCGACTTGGTCATCTTGCCCGCGATATGTCCCTGTACCGCGCGCCCCTCGTAGAAGCGGGCATTGTAGGTGGACACGTTCGGCTGGTCGCGCTTGTAACCCGTGGCGTGTTCAAATTTCACATCCGGGAACTTGGCGGCGACGGCGTTGGTCGCATCCATATATCCGAAGGAGGTGGTGAAGATGATGTTGCAGCCCGTCAGTGCCATCTGCGTCAGCACCCGCTCGGCATCGGCACCTTCGGGCACGTTTTCCTGCCAGACGACCTCGACCTTGTCGCCATAAGCTTCCTGCACCGCCAGCGCACCTTGGTGGTGCTGATATGTCCAGCCGCCATCGCCGATCGGGCCAACATAGACGAAGCAAGCCTTGGTCTTGTCTTGCGCCATGGCCGTGCTGCCGAAGGCAAGCGACAGGCCGAGGGCGGCTGTGGCAAGCAGTGTTCTGCGTTTCATTCTGGTAGTCTCCCCATTGTGCGGAGGCTTTATGCCCCCGGCGTGTTAGGCCTCAACGCGAGGCGTGGAAGTTATGGCCAAGGGCGGCAGGCGCGTTCAATGATGCTTTGCCCCGGCCAGAGGACATGATGACCAGCACGAGGATGGTTATCAGATACGGGGCCATCGACAAGTATTCCACCGGAATAGCTGATCCCGCTGCCTGGAGATTGAGCTGCAATACGGTAATGCCGCCGAAAAGATAAGCGCCGATCAATACACGCCATGGTTTCCACGATGCAAACACCACGATGGCCAGCGCGATCCATCCAGCGCCTGCCGTGATCCCGTCGGTCCACTGCGGCACCCGGACCAGGCTGACATAGGCCCCGCCCAGCCCTGCCAGCGCGCCGCCGAACAGGATCGCAAGCACCCGGATGCGGGTGACCCCGTAGCCCAGGGCATGGGCCGCATCGTGGTTTTCGCCGACCGCCCGCAGGATCAACCCGGCACGTCTGTATTTCAGCACCCACCAGGTGGCGGCCACCAGCAGGATCGACACGTAAACCATCCAGTCATGGCCAAACACAACGGTTCCGAGAAACGGGATATCGGCCAGCGGCCCAAAGGGAACTTCGCCCGTTGCGGGCGGTTTGATCCCGACGTAGCCCTGCCCGATCAGCGACGACAGGCCAAGGCCGAACAGCGTCAGCGCAAGGCCCGTGGCCACCTGATTGGTCTGCAGCACCTGCGTCAGCAGCGCAAAGATCACCGACAATGCCGCCCCGCCCGCCGCCCCGCCCAGAAACCCCAGATACGGATTTCCCGTCGCCACCGCCGTGACGAAACCGCAGATCGCACCCATGATCATCATCCCCTCGACCCCAAGGTTCAGAACGCCCGACTTTTCTGTCACCAACTCTCCCGTCGCGGCCAGCATGATCGGGACCGAATTTACCATCAGCGAGGCCAACAGCAGGCTTAGGCTGATATCACCGAACATCAAACGACCTCCCTCTTGCCGATCCGTATGCGGAAGTTCGTCAGGACATCTGCGGCCAGAAGAAAGAACAACAGCATCCCCTGAAACGCCTGAATGGCTGCCGATGGCAGTTGCAGGTTGGTCGAGGCCATGTCGCCGCCAATATAGGTCAGCGCCATCAACAGCCCGGCAAAAAGAATTCCCACCGGGTTCAGCCGGCCCAGAAATGCCACGATGATCGCGGTGAACCCATAGCCCACGTTGAAATCGATGCTGATCTGGCCCGAGGGGCCGGTCACCTCGAACAAGCCGGCCATTCCGGCCAGCGCGCCCGAGACACCCATGCACAGAATCACCAGCCGGTTCGGGTTGACCCCGGCGAACCGCGCCGCCCTGGGCGCCTGCCCCGCCAGCCTGATCTGGAACCCCAGAATATGGCGGTGCAGCAGGATATAGCTGAAGATCACCGCGATGAAGGCTGCAACCACCCCCCAATGCATCCCGGTGCCTGCAATCAGTTCCGGGTTCGACGCCGCCGGATAGCCGGAGAAGTTGCGGCTTCCTGGAAAACCAGCGCCTTCGGGATTGCGCAGAAATCCCGTAGAGGCCTTGGCCAGGATGGTCTGCGCCACATAGACCAGCAGCAACGACACTAGAATTTCATTGGTGTTGAACCGGGTTTTCAGGATCGCCGGGATCATCGCCCAGGCCCAGCCGCCAAATGCGCCCGCGATCACCATCACCGGATAGATCAGCCGGTTCTCGGTCGGAAAGACCGCCAGTCCGACCGCCGCGCCGAAAATTGCGCCGATAATATACTGGCCCTCGGCCCCGATGTTCCAGATGCCCGCGCGGAACCCCAGGCTCAACCCCAGCGCAATGAGAATCAGCGGCCCCGCCTTTACCAAAAGCTGGCCCCGAAAGTAGAATGCGAATTCTCCGAATAGCGGATCCCAAAAAATCGTCCGGATCGCCTCTACCGGGTTTTTGTCCAAAAGCGCGAACATCAGCCCACCGGCGATCATGGTCAGCGCTACTGCCAGAAATGGTGAGGCGTTGTTCCAGAATGGCGAGGGTGAGGGGCGTTTCTCAAGCGTCAGCATGATGTGCCACCTCCATGCCATGCGCGCCACCCATCATCAGGCCGATCTGGTCGATGGTCAGCCCCTGCACAGGCCGGGTCGGTGTCAGCCTGCCGCCATTCAACGCGGCGAAATCATCGGCAATCTCCAGCAGCTCATCCAGATCCTGGCTGATCACCACCACAGCCGCCCCATCCGAGGCCCGGTTCAGGATCGCCTGCCGGATTGCCGCCGCCGCCGCCGCATCCACCCCCCAGGTCGGCTGGTTGATCACGATAACCAATGGTGTCTGGCTAAGTTCACGTCCGACCACGAATTTTTGCAGATTGCCGCCCGACAGCGCCCGCGCTGCCACATGGGTACCTGGCGTGCGCACATCAAATTCCTTGACGATGCCGGCGGCAAACGCGGTTGCCCCGGCCCAGTCGATGAAGCCGCGTTTCGTCAGCCCCATGCGCACCATGCCGGACAGAAGCGCGTTTTCAACAAGGTTCATGTCCGGCGCCGCAGCGTGGCCGATCCGTTCCTCGGGGGCCGCGACCAGCCCCGCCCGGCGGCGATCATTCGGCCCCTTGTCGCCTGTCGCCGCTCCGGCAATCTTCACCGCTGTGGCTGCGGATTTCAGCTCCCCGGACAGGGCCAGCAGCAATTCATCCTGCCCGTTGCCCGCCACCCCCGCGATGCCGAGAATTTCGCCCTTTCGAACTGTGAAACTGATGTTCTTCAGCGACGTGCCAAACGGGATGGGTGAGGCGACCGACAACCCCATCACCTGCAACGCCACGTCGCCCTTGGCCTTGGCCTTGGCGCTGCGGGCAGGGGGCGTCAACACCGCGCCGACCATCATTTCCGCCATCTCCCGCGCCGTCTTGTCGCGCGGCGTGCACGTCGCCACCACCTTGCCGCGCCGCAGGATCGTGGCCTTGTCGCACAGTACGCGAATCTCTTCCAGCTTGTGGCTGATATACAGGATCGCGGTCCCCTTCGACGCCAGCTGCCGCAATGTTTCGAACAGGATGTCCACCTCCTGCGGGGTCAACACCGAGGTCGGCTCGTCCATGATCAAAAGCTTGGGATCCTGCAACAGGCAGCGGATGATCTCCACCCTTTGCCGCTCGCCCGCCGACAGATCGCCGACCATGCGGTCGGGGTCCAGAGGCAGCCCGTACTCGGTACTGACGGCACGGATACGTCCCGCCAATGCCCGCATCGGCGGTGGGTTTTCCATGCCGAGGGCGACGTTTTCCGCAACGTTCAAGGCCTCGAAAAGGGAAAAGTGCTGAAACACCATTGCCACGCCCAGTTTTCGCGCCTGGCCTGGCTTGGCTGGGGCATAGGGTTGCCCGCGCAGCGTCATGCGCCCGGCATCGGGTTGCACCAGCCCATAGACCATCTTGACCAGCGTCGATTTCCCCGCACCATTCTCGCCCAACAGGGCATGCACCTCGCCCTCGGCGATTTCGAATGACACGTCGCTGTTGGCGACCACGCCGGGATAAGCCTTGGTCACGCCCTGCAGGCTCAACAAAAGCTTGCCCTTCATTCGATGCTCTCCTGCCGTGCGGCTGCTGTTGCGGGTTGCAGAAAGGATGCCGCCACACCGATGGCTATAGCTTGCGGATGTTTCCCTAAGGCCTGGTTACCAATCGGACACTGGATGCGCTGGATTTCGGCAGGTGCATGACCAAGTGCCGTCAGCCGCGACCGAAACCGCGCCCATTTGGTGGCCGATCCGATCAGGCCGAGCGACGCAAAGCCATGGCCCAGCAGCCTGTGACACAGGGCAAGGTCCAGCGCGTGCGAATAGGTAAGGATCAGATGCTCTGCGTTCTGCGGGGCCAATGCCACCGCCGCCTCGGGGTTCACCGCAGGCAGCACGGTCACACCCGGCGGTATCGCGGACGGAAACCTGTCCGCCGCCACGTCGATCCAGGTGATTGCCACCCCCGGCAAGGGTGCCAGCACTGCCACCAGCGCGCGGCCCACATGCCCGGCCCCCCAAATCCAGACCTGTCGTTCTGCCCGTGCGACGGGTTCCACGAACCACCCCTGCACCATCTGCGATGCAGGTATCGCACCCTTGCCCCGCGCCGCTGTCAGCAGTCGCTTCACCCCCAATGGCATGTCGCCCCCGCCGACGCTGCGTGCGATCACCCCGGCGTCAGGTGCAGGCACTGTGTGGTAAACCTCTGTCAGCACCGTCACCGCGCCGCCGCAACACTGGCCCAGCTTCGGCCCCAGCGCCTCGCGGTCCAGACGGCTGCCTCCCAAAGCCAGCATTTCCCGCGCCCGAAGCGTCGCTTCCCATTCCAGCGCGCCGCCGCCGATGCTGCCGCATTGTCCACCGTGCCACACCAGCATGGCGGCCCCTACCTCACGAGGAGAGGAGCCGTCATGCGCCGCAATCACCACGCGGGCAACAGGCCCCTGCGCCGCAATCGCTTGTCCAAGGGATGCAAGGTCAAACACCTTCAACCCTCCGCACCGCCATCAGAACCCGCTCTGCCGTTGCCGGTGCATCCAGCGCCACGTAGCGCGAACCATCGCCACACGCCGCCACGGCATCACTCAGCGCCATCAGCACCGATATTCCCAGCATCAACGGCGGCTCACCCACGGCTTTCGATTTGCCCACCGAGTCTTCGCGATTTGGCTTGCCCCACAGCGCCACATTGAACACCGCGGGCCGGTCCGAACAGGCCGGAATCTTGTAGGTCGACGGCGCGTGCGTCGCCAGCCGACCCTTGCCATCCCAGACCAACTCCTCCGTCGTAAGCCAGCCTGCGCCCTGCACATAGGCGCCCTCGATCTGCCCGATATCCAAAGCGGGGTTCAGGCTGGTGCCGGTATCATGCAGCAAATCCGCCCGCAGGATGCGGTTCTCGCCGCTCAGCCGGTCGATCACCACCTCGGTTACCGCCGCCCCGTAGGCAAAGTAAAAGAACGGCCGCCCGGTACCGCGTATTCTGTCCCAGACGATCTTGGGCGTGGCGTAAAAGCCGGTAGAGGATAGCGACACCCGCGCCTGATAGGCCCAGCCCACAACCTGCGCAAACCCGTAAACTTCGCCCGCCACCCGCACGTCGCCGTCGATGAACCTCACCGAGGCGGCCTTGACCTGATGCTTTTCGGCGATGAACTCCGCCAGCCGCCCGCGGATGGTCTCCGCCGCGGCCCGCGCCGCCATGCCGTTCAGATCGGCGCCCGAACTCGCGGCCGTGGCGGATGTATTCGGCACCTTTCCTGTATCCGTCGCCGTGATCTTGACTAGGCTGGCATCCACCCCGAACACGCCGGCCGTCACCTGCGCCACCTTCTGGAACAAGCCTTGTCCCATCTCGGTCCCGCCATGATTCAGATGGATCGACCCATCCTGATAGACATGCACCAAGGCCCCCGCCTGGTTCAGCCAGGTCAGCGTGAAGGATATCCCGAATTTCACCGGCGTCAGCGCGATCCCCCGCTTCAAGACCGGGCTATGCTCATTCCATGCCGCGATTGCCGCCTTGCGCAGCGCGAAATCGCTGGTCCGCTCCAGTTCCTCCACCAACTCATGCCCGATGAAATCCTCAACCGGCATGTTGTAAGGCGTCGTCTGCGGCTTTTTCTGTTCGAGGATACCCCCGCCGGAGGCTCCTGCCTCGCCGTTCGCGCGGTAGAAGTTGATCTTGCGCACCGTCAGCGGATCGCGGCCCACGGCAAAGGCCACATGGTCCATCACCCGTTCGATCCCGACCATCCCCTGTGGCCCGCCAAAGCCGCGAAACGCCGTGGCGCTCTGGGTGTTGGTCTTCAAACGATGGCTTTCAATCCGGATATTTGGCAGATGATAGCAGTTGTCGGCATGCAGCATCGCCCGGTCGGCCACCGGCAGGCTAAGGTCCTGTGACCAGCCGCAGCGCACCAGATGCGTGAATTCGATCCCCAGCACCCGCCCCTCGGCATCCACCCCCGCGCGGTACAGGATCCGCAGATCGTGCCGCTTGCCGGTGATCATCATGTCGTCGTCGCGGTCATACCGCATCCGGCAGGGGCGTCCTATTGCGCGCGCCGCCACCGCGCAGGCAACCGCCAGCGCATTCCCCTGACTTTCCTTGCCACCAAACCCACCACCCATCCGGCGTACCTCGACCCGCACCGCATTCATCGGCAGGTGCAGCGCATGGGCAACCTTGTGCTGCACTTCCGTCGGATGCTGGGTCGAGGAATGGATCACCATATCCCCGCCCTCCTGCGGCAGGGCCGCCGCGACCTGACCCTCCAGATAGAAATGCTCCTGCCCACCTACCTCAAAGCTGCCTTCCACCAGATGCGCAGCCCCTGCAATCGCCAACGCCGCATCGCCCTTGGTCCAGATGACCGGCCCCTGTTCGAACCGGCTTCCTGCTTCCAGCGCCTGATCCACGGTCAGGATCGCGGGCAACTCCCGGCAGGTAACCCGCCCCAGCGCCGCCGCCTTGCGCGCCGCAAGATGGCTGTCCGCCACGACCAGAAACACCGGCTGACCCACGTAATGTACCCGCCCCACCGCCAGCAAAGGCTCGTCCTGCGCCGAAGGGCTGCAATCCGGCATTGGGTCAAAATCTTCGGCGCTGTAAACGGCGACCACGCCCGGGGCGGCACGCACTGCCGCCAGATCAATTTCCACAATCTCGCCATGCGCAAGGCCGGACAGCCCGAACGCCAGATGCAGCGCGTTGCCGGGCAGCGGGATGTCATCCACGTACCGCGCCTGCCCCGTCACATGCAGCGGGGCTGCGTCATGCGGCAGTGGCTTGCCCATGCTCATGTGCCTACCTCCAGCACCGAAACAGGCACCCCGGCACGGTCGTGAAAGTACCGGATCATCAGGTTATGCGCGGTCTGCAGCCGATAGTCCGCACTGGCCCGCATGTCGGAAAGTGGTGTGAAATCCCGCGCCATCGCCGCAGCGGCAGCCATTGCGGTGACCATGGTCCATGGCTGGCCCAACAGCGCCGCCTCAGCCTTGGCCGCCCGTTTCGGAACGCCCGCCATCCCGCCGAACCCGATGCGTGCCCCACTTACGACGCCATCCACCACTGTCACATTGAAACAGCCGCAGACAGCCGAGATATCCTGATCGAACCGTTTCGACAGCTTGTAGCAGCGCAGATCGGGGGCCGACGTCGGGATCGATACCCCCGCCACGAACTCTCCCGGCCGACGGTCCTGCTTGCGATATTCCAGAAAGAAGTTCTCCAGCGGCATCGACCGCATCTCGTCGCCGCGCCGCAGGTGCAAGGTGGCTCCGAGGGCGATCAACGCCGGCGGACCGTCGCCGATGGGCGAGCCGTTGGCGATGTTGCCCCCGATCGTCGCGGCATTGCGCACCTGTACGGATGCATAGCGGCGCAGCAGTTCTGCAAAGGACGGATGCATTTCGTGCATCGCTTGGTGAAGCGCAGTGATTGTGACACCGGCCCCGATATGCACCTGCCCGCCCTGTTGTTCGATCTGCTCCAGGTCACGAACCCCCGACAGAAACGCGACCTGCGGAAGGTGCCGCAACTGTTTGGTGACCCACAGCCCCACATCGGTGGCCCCTGCGATCAGCGTGGCGTCCGGGTTGGCCAAATACCAGTCCGCCAGCTCGTCACTGTCGCGCGGATGAAAAACGTTTGAGCTTCGGTGCGCTTTTTGCAGGTCACCGGCTTGTTGAACCGATGGCGAAAGCCGTGGAAGATTCGTCCGCGAAATCTGAAGCTGATCAAGCCCGGCGGTATCATCCATCCAGACGGGAACCGGTTCGCTGGCCGCCGCCTCTGCCGCGCGGATGATTGGCGCATATCCGGTGCAGCGGCACAGGTTGCCTGCCAGCACATCATCATGGTCCCGCCGCCCCTGCGCATGGCCGACCGCCATCGACACCACGAACCCCGGCGTACAAAACCCGCACTGCGACCCGTGATGCGTGATCATCGCCTGTTGCACCGGATGCAACTGCCCGGCAGGCCCGGCGATGCCTTCGACCGTGCGGACGGCTTTTCCTTGCAGTTGCGGCAGGAACAGGATGCAGGCGTTCATTGCCCTTGCCCCATCCGCATCGGTGACCATCACTGTGCAGGCGCCGCAATCACCCTCGTTGCACCCTTCCTTGGTGCCGGTCAGCCCGCGCGTTTCACGCAACCAATCCAGCAGCGTCCGCGTCGGGGGTTCTCCCACGATGCAAACCGGCGTTCCGTTCAACAGAAACGCAACCTCAGACATCTTACAACCCGCCGCCTTCTCCCCGATCGAGGTGATCTGCATGCTCGCCCGATGCGGCGTAAAGCGGTCATGCTCCTCATGGGTTTAGACCCATTCTTCCTTCAAAACATGAAGCGCCGCCGGATGCCACATGGCAACCGTTACCTTCTTTGGTTTCTGGGTAGCAGTTTCGTCTTTTTGCCGAAAGAAGGGGCAGTCACGGCCCGCAGGGAGGTCGGAAATCCTGACCTTGCGGCAAGTGGCCGGCGAAGTCACAAGGCGACCATTCACAGAGACCCGAATTTGGAGCCCGGCCATGGACGCTTATCTCATTGTCAAATTCCTGCATATTGTCGCGGCCATTGTCTGGCTGGGTGGCGGTATCGCCTTTCTTGTTCTGGCCAGTGCCAACACCGAAAAGGCTGATCCGGCACGGCTCATCGCGGTCGTCGCTCAGGTCGCCTTTCTTGGCCAGCACTTGTTCATGCCAGCAAGCATCGTAACACTGCTGACCGGCCTCGCTGTAGTCTCCCTCGGCGGGTTTGGCTGGCCTGCCTGGGTGTTGATCGGCTTTGGCGGTATTGTGGTGACCGCCGCCCTGGGTGCTCTGAAACTGGGCCCGACCGCCGGGCGCATTCTGGTCACCGCCCGCGACACCGGGCCCGATGCGGCGCGGACCCAGGCCCTGGATCTTCTGCGCTGGGTCCGGTTTGATTACATCCTTCAATTTGCCATCGTGTTCCTCATGGTGGTGAAACCCGACTGGCAGGATGTTGAGACCCTCGCCACGGTGGCGCTCGCTGTTTCTGCCGGGGGCTTCGCGGTCCTTTGGTTCGGGCGGCAAACAGCGATCCGCCTCTGACCACGGGTTGCGGCACCCGACAGATCGGATAGGGTTCCGGCATGTCCGGTGCCGTCCGATTCATCCATCTCCGCGTCCATACCGAACACTCGCTTCTCGAAGGCGCGGTTCCGGTCAAGAAACTTGTCGATCTGTGCCAGAAGGCCCAGATGCCCGCCGTCGCGGTGACCGACACCAACAACATGTTCGCGGCGTTGGAGTTTTCGGTGACCGCCATCGCTGCGGGCGTCCAGCCGATCATCGGTTGTCAGGTAGCGCTCGCGTATGATCCCGCTCAGCCTGGCGAACGGCCCCGCACAGCCGCCCCGCTGGTGCTGCTGGCGCAGGATGAAACGGGATATCAGAACCTGATGAAGCTCAACACCCGGCTTTACATCGACGGATCGATGGCGGGGGCGGGTAACCTGCCGCAGGTGACGGTCGATGAACTGGCTGCCCACTCTGACGGCCTGATCTGCCTGACCGGCGGGCCGGACGGGCCCTTGGGGCGGTTGCTCTCTGCCGGGCAGGGCCCCAAGGCACGCGCGCTGCTGGCGCGTCTCGCGGCCATCTACCCGGACCGGCTTTATGTCGAACTGCAGCGTCATCCCGGCCCCGGTGGGCACCTGCCCGAGGCCGAGGCGATCGCTGAAAAGGGGTCAGTCGACCTCGCCTACGAATTCAACCTGCCGCTGGTTGCCACCAACGACGTCTACTTCCCCACATCCGCAATGTACGAGGCGCATGACGCGCTGATCTGCATCGCCGAAGGGGCCTATGTCGATCAGCAACAGCCCCGCCGCCGCCTGACCCCGCAGCATTATTTCAAGTCCGAAGCGGAAATGTGCACGCTGTTTGCCGATCTGCCCGAGGCGCTTGAAACGACCGTCGAGATTGCCAGACGCTGCGCTTTTGCCGCAAAGAAGCGCGCGCCGATCCTGCCCAAATTCGCTGATGACGAGGTGAACGAACTGCGTCGTCAGGCGAACGAAGGCCTGCAGGCCCGTCTGAAGGTCATCGCGCATTCCGCCACGGCAGAAGAATACCAGGCCAGGCTGAATTTCGAACTCAACGTCATCGAAAAAATGGGTTTTCCGGGCTATTTCCTGATCGTGGCCGATTTCATCAAATGGGCCAAGGATCAGGGCATTCCAGTGGGGCCGGGCCGCGGGTCGGGGGCGGGGTCCCTGGTCGCGTTTGCCCTGACCATCACCGATCTTGATCCGTTACGCTATGCGCTGCTGTTCGAACGGTTTCTCAACCCTGAACGTGTCAGCATGCCGGATTTCGACATCGACTTCTGCATGGACCGGCGGGAAGAGGTCATCCGCTACGTGCAGGAAAGGTATGGCCGCGACAAGGTGGGCCAGATCATCACCTTCGGCGCGCTTTTGTCGAAAGCCGCCGTGCGCGATGTGGGCCGCGTGCTGCAGATGTCCTACGGTCAGGTGGACCGGCTGTCAAAGATGATCCCGGTTGAAGGCGTCAAGCCGGTGTCCATCACCAAGGCGCTGGCGGATGAGCCCCGCCTGCGTGAGGCGGCGAAGGAAGAGGTGGTCAAGCGCCTGCTGAACTATGCGAAGGAAATTGAGGGCTTGCTGCGTAACGCGTCCACACATGCGGCAGGCGTGGTGATTGGTGACCGCCCGCTGGATGAACTGGTGCCGCTGTACCAGGATCCGCGCTCAGATATGCCGGCCACCCAGTTCAACATGAAATGGGTCGAAGCAGCAGGGTTGGTGAAGTTTGACTTTCTGGGGCTGAAAACCCTCACCGTGATTCAGAATGCCATGGATTTGCTGGCGCTGCGTGGCATCGGTTTCGACATCAACCTGATCCCGCTGGACGATAAGCCGTCTTATGACCTCTATGCCAGCGCGCGGACTGTGGCCGTCTTTCAGGTGGAAAGTTCGGGGATGATGGATGCGCTCCGGCGCATGAAACCGACCTGTATCGAGGATATCGTTGCCCTCGTTGCCCTCTACCGCCCCGGCCCGATGGAGAACATCCCCGCCTATTGCGAAGTGAAGAACGGCCTGCGCGACCTTGTGTCGATCCACCCCACCATCGACCATATCCTGCGCGAGACGCAGGGCATCATCGTCTATCAGGAACAGGTGATGCAGATTGCGCAGGTCATGGCGGGCTATTCACTGGGCGGGGCCGATCTGTTGCGCCGCGCAATGGGCAAGAAGATCGCCGAAGAAATGGCAAAAGAACGTCCGAAGTTCATCGAAGGGGCCGCACTGACACACGCGATCGGCAAGGAGAAAGCTGGCGAAGTGTTTGACCTGC
>JAYSYZ010000207.1:0-8915 GCA_043727195.1 Paracoccaceae bacterium
CTGCGGCGGGTGATGAGCAAGGCGTTGAAGCTGACGCGGCCAGCCAAGCTGGCAGCGGCGGCGTGGAAGGTGCAATCGGCCGCAACAAAAGCCCTGACCGTTGCCAAGCCGAAGCGGACTGTAAAATCGAAAGCCGCGTCGGCGCGGCGTGCGCCACTGGGAGAAACCCTGCGTCGGATCAGTGCCGGTGGGATGCCGAAGCATCCAAAATTGCCGCGCGTCAAGGCGAAGCCGCCCCGCGGAGCACGGTTCGTGACAGCGCAGTTCGCCAGCGAGCATGGCAAGCGCAGTTACAAGCTGTACCTGCCCGCGCAGGCGGCGCCCGGCGCGACCGCGATGCCGCTGGTGATCATGCTGCACGGCTGCACTCAGACGCCCGATGACTTTGCCGTCGGCACGGGGATGAACCGGCTGGCCGACGAACGCGGGGTTCTGGTGGCCTTTCCGGCGCAGCCTGCCGGGGCGAACCGCAACAAATGCTGGAACTGGTTCCGCCCGTCCGATCAGGGGCGCGACCGGGGCGAACCGGCGCTGATTGCCGGGATCGTGCAACAGATCCTGCGCGATCACCCGGCCGATCCTGAGCGCGTGTATATCGCGGGGCTGTCGGCGGGGGGTGCTGCGGCGGCGATCATCGCTGCGGCCTACCCCGATATCTTTGCGGCGACCGGCGTACATTCCGGCCTGCCAGTCGGCGCGGCGCAAGATCCGGTGTCTGCGCTGATCGTGATGCGCACCGGGTCTTTGGGCAGCCGCCTGGATATTGCGGTGCCGACGATCATTTTTCACGGCGACGCCGACGATGTGGTCAATCCACGGAACGGACGCGCCGTCGCGGCGCAGTCTGTAGCAGCTTTTCCGGCACTTTCGGCGGTTGACAAGCCGGGAAAGCGGGCAGGCGGCCATCGTTATGTCAAAACCGCGCATCGTGGCGACAACCGCAAATCCTATTGCGAACATTGGGTGATCGAGGGGGCGGGCCATGCGTGGTCGGGCGGGGACCCGGCGGGCAGTTTCACCGATCCTGCCGGGCCCGACGCATCACGCGAAATGCTGCGGTTCTTTCTGCAGCACCGCCTTTCGCCTAAACGCGGTGTCGCGTGACCGTCGCGTTTCAGGGGCTGCGCGACGGAAGACGGTCTGCCTGCACCGGGCATTCAGGGTGTGGCCCCGGGGGCGGGAACAACCCGCCAGATGACGTCGCCCACATCGTCGGCAACCAGCAGCGCCCCGCTGGTGTGGAATGCCACACCCACGGGACGCCCCATCGCCTGTTGCTCGGCATCGACAAAGCCTGTCAGAATGGGTTCCGGCGGCCCGGAAGGCATTCCGTCTTTAAAAGGCACGAAGATCACCTGGTAGCCGGAAATCGGTCGGCGGTTCCAGGACCCGTGCTGCCCGATGAAAGCGCCCTTGGCATAACGCGGTGGGAACAGTGCCTTGTCATTGAAGGCCAGGCCCAATGATCCGGTATGCGCACCAAGCGCATAGTCCGGGGCGATGGCGGTTTCGACCAGATCGGGACGCGGCGGATTGACCCGGGCATCGACTGTCTGCCCGTAATAGCTGTAGGGCCAGCCGTAAAAACCGCCGTCCTGCACCGAAGTCATGTAGTCGGGCACCAGATCGCTGCCGATCTCGTCACGCTCATTCACCGCGACCCAGAGTTCGCCGCTGTCGGGCTGCCAGGACAACCCGTTGGGATTGCGGATTCCGGAGGCGAAGATCCGGGTGGTGCCGGTCGCGATATCCACCTCCAGCACGGCGGCGCGGCGCACCTCGTTTTCCATCCCGTTCTCGCCGACATTGCTGTTGGAGCCGACGGTGGCGTAGAGTTTCGTCCCGTCAGGGCTGGCGATGATGTCCTTGGTCCAATGGTGGTTGATCGGTCCTGCGGGCAAAGCGGCAATCATCCTGCCGGGGCCGGTGATTTTCGTCGCACCTTCGGTATAG
Organism: Paracoccaceae bacterium; assembly: GCA_043727195.1. Taxonomy (GTDB): domain Bacteria; phylum Pseudomonadota; class Alphaproteobacteria; order Rhodobacterales; family Rhodobacteraceae; genus JAUYQR01. Next base: position 1,954 of record JAYSYZ010000207.1, read on the forward strand.
GCGAATGCGACGATCGCATCGGTGTTGGCCACGTACAGCACATCACCGATCAGGGCCATGCCGAAGGGTGAGTTCAGATTTTCAAGAAAGGTCGAGGCGAATTCGGCGACCCCGTCGCCGTCGGCGTCGCGCAGCAGGGTGATCCGGTTGGCGCTGGGGACGCGGGCACCGGCCCGCTGCATGACAGCCTTCATGGCAACATTGCGCAGGCTGAACTTTTCGTCGGGCTTGGCGGGCGCGTTGCTTTCGGCGACAAGGATGTCGCCGTTGGGCAAGACATGCATCCATCGCGGATGGTCAAGGCCCCGGGCATAGGCGTTGACTGTGAAACCCGATGCTGCCGACGGGGTGATCCCACTCGGCCAGCGGATCGCCGGCGCGATATTGACCGTGGGAACAAGGGTTGGGTTTGGTTTGGGCAGGACCGGAGCCGGACCATAGCCGTCTGCTGCCGCAAGCTTGGCCGTATCGCCCCATTGTTTGTAAAGCCAGACAGCTGAGCAGGCGCCCAGGGCCAGAAAAACTAACGTGGAATATCTCATACCTGCCTCGTTCGGTGGCGACACTGCTGCGCCGAGCGTGACCTTGGCATCCGGCTGTTCGAGAAACGCGGGGCCGCGCCTGTGGTTCCGGGGGGATGAACACGGCCTGAGTCGGGGCGGCTGCGGTGTGGCAGGTCGGTGCGTTCGGCCCGGTAATGTCACCAAAGATTTACGCAAAAGTCGGCGTCCTGTTGTAAACCTTCGCTACCCAACACGGCGGAGTGTTGGGGGATGTCGGATGCTGCAGGTCAAGGCGGTGACACGGCTTTTTGGTCAGAAGGCCGCTGTTGACCACGTCAGTTTTGCTGTCGACCGGCCCGCGTTTGTGGGAATAATCGGGCGGTCGGGCGCAGGCAAATCGACGTTGCTGCGGATGATGAACCGGCTGACCGAGGTCAGCGGCGGCGAAATCCTCGTCGACGGGCGCAACATCCTGGCGCTGAAAGGTGCAGAAGTGCGGGTCTGGCAAAGCCAGTGCGCAATGATTTTCCAGCAGTTCAATCTGGTTCCGCGGATGGATGTGGCGTCGAACGTCCTGCACGGCATCCTGAACCGGCGATCCACGCTAAACACCATGTTCAGCCTGTGGCCGCGCGCCGATATCCTGAAGGCGCTGGCGATCCTTGACCGGCTGGGCATCGCCGAACAAGCCCCGAAACGCGCCGAGGCGCTGTCGGGTGGCCAGCAGCAGCGTGTCGCCATTGCCCGCGCGCTGATGCAGGACCCGAAGATCATTCTGGCCGACGAGCCTATCGCCAGCCTCGATCCGATGAACGCGCAGATCGTGATGGACACGCTGAAGCGCATCAATGTCGAGGACGGCCGGATGGTGATTGCCAATCTGCACACGCTGGATACCGCACGGCGCTACTGTGACCGTGTGATCGGAATGCGCGATGGCCGGATCGTTTTCGACGGCACACCGGACCAGCTGTCTACCGGCGTTGCCCGCGACATCTATGGCGCGGATGCCAGCTTTAATGAGGCTGCGACATCGACCGCCATGCCCGCCGATACCGGCGCCGACCGCGAATATGCCGCGCGTCTGCTTGCCTGACCCCCTTCACCCCGGCCCGACTTTTGGCCGCCAATCCGGAGACGACCATGAAAAAGCTGCTTGCCCTTCTGGCTGCCACCACCACGCTTGCTGCGCCCGCCATCGCGCAGGACCCGATCACGGAATTCAACATTGGTATTCTTGGCGGCGAAAACGCCCAGGATCGACTGACCTCGACCGAATGCCTGCGCGTGGCAGTGGAAAAGGAACTGGGTGTTCCGGTCAAACTGTTCACCCCGGCCGATTATGACGGCGTGATCCAGGGCCTTCTGGGCGGCACGCTGGACTATGCCTGGCTGGGGGCTTCGGCCTATGCCAAGATCTATCTGACCGATCCCGAAGCGGTCGATGTGATGCTGACCAAGCAGAACGTCGACGGATCGACCGGCTATTACTCCATCGGGTTTGCCCGCAAGGACAGCGGCATCACCAACATGGACGAGGCCAAGGGCAAGACCTTTGCCTTTGCCGACCCGAACTCCACCTCGGGCTACCTGGTGCCGGCGGCTGAACTGTCGGCCAAGTTCGGCACGCTGGAAAGCTATTTTTCCGAGGTCAAAATGTCGGGCGGTCATGAGCAGACCATTGTCGGTGTCGCCAACGGCGATTTCGCGGCGGGGGTGTCCTGGGCGGATGGATTGGGCAACTGGGAAGACGGCTTCACCTCGGGCGCGTTCCGCAAGGCGGCCGACGCGGGCCTTGTCGACATGAACAACCTGGTGGAAATCTGGCGCTCCAAGATGATCCCGGAAGGGCCGCTGGTCGTGCGCAAGGCCCTGCCGCAGGACGTGAAGGACAAGGTCTATGCGATGATGGACACGATGTGGGAAACCGACAAGGACTGCGCCTACAACGTTGCTGCCGGTGACGCCAAGGACTTTGTGCCGGTCAAGCACGAGGATTATCAGGGCATCCTGGACGCGCGCAAAATGCAGGAAGGCATGTAACTTTACCGAGTGCTGCCGGGCTGCCCCAAAAGGGTGGTCCGGCATGTTTCTTCCGGGGGATCGGGGATGGTCGATACAGCATTTGGGCCGGAACCGGGCAGGCGAGTTGACACGTCGACCCCATCGGGGGCCTATCTGGAAATGGTGCGCCGCAAGCGGATGTACGGCGGCATTCTGTTCATATTGTTCATCGGTCTTTTTGCGTCGGGCTGGATCCTGTCGGACCACCGCAATGCAGGCGGTTTCTGGAACGGCCTGCCGCAGATCGACGATTTTGCGTTGGAGGTCCTCTCGGAAGCCTGGACCAACCGGGCCAACCTGCCGGGACTGATGCTGGAATTCCTTCCATCGCTGATCGAGACGATCAACATCGCCGCAGTATCGACATTGCTTGGCGCGGGGGCCGCGATGATCCTGTCGTTGCTGGCCACCCGTGGCCTGGCCCGCTGGCCCCGCCTTGTCGGCCCGTTTCGCCGGGTGATGGATCTTCTGCGCGCTGTGCCGGAAATCGTGATCGCCCTGGTGCTGATCTACATCCTTGGCGGCGGCCCGGTGCCTGCTGTCATCGCCATAGCGCTTCATACCGGGGGGGCGTTGGGCAAGCTTTTCTCGGAGGTGGCCGAAAACGCCGATCTCAAGCCGGTGGAGGGCCTTGCCTCGGTCGGTGCGACATGGGGTCAGCGGATGTGGCTTGGCGTGATCCCGCAGGTGGCCCCCAACTGGCTGGGCTACGGGCTGCTGAGGTTCGAGATAAACGTCCGCGCCTCTGCCATTCTGGGCTTTGTCGGTGAGGGTGGCATCGGGCATGACCTGAAACTGGCGATGCAGTGGGGGCAAGGGCGGTATGATCAGGTGGTGGCGATATTCGTTCTGTTGTTCCTGACGATCTTTGTGATCGACCGGCTGTCCGACCATTACCGAAACCGTCTGGTCAGGGGGGCCTTGGCATGACCGAAGTTGCAATGGCGACGATGGCGGCGCATCCGCTGGCAGATCAGGTCGTCGCGACCTTTGCGCGGCGCAAGATGTTTGCCTTCGGCATCCCGGCGGCCACCCTTCTGTATCTGACCTACACCTTCTTTGCCTTTGACATTGCCGGTCTCGCGCAGCGCGCGCGGATGGATAATGCGGCGATCCTGATGTCGGATTTCTGGTCGTACAAGACGCATGTCAGCCGTGACAACGCCTCGGGCGAGGTCGTCTTCGCGGTGGAGGGCGAGAACAAGGGGACCTATCCCGACGGCATGCTGCCCGGCTGGGTCACCATCGCCGGACCCGTCACCAGCATCGACCTGGGCGAGGGCCACATTGTCACCTATGACGATGCCGGTGCGCGCTTTGTAGTGCCCGGCTATGGCACGGTGGACATCAGGCCCGATGGCAACATGCTGGCACTGACCGCGCCGCGACCGCTGCCCGCGTGGATCAACGCTTCTGACACCAAGGTCACGGTCACCACCGAATCCGGGCGGTTCAGCTATTCCCGCGCAAAGGTGGATACGTTCAGATATCAGGCGGGGTGGGAGTTGTTCTTCTTTACCCTCGACAGCCCGTTCTACGGCAAGGGTCCTGTCGAACTAGCCGGGCTGGCGCTTTGGGGCGCCCGCGTCGATCCCGCCCGGAGCAATGCGGGCTACATCCTGTCGGAGGTCTGGACCAACAAGATGTGGCGGCATGGCGACGTGATCTGGGCGATTTTCGAGACGATCCTGATGGCTTTTCTCGGCACCGCCGGGGCGGCGCTGATCGCCTTTCCGCTGGGCTTTGTTGCGGCGGCGAATTTCATGCCAGTGCGCGTCATCCGCTTTGCGATGCGCCGGGTTTTCGATTTCGTCCGTGGCGTCGACGGGTTGATCTGGACCATCATTCTTGCGCGCGCGTTTGGTCCTGGGCCGATGACGGGGGCGCTGGCCATCGTGATCACCGATGCGGGAACCTTCGGCAAGATGTTTTCCGAAACCCTAGAAAACATTGACGACAAGCAGGTGGAGGGCATCCGATCTACCGGGGCAAATGCGGTTCAGCGGGCGCGTTTCGGGGTGATCCCGCAGATTACGCCGGTGCTGCTGAGCCAAGTGCTGTATTATCTGGAATCCAACACCCGTAGCGCGACCGTGATCGGCGCCATCGTCGGCGGCGGCATCGGGCTGCTGCTGACGCAAGCCATCCAGACCCAGAAGGACTGGGAGGAGGTCGCCTATTACATGACGCTGATCGTGCTGATGGTGATGATGATGGACACGCTGTCAGGCTGGCTTCGGCGCAAGCTGATCAAGGGTTGAACGGGCACCACCGTTCTGCGGCGTGTAGGTCGCCGAGCAAAGCTCAAAGGATCACGGCTCGTCGGGGGCCATGGTCAACGTGACCCTGTCGCCTGCAAACCAGGTTGTGCCATATTCGACAATCCGCCGGTCTGCATCGACATTCACCGCGACTGACCGCAGGATTGCGGCACCCGCGGGCACCTGGAGGGTCTGTGCCAGCAATGCTGTGGCAAGCTTGGCGGTGATGCGTGTCGAGACGCGGGTATAATCTGCGACCCCGCAGGCCGCCAGCGCGGCGGTCACCGAGGCGGTCTTTTCCATGTGATCCAGCAGACCGGGAAAGCGGGCCGCAGGCATCACCGACCGAAACACCGCCAGTGGCTGGCCATCTGCCAGCGAGATGCCTTCGATGACATGCACGTCGGCGCCGGTATCCAGTTGCAACGCTGCCGTCTCGCGCGGGGTGCCGGGGCGGGTTTCCAATCTGGTGAGGCGACGTGAAGGCGTACGGCCGGATTCGGCGATGTTTTGATGAAACCTGACCCGCCGGCCCAGTGGATAATCTGCCGGACGCATCGCCACGAACACCCCCGCCCCGCGCCGCGAATGAACCAGCCCGGCCTTGGCCATGGTTGCCACGGCGTTGCGGACTGTGTGGCGGTTGACCCCGAATCTTGCGGACAATGCGGCCTCTGTCGGCAGCTTTTCTCCGGGGCGGTACAGCCCCCCGGCAATTTCCGCGCGCAATGTTTCGGCGATGGCCGAGCAGAGGGTGATACGCGCCAAGATAGCCTCCTGTCATCAAAATTTCACAACTCTGCAATTGCGCGAGGGTCACGTGGGGCCTAAAGTTATCTAGTTGTATAGTGCTATGGACAACTTCCGCAAGATGTCGAGGTTTCCGATGGATGACGGGATTATAGAGCGGAAAAACTGGATGTCGGTTCTTGCCAAGGCGGCGCCGGAGCGTCTGGCAGCCCTTATGGCGGAGGTGCCGGACCACGCGGTTCTACGTGCCCCGGAAATCGGCGCCGTCATGGTACAGGGCCGGATCAGCGCCACCGGGGCCGCTTTCAATCTTGGTGAGATGACCGTTACACGCTGTTCGGTGCGTCTGGCGGGGGGCGAGGTCGGCCATGCCTGGGTTCAGGGGCGCAGCAAGGTTCATGCGACGCGGGCTGCCATCGTGGACGCGTTAATGCAGACGGTGGCCGCGCCGCAGCTTAAATCCGGCGTGATCGACGTGCTGGCGGCGGAGGCCTGTGCCGCACGATCAATCCGCGCTGGCAAGGCGGCTGCGACCAAGGTCGAATTCTTTACGCTCGTGCGCGGTGAAGACCAATGAGCGACGATCGCGAGGACAGCCTGTCGGGGGGCTTTGCCGAGGCCCCGCTGCAATCGGCACGGGCGTTTCGCGCGATTCTTGAGGCGGTGGCGCGGCCTGGTACGATCTTGCCGGTCGAGGGTGCGGCACCGCCTGCGCCCCTGTCGGTCGCAGCCGGAGTTGCCCTGCTGACCCTGACCGACACCACCACGCCGGTGCACCTTGCCGGGCGCGCCGATTGCCGGGCAGTGCGCGACTGGCTGACGTTTCACATCGGTGCGCCGGTCGTCGCGGCTGCGGCTGCGGATTTTGCCGTCGGCACCTGGGATGCCCTGCAGCCTGTCACCCGGTTTTGCATCGGCGAGCCCGATTATCCCGACCGTTCGGCGACCCTGATCGTGGAGATGGACCGCCTGACCGCACATGGGCCCTGCCTCAGCGGCCCCGGGATCGAGACGGCGACCTGGCTGAGCCTGCCGGAAACGGCGGCGTTCCGGGCCAACCGTGCCCTGTTCCCGCTTGGCTTTGACTGCATCTTAACCTGTGGCAACCGGCTTGCGGCATTGCCCCGCTCCACCCGCGCGGAGAATGTCTGATGTATGTTGCGGTCAAAGGTGGCGAGAGGGCTATCGACAATGCCCATGCCTGGCTGGCTGAGGAACGGCGTGGCGATCCGGGAATTGCCGTGCTTTCGGTGCCGCAAATCCGTGAACAGCTGAGCCTTGCGGTAAACCGGGTGATGGCCGAAGGGTCACTTTACGACCCCGATCTGGCGGCACTGGCGATCAAGCAGGCGCGCGGCGATCTGATCGAGGCGGCGTTCCTGAT
>JAYSYZ010000208.1:0-8913 GCA_043727195.1 Paracoccaceae bacterium
CGGGGTCGTCGGCTTTTTCAGTCTTGAGATGTCGGCAGAACAACTTGCCGCGCGGATCCTGTCCGAGGCGTCGGAAGTACCCTCGGAACAGATCCGCCGGGGGGACATGACGGAACAGGAGTTCCGCCGATTTGTCGAAGCCGCCAAGGCGCTGGAGGCATGCCCGCTGTACATCGACGACACCCCTGCCCTGCCGATCAGCCAGGTTGCCGCCCGCGCCCGCCGGTTGAAACGCACCCATGGGCTGGATGTGCTGATCGTCGATTACCTGCAACTGCTGAAAGGCTCCTCGAGAGAAAACCGGGTGCAGGAGGTGTCCGAGATTACACAGGGACTGAAGGCGATTGCCAAGGAACTGAACATCCCGGTGATCGCGCTGAGCCAGTTGTCCCGCGCCGTCGAAAGCCGTGAGGACAAGCGGCCGCAGCTTTCCGACCTGCGCGAATCGGGGTCGATCGAGCAGGACGCGGATGTGGTGATGTTCGTCTACCGCGATGAATACTACCGCGAGCGCGAAAAGCCCGGCGATCACGAACTGGAAAAGATGGCACAGTGGCAGACGTTGATGGAAAGTGTCCATGGCAAGGCCGAGGTGATCATCGGCAAGCAGCGCCATGGCCCGATCGGCACGGTCGAACTGAGCTTTGAAGGCCGCTTTACGCGTTTCAGCAATCTGGCGAGACCCTGGCAAGGTTCCGGCGGGCCGGACGTGGGATTCTGACCCCAAAACGCCCGCAGTCCGACGCGTGAGGGGGGCCGTGAGGGGCAGGCACCCGCAGTTGCGCGGCAAGTCACGAGCCGGCTGGGAGAGATGTTTTTCCTTGACCCCGTCGCCCGCTAGGTCAAAACAGCCGCATGTCCACCGCCACCCTGACCATTGATCTGGATGCCATTGCCGCCAACTGGCGCGCGCTTGACCGGCTGTCGGGCGAGGGCGTGCAGACCGGCGCCGTGGTCAAGGCGGATGCTTACGGCCTTGGGCTGCCCCGGGTGGCACGCACCCTGGCGCAAGCCGGCGCACGGCGGTTTTTCGTGGCTTATGCCGAAGAAGGCGCGGTATTGCGGCAGACGCTTGGCCCCGGCCCGCAGATTGCGGTGCTGTCGGGCCATATGTCGGGCGATACCGAGATGATCCATGATCTTGACCTGACGCCGATGCTGAACAGTCTGGAACAGATCACCCGGCATCTGGAGGCTTTGCCGCGCCATGCCTTTGGCGTGCAACTAGACACCGGGATGAACCGGCTGGGGGTCGAGTTGCTGGAATGGCAGGCCGTGGCCCCGATCCTGATCGACGCCGGGCCAGCGCTGTTGATGAGCCACCTTGCCTGTGCCGACGAGGCGGATCATCCCCTGAATCTGGCCCAGCTGGACCAGTTCCACGAGATGACCGACGGCACCGGCATTCCGCGCAGTCTGGCCGCGACCGGGGGCATCCTCCTGGGGCCGAAGTTCCACTTCGACCTCACGCGCCCCGGTGTCGGCTTGTTTGGCGGGCGTCCGTTCCAGACCGCGGCCCGGGTCGTCACCCTATCCTTGCCGGTCATTCAGACCCGCGAAGTGGCACCCGGCGAAAGCGTCGGCTATGGCTGCACCTGGACGGCCGAGGCCCCGGCCCTGATCGCCACCGTCGCGGGCGGCTATGCCGACGGGCTGCCCCGCGCCTTGTCGAACGCGGCACTGCTGTGGGACGGCGATACGCCTTGCCCACTGGTGGGCCGGGTGTCGATGGACCTGATCACCGTCGACATCACCCATCTGCCCGAGGTGCCGCGCACGCTGGACATCCTCGGGCCGCAGCAGACGGTTGACGAACTGGCCGATGCCGCCGGCACGATTGGCTATGAAATCCTGACGGGGCTTGGCCCGCGCTACGTGCGGCGGTATCAGGAGCGCCCGGCATGATCGGCGCGCTGGCAGCACTTGGCCGCCCGGTGCTTGCCAGCCTCGCCGCCGTCGGTCGCGTGGCGCTGTTCACCGGCGGCGTGCTTGCGCACCTTGTGCGCCCGCCGTTCTATTGGCGCGAGTTTGGCCATTCCTTCCTGCAGATCGGCTGGTTTTCCCTGCCTGTCGTCGGCCTGACGGCGATCTTTACCGGCGGCGCGCTGGCCTTGCAGATCTATGCCGGTGGCGCGCGCTTCAATGCCGAGGCGGTGGTTCCTTCGATCGTTGCCATCGGCATGGCCCGCGAACTGGGGCCGGTCCTTGGCGGGTTGATGGTTGCGGCGCGGGTGGCAAGCTCCATCGCGGCCGAAATCGGCACGATGAAGGTCACCGAACAGATCGATGCGCTGGTAACATTGTCAACCAACCCGCTGAAATATCTGGCTGTTCCGCGCATCCTCGCGGCCACGCTGACGATGCCGGTGCTTGTCGGTGTCGGCGATGCCATCGGCATCATGGGCGGCTGGCTGGTTGGCATCACCCGGCTGGATTTCAACTCCGCCACCTACCTGAAGAACACCGTCGAGTTTCTGGAACCCTGGGATATCGGATCGGGTCTGGTGAAAGGTGCTGCGTTCGGCTTTATCGTGGCGCTGATGGGCTGCTACCACGGCATGACGTCGGCGCGCGGCGCGCAGGGTGTGGGGGCCGCGACCAAATCGGCGGTCGTGTCAGCTTCGGTTCTGATCCTGGCAGCCAATTATGTGCTGACCGAGTTGTTCTTTACCTCATGATTGAATTGTCCAATGTCACCAAGGCTTTCGGGTCAAATCATGTGCTGCGGGGGGTGGACCTGACGATCCCCGCCGGATCGTCGATGGTGATCATTGGCGGCTCGGGTACCGGCAAATCGGTACTGCTGAAATGCGTGCTCGGCTTGGTCCGTCCGGACGCCGGGCGCATCACCCTCGACGGCGAGGACGTGACCACAACCGACCGCGACGCCTTTCTTGCCCGCTTCGGGATGCTGTTTCAGGGCGGCGCCTTGTTTGACAGCCTGCGGGTCTGGGAAAACGTCGCCTTCCGCCTGATGCGCGGCGTCAAGGCCCTGCCAAAACCGCAAGCGCGCGAGATTGCCATCGAAAAGCTGCGCCGCGTCGGGCTGAAACCCGACACCGCCGACCAGTTCCCCGCCGAACTGTCAGGGGGGATGCAGAAACGGGTCGGGCTGGCGCGGGCCATTGCGGCGGAACCGGAGATCATCTTTTTCGACGAACCCACCACCGGTCTCGACCCGATCATGGCGGGCGTGATCAACGACCTGATCCGCGAGATCGTGGTGGAAATGGGCGCAACCGCAATGACCATCACCCACGACATGTCTTCGGTCCGGGCGATTGCCGACCGGGTGGCGATGCTGCATGACGGCGTAATCCAGTGGACTGGCCCGGTGTCGGAAATGGATGCCACGCCAGACGCTTACGTGCAACAGTTCATTCACGGGAGGGCCGATGGGCCGATTGAAGGGGTGCGATGATCCGGCTCCTCAACCTCGCCCTTCTCATCGCCTTCCCCGTCGCCTGGTTCGCGCCGCTGCTGCGCGCGGCTTTGCTGCCGATCTTTGGGATGGACGAGATATCCGTCGTCACCGGCCTGCAATCATTGTGGGAATCGGACGCCGCGCTTGCGCTGCTGGTCACTTTCCTTGCGATCTTTGCGCCCTATGCCAAAACCATTGGCCTCGCGCTGCTGCACTTCGACCTGCTCAGCCCGAAAACCCTGCCCGCGCTCAATTTCCTTGGCAAGCTTGCGATGGCCGAAGTCTTCCTGATCGCCATCTACATCGTGCTTGTCAAAGGCATCGGTATGGTCACCATCGAAACCGCCTGGGGGCTGTACCTCTTTTCCGGCTGCGTCCTCGCCTCGATACTCATCTCGTGGCACAGCGCGCCGGACGCAGGCCAGCCTTGATGCCCCGCCCCTTTCCGGGCAGGAAGGGCGCATGAGCAAATCCTCCGCCAGTTTCACCTGCAGCGCCTGCGGCGCCGCTTACCGCAAATGGATCGGAAAATGCGAGGCCTGCGGCGGCTGGAATACCATCATCGAAGAAGCGCCGCTGTCGACCGGCCCGAAATCGCTGGGTGCCAAGGGCCGGACCATCCCGCTGACCGACCTTGCGACCGAGGAAAACCCGCCGCCCCGGGCGTCTTCGGGCATTGATGAACTGGACCGGGTGCTGGGTGGCGGTCTGGTGCCCGCGTCGGCGATTCTTGTCGGCGGTGATCCCGGCATCGGGAAGTCGACGCTGCTGCTGCAGGCGGCTGCAAGTTTTGCCAATATGGGATTGAAATGCCTGTATATTTCGGGTGAAGAGGCTGCGGCGCAGGTGCGCATGCGCGCCCTGCGGCTGGGGCTGCAGGACGCGCCCGTCATCCTTGGCGCGGAAACCAACCTGCGCGACATTCTGACCACGCTGGATGCCGAACGCCCGCAACTGGCGATCATCGATTCGATCCAGACGATGTGGCTAGATTCCGTCGAGGCGGCACCCGGTTCGGTCTCTCAGGTTCGGGCGGCGTGTCACGAGCTGGTCACCTTTGCCAAACGGCGCGGCGTGGCGGTGGTTTTGGTCGGACATGTCACCAAGGACGGCCAGATCGCCGGCCCGCGCGTTGTTGAACACATGGTCGACACGGTGCTGTATTTCGAGGGCGAGCGCGGCCACCAGTTCCGCATCCTGCGCGCGGTGAAAAACCGCTTCGGCCCGGCGGATGAGATCGGCGTGTTCGAGATGACCGGCGCGGGTCTGGCGCAAGTGCTCAACCCCTCGGCCCTGTTCCTGTCGAACCGCGATCAGCCGGCCCCCGGATCAGCGGTGTTTGCCGGGATCGAAGGCACAAGGCCGGTTCTGACCGAAATTCAGGCGCTGGTCGCGCCCTCGACCCTCGGCACCCCGCGCCGCACTGTGGTGGGCCTCGATTCCGGGCGGCTGTCTACCATCCTGGCCGTGCTGGAGGCGCGCTGCGGTATCCCCTTTACCGGCCTTGATGTTTTCCTGAATGTCGCGGGGGGCTTGCGGGTGAGCGAACCCGCCGCTGATCTGGCGGTGGCTGGCGCGCTGCTTTCGGCGCGCGAAGATGTGGCAATTCCGCCAGATATGGTCCTTTTCGGCGAAATCAGCCTGTCTGGCGCGCTGCGCCCGGTGGGGCAGACCGAAAACAGGTTGAAAGAAGCGTCGAAACTTGGTTTTTCACAGGCGACGGTGCCGACCCACTCCAAGATAGAGGGGGCGACAGGGATCAGGGTGCGCCAGATGCCCGACCTCACGGCTTTTGTCGGCGAAATGTTCGGGGCCGGTTAAGCCCTTGGGAAAAAGCGGATTGGGGACGACACGATGGAAAATCTGACCGCGGTTGACGGTGGTGCGGCACTGATCATCCTCATCTCGTCGGTCCTCGCCTTCTCGCGCGGGCTGGTTCGCGAACTGATGGCAATCCTTGGCTGGGTCGGGGCGGCGGTGCTGGCATTTGTCTTTGCGCCGACGGTTCAGCCCTTGGTCAAGGAATTGCCGGTGGTGGGCGAGTTTCTGTCCGACAGCTGTGAATTGTCGGTGGTTGCCGCCTTTGCCGGGGTGTTCGTGATCGGCCTGATTGTTGCGGCCCTGTTCACGCCGCTGTTTTCCGGCGCGGTGCAGCGCTCTGCCCTTGGCGGCATCGATCAGGCGCTGGGCTTTCTGTTCGGGGCGGCGCGCGGGGTCTTGCTGATCGCGGTCGCCTTCATCGTTTATGACCGGGTGCTGTCTGATCAGGCCATCCCGATGATCGACGATTCGCGCACCGCAAAAGTGTTTGCCAATTTCCAGGCCAACATTGACGAAAATATCCCCACCGATGCCCCCGGATGGATCGTCGGGCGCTATAACGAGCTGACCAACATCTGTGCCGCAGGGACCGAGCCTGCCGCACCCGCACCAGCCCCGCAGGCCCCTGCCACCGGCGGCTGACACGGCTGGCGGGCTTGATTGAGGGCGTGACACTCCGCCGTGGGTGCCGTAAATCACCGGCAACGCCCTGAAGGATTCGCAACGCCATGCGGCCATTCCTGTCCCACCCCTTCGATGACGACAAGCTGAAGGAAGAGTGCGGCATTTTTGGCGTGACCGGGGTCGGCGATGCGTCGAATTTCGTGGCGCTTGGCCTGCACGCGCTGCAGCATCGGGGCCAGGAGGCGGGCGGCATCGTCTCTTACCACCCCGACCACGGCTTCAACTCGGCCCGTCGGTTTGGCTATGTGCGCGACAACTTCACCAAACCCGATGTGATGGATACGCTGCCGGGCCAATTGGCCATCGGCCATGTCCGCTATTCCACCGCCGGATCGAAGGGCGCGACCGCGATCCGCGATGTGCAGCCGTTCTTTGGCGAGTTCTCGATGGGCGGTTGCGCCATTGCCCATAACGGCAACATCACCAACGCCGTTGCACTGCGCCGCGAACTGATCGAACGCGGCAGCATCTTCCAGTCGTCCTCCGACAGCGAATGCATCATCCATCTGATGGCGCGGTCGATCCAGAAAACCCTTGCCGAACGGATCAAGGATGCGCTGCGCCGCGTTGAAGGCGCGTTTTCGGTCGTGGCGATGACCCGCACCAAGCTGATCGGGGTGCGCGATCCGTTGGGGGTACGTCCGCTGGTGCTGGGCCGGATTTCCGACCATGGCTGGGCGCTGTCGTCGGAAACCTGCGCGCTCGATATCATCGGGGCCGAATTCGTCCGCGAGATCGAGCCGGGCGAGATGGTCGTGATCGAAGGCAACAAGGTGGAAAGCACCCGCCCCTTCGCGCCCGCGAAATCGCGGTTCTGCATCTTTGAGAATGTGTATTTCTCGCGCCCCGACAGCATCATCGGCGGCCGCTCGGTCTATGAGACGCGCCGTCAGATTGGCGTGGAACTGGCGATCGAAGCGCCCGTCGATGCCGACCTCGTCTGCCCCGTGCCGGATTCAGGCACCCCCGCTGCCATCGGCTACAGCCAGCAGTCGGGCATCCCCTATGCGATGGGCATCATCCGCAACCAGTACATGGGCCGCACGTTCATCGAGCCGTCGGAATCCATCCGCAACATGGGCGTGCGGCTGAAACTCAACGTCAACCGGGCGCTGATCAAGGGCAAGCGGGTGATCCTGGTGGATGACAGTGTCGTGCGCGGCACCACCAGCCGCAAGATCAAGGACATGATCCTTGAGGCGGGCGCGGCAGAGGTTCACTTCCGCATCGCGTCGCCCCCAACCGCCTGGCCGTGCTTTTACGGTGTCGATACCCCCGAACGTTCCAAGCTTCTTGCCGCCACGATGAGCGAGGAAGAGATGCGGGTCTGGATCGGCGTCGACAGCCTGAAATTCGTCAGCCTGGACGGCCTCTACCGCGCCGCAGGGGTTGCCGCCGGCCGTGACGCCGTCAGCCCCGAATTCTGCGACGCCTGCTTTTCGGGCGATTATCCGGTGGCTCCCTCGGACAAGATCGAGGAAGGCTTTCAGATGAAGGCGGCAGAATAGCGGGCTGCCCTTGCCCTTTCATCTGTCCTCAAATATCCCCGCCGGAGGCTTCCCACAGCCCCGCAAGGACTGACCCATGACCGAAAAGCTTGCCCTCGTCACCGGTGCCTCGCGTGGCCTGGGTGCCGCACTGGCGGAACAACTGGCGGCGCGCGGCTGGCATGTCGTGGCCGTCGCGCGTACCGTGGGGGGGCTGGAGGAACTGGACGACCGGGTCAAGGCGCTGGGCCTGCCGGGTGCGGGGGCTCTGACCCTTGCGCCGATGGATGTGACCAACGATGACGCAATGCGCCATCTGTGCCGGTCCGTCCATGACCGGTGGGGCGGGCTTGACTTTTGGGCTCATACGGCGATCCATGCCGCGCCGCTTGCGCCCGCAGGGTCGCTGGATGCCAAGGATTGGGACAAGAGCATCGCCATCAACACCCGCGCCACCGGCAGGCTGATCCCGATGATCGAACCTTTGCTGCGGGCCCGGGGTGGCCGGGCCATGTTCTTTGACGATCCCCGCGCGGGGGCGCAGTTCTTTGGGGCCTATGGCGCGACCAAAGCCGCGCAGCTGGCGCTGGCACAAAGCTGGGCGGCAGAAAACCGCAAGCATGGGCCGCAGGTGATCATTGCCACGCCGGCCCCGATGCCGACGGCCACCCGTGCCCGGTTCTTTCCGGGTGAGGATCGCAGCAAGCTGGCCGATCCGCGCAACGAAGCGGCGCGGCTGCTTGACCTGCTTTAGCCAAGCGCCGCCTGGATCGCGGCCCAGAGCGGCTCTACCGGTTCCACCCCGACCGACAGGCGGATCAACCCCTCCGGCACTGCGTCGCCCCAGCGCGCCCGCCGTTCGCCCGAGGTGTGGGTTGCGCCGAAACTGGTCGACTGCGCGATGAACGGACAGTCGGCCAGAAAGCGTTCCGCCACCACCGCATCCGCCATCGTGAAGGTCAGCAGGAACCCGTACCCCGACATCTGCCGTTTCGACACCGCATGCGACGGATCGCCGGGCAGCCCCGGATAGCGCACCGCCAGCACCTTGGGGTGACCCGCCAGCCGCCCGGCGATCACCTCGGCCGAGGCACACATCCGCGACAGCCGCACCTCGAGCGTTTCGATGCCGCGATGCACGAGCCAGGCTTCGAAGGCGCCCGGCACCGCGCCGGACAGCCGCCGCCAGTTGCGGACCCGGTCGATCACCGCCGTATCCCGCCCGGCCACATGGCCTGCCAGCAGGTCGGAATGCCCGGACGGGGCCTTGGTATCGGCGGCCACCACCAGATCAGCCCCTAGATCGAGCGGGCGCTGCAGGAGGGGCGTCATCGTCGTGTTGTCGGCAATGACGAGGGCCCCGGCGGCGTGGGCGCGGGTGGCGACGGCCCTGATGTCGCAGACGTCGAGGCCGGGGTTGGAGGGGGTCTCGATGAAGACCACGCCTGCCCCGGCGAAATCGGCGGTGTCGTAGGCGGTGGTCGGCAGATACTGGAC
>JAYSYZ010000209.1:0-3418 GCA_043727195.1 Paracoccaceae bacterium
GGCAATGGCCTGCCCGCCGCCTTGCGCGCGCGCCTGTTCTATCTTTACGAATTTACCGCGCAGCATAGCCGCGCGATCCTCGACGATCGCGGCAGCGTCGATGTGCTGGCCGACATCAACACCGCAGTCATGCGGGGTTTGCGCGGCGAAGGTGGCGCAACATGACCGGCCTCGTCTTGAAACTTGGCCCGCATGAACGGGTGCTGATCAACGGCGCGGTAATCGAAAACGGTGACCGGCGGTCGCGGCTGGCGATCATGACGCCCAACGCCAACATTCTGCGGCTGCGCGATGCCATTCACCCCGAAGAGGTGAACACCCCGGTGCGGCGCGTCTGCTATATCGCACAATTGGTGTTGTCGGGCGATGCCGAGGCGACCGACACGCGGATGCAGCTTTTGCGCGGCATCGAGCAGCTTAGCCAGGTGCTGACCGATCACGACAGCCGCACCCAGTTGACACTTGCCAGCACGGCGGTCCTGGAAGACCAGCACTATCAAGCGCTGAAAGCACTGCGCAGCCTTCTGCCCCGCGAGGAGCGGCTTTTCGCCGCCGGGCGTGCATGACATCTCAGCCGGTACTGCCGATCGGCGGCTTTGCCGGCTGGAGCTTTCTGAAGCGGACGTTGCCTGCCCAACAGGCGGCGCAGCAGGCCCTGCCGGTCAATCAGCGTGACGAGGCCTATTTCCGCGATAAGATCGGCAAGATCGACACCGCAGACCAACTGGTGTCGGACAAGCGGCTGTTGCGCATTGCCTTGACCGCCTTCGGGCTTGAGGCGGATGTCAACAACACGGCCTTTATCCGCAAGGTTTTGCAAGACGGCACCATCCGCGACGGTGGCCTGGCGAACCGGTTGGCCGACAAGCAGTACCAGAAGCTGTCGGCCGCGTTCGGGTTTGGCGACTTTTCTGTGCCGCGCAACAAGCTGTCGGATTTTGCGGACAAGATCCTCGCCACCTATCGCGCGCGCCGGTTTGAAACAGCCGTGGGTGAACAGAACAACACTTACCGACTGGCGCTGAATGCCGAGAGGGAGATCCCTGCCTTGGCAGCCGGTACGATGAGCGAAACCGCCAAGTGGTTTACTATCCTTGGCAATCCGCCAATGCGCCAGGTGATGCAAGCCGCGCTTGGCCTGCCGAAAAGCATTTCCGTGATCGATATCGACCAACAGGTGGCGGTAATGAAAACCCGGGCCGAAGCGGCGTTTGGCAATGCGACAGTCAGCCAATTCGCGGATCCGCAAAAGCTGGATGCACTGGTGCGGCGATATCTGGTGCGGGCCGATGTGCAGGATATGTCCGCTGTGACATCCCCCGCAGCCATGGCCTTGCAACTGCTGCGGCGCTGAGGCGACGTCTCGGTAGCGTCGCCTCCTCTGCCCCCGGGGGCTGTGGCAGTTCTCCACCTTGGCGGCACCCCAGACCGGCCGAGCAGACCGGATGCACGCCCCGTCCGGAGGGGTGCAAGTCGGCTTATCCGGCCAGACAGGCGCGAAGCCGCTCAAAACTGCCAGGCACGCCTGTGGCCGGGGCAGCTTCGGCCAGAAATCCGTCAAGCAGCGGCCAAAGCTTGATCGCCCGGTCGATCACCGGATCCGAGCCGTTGGCATACAAGCCCGCCTGGATCATCAATTCGGCCCGGTCATAGGCACCCAGCAGGCGGCGGGCCTCGGTGATCATGGCATTTTCCGTGTCATCCGCGGCATCCGGCAGGGACCGGGACACCGAGCGCAACAGATCAATTGCCGGAAACCGGCCGCGTTCGGCGATCCGGCGGTCAAGGATGACGTGGCCATCCAGCACCCCGCGCAGGATATCGGCTACCGGTTCGTCCATATCCGACCCGGCCACCAGAACGGAAAAGATCGCCGTGATGTCGCCCGATCCCTCAGGCCCCGGCCCGGCCCGCTCGGCCAGCCCCATGATCGCATGCGACAGGGACGGGGGATAGCCGCGCAGCGACGCCTGTTCCCCACCGGCCAGCGCCACTTCGCGGTGCGCTTCGGCGAAACGGGTCACCGAATCCACCAGCAGCAGCACATGCAGGCCCTGATCGCGGAAATGTTCGGCCACGGCCATGGCAGACAGGACGCACAAACGCCGGGTCAGCGGCGACTGGTCAGAGGTGGCGGTCACCACGACCGACCGCGCCATTCCCGCCGCGCCCAGCACCCGTTCGGTAAACTCGCGCAGTTCGCGCCCCCGCTCCCCCACCAGCGCGATGACGACTATGTCGGTCTGAACTCCCCGCGCCAGCTTGGCCAGCAGCGACGATTTTCCCACCCCCGACCCGGCGAACAGCCCGATGCGCTGGCCCTGCACCAGGGGCAGCAGCGTGTCGAAAACCGCAACCCCGGTGTCCAGCCGCGCCCCCAGCCGCCGCCGCGTCGCTGCTGCCGGGGCCGCCGCTCTGAGATTCCGGGGTGCCGCGCCGCGCAGCAGGGGACGACCGTCCAAAGGCCGACCATACGGGTCGATCACCCGGCCGATCCAGCTGTGATCCGGCGCGATCTCGGCCTTGCCGACGAGTTCCACCCGATCCCCGATCGCCATGCCTTCGCCTGAGCCGTCGGGCAATACCGTGGCAAGGCTGGCGGTCAGGCGCAAAACCTCACCCGTCGCCGTGCCGCTGCGGCTGTGGATAAGCACCCGGTCGCCCAGCGTTGCCTCGGCCAGACCGGTCACCTCTACGGTGCCGCGACGCGTTTCCACGACCCGGCCGATGCGGCGGATCGGCGCCGCCCCGGCAATTTCCGCCAGCAGTCCATCAAAAATTCCGGCCACGGGATTCTCCCTTTGTTCGCTGCTTACCCGTTCTAAAGGAATCACCCTTAAGCCTTGGTGAAAGCGGTCGAGGGAGAAGCCCACGATGTTCGAGAAACTGGAACTGACCCGGATGGCGCAGGCGCTTGCCTCGCATGCCGGTGCCCGGATGGGCGTCATCGCCCGCAATGTGGCACATGCCGACACCCCCGGCTACAAAGCGCAGGATCTGCCAGCCTTCGCTGCGGTGTTTGCCAACAGCGGCACCGATTTGCGCGTCACGCGTCCGGGTCATGTCGCGGCAATGTCCGACCGGGCCAGGGCGGAGCCGGAAAATGCGCCGGGGCGCGAGGCACCGAACGGCAACACCGTATCGCTGGAAGGCGAAATGGTGAAATCGGTGGAGGCGCGGCAAAGCCACGAGATGGCACTGGCGGTCTATCGGGCGACCTCGGACGTGATCCGGGCCAGCCTCGGGCGGGCGCGCTGATCATGGGCAACGATCTTTTCACCTCGTTGTCCTTCGCCGCCTCGGGGATGGAGACTCAGGCCATGCGCCTGCGTCACGTGTCGGAAAACATCGCGAACGCCGACACCCCCGGCTACCGCCGCAAGGTGATGAGCTTTGATGAGGCGATGGATACGGGCCT
>JAYSYZ010000210.1:0-3412 GCA_043727195.1 Paracoccaceae bacterium
GCATGTGCCGGAACGGGCCATCCAGATATTCGGTGTCGATTTTCAGTGCCCCCGGCCACAGCGTGACCCGGCTGCCAAACCGTTCGCGGAACACCTTGAAGCTGATCACGAGATCGGCCTCGATGATCTCCCCCCCCGCGACCGGACGGCGTGACCGGATCCGGGCTGCCGCCGTCCAGGGCAGAAATTCCGGGTAAGAGGCCACATCCGCCACCAGATCGAACATCTGCTGGGCACTGTAGGGCAGGCGCTTGGTTTCACTGTGGGTCGGCATGGCGGGCTCGTCGCTGGTCAGGGCCTATCATCTCGCGTGCCGCTGGCGGAAGATCAAGGGTGGCCGTGTCGCATCCCTGGCGCCGGGGTTATCAGAATCATGGCCCCGGCAATCCGCGACAGAATACTTGTGTCATTTGACGCAGGTTCAAACACGCCTCTCGAAACCTCGACCGCTTGGCGTTACGTACAAACGGCCAAAGTCAGAATTATCGCGAGGTCGTACGATGCCGGACCGTCCCTATGTCATCGATCAGATGATCAGCGCCAAGGCCATCGCCGCGCGGGTGGAGGCGCTGGCGCGCGAGATCACCCAGCATTTCAAGGGCACCGACAAGCTGGTGGTGGTGGGGCTGTTGCGCGGATCCTTTGTGTTCATCGCCGATCTGGTGCGCGAGATCGACTTGCCGGTCGAGGTGGATTTCCTTGAGGCCACCTCCTACGGTGACGCGATGCATTCCAGCCGCGAGGTCCGCATCCTCAAGGATTTGCGGGGCGAGATTGCCGGGCGTGACGTGCTGGTGGTGGAGGATATCGTCGATACCGGGTTCACCCTGCATCACGTGAACAAGCTGCTGCAGACGCGCGAGCCTGCCCGGCTGGAAGTTTGCGCGCTGCTGGACAAGCCGTCGCGGCGCGAGGTGCCCGTCAAGGCCACCTGGACGGGGTTCGAGATTCCCGATGCCTTCGTCGTGGGCTACGGCATCGACTTTGCGCAACGCAACCGCAACCTGCCCTATATCGGCAAGGTGCGGTTCACCGACGGGGCCGCAGCATGAACCATCTGGCCTGGCTGGTCCGGGCGAAACGCTGGGCGCAAAACCCGCCGTCGCCGGGCCGGGTGAGGCTGATCTTCGCGGTGATCGGCTTTTGCCTTCTGATCGCGGGCTACGAATGGGTGTTTGGCTGGCCCGAATGGCTGGCGGTCAATCGCATGTCGGCAAAACCGTGACTGGACAGTCGCGGCGTGGCCGGTAGGCTTGCGCCGCAATTCAACCGGAAGGCGTTGCAATGCGGATCATGCGTTGGTTGGTGGTGGTGGGGCTGATCGGGGCCGGCGGTCTGTGGCTGCTGGCGCGGCCGGCACCGCTGGCTGCGTCCGCCGTGGCCGGGCTGGCGGGCGACGTCGTGCATGGCGAAGCGGTGTTCTGGGCCGCCGGATGTGGAAGCTGTCACATGGCGGCGGGGGCCAAGGGTGCGGCGCAACTTGTGCTGAGCGGTGGCCAGCGCTTTCCTTCGGACTTCGGCACCTTCGTTGCGCCCAACATCAGTCAGGATCCGACCCACGGCATCGGCGGATGGAGCCTTCTGGACCTGACCAATGCCCTTACCAGGGGGGTCAGCCCCGAGGGCGAGCATTATTATCCCGCCCTGCCCTACGCCTCTTACGCCAAGATGCAGATGCAGGATGTGGCCGACCTGCACGCCTACCTGCAGACCCTGCCCGCCGACGCAACGCCAAGCCAGCCGCATGAGATGAGCTTTCCCTTTTCACGGCGCGAGGCGGTGGGGGTGTGGAAGCTGTTGTTCCTGGATGATGATTGGGCGCTGCCCGGAAACCTGACACCCACTGCCGACCGGGGCCGCTATATCGCCGAGGCGCTGGCGCATTGCGGCGAATGCCACACGCCCCGCACCTTGCTGGGCGGGCTGGATACCGCGCGCTGGCTGGCTGGTGCGCCGAACCCGTCGGGCGAGGGCCGCATCCCGAACATCACCCCCGCAAAACTGACCTGGGCGGTGGCTGACATCGTCCAGTACCTGACGACCGGCTTTACGCCCGACTATGACAGCGTCGGGGGCCTGATGACGCATGTCGTCGAAAACATGGCGCGCCTGCCCGACGCCGACCGGCAGGCGGTGGCCGAATACCTCAAGGCCGTTGCGGCGGCGGAGTGACCATGATCCTGATCGGACAGTACGACAGCCCCTTTGTGCGGCGGGTGGGCGTGGCGCTGAGGCTGTACGACCTGCCGTTCGAGCATTGGCCCTTGTCGGTGTTCGGCGACGGCGACGCGGTGCGGGCGCTGAACCCGCTGATGCGGGTGCCGGTGCTGGTGTTGGACGACGGCTGCGCCTTGTCGGACAGCCACATGATCCTTGACCATCTGGACAGTCTGGTGGCTGAACCGCTGTTTCCGCGCGCGGAACCTGCGCGACACCGGGCGCTGAAGGTGGCCGCGCTGGCCACGGGATTTGCCGACAAGGCGGTGAGCCTGTTCTACGAACGGGCGCTGCACGATGCCGTCTCGCCCCGGTGGGAGGCGCGGCTGCAGGCACAGATCGGCTCGGCGCTGGATGCGCTGGAGGCAGACCGGGCCGCCCGCCCCGGCCCCTGGTGGTTCGGCGACCGGATCGGCCATGCCGACATCGCGGTCGCCTGCGCGCTGCGGTTTGCCGGTGAGGCGCATCCCGGAATGATCGGGGCGGACCACCCGCACCTGACGCGGCATGCCGCCACCTGCGAGGCGCTGCCGGTGTTTCAGGACATAGCGCAAGCCTTTGACACCCCGGCCTGACATCGGTTGACAGCGGCCGGGTGTGCCATTGTCCAGCGTTGCCGGCGCATCCCGCAACGTGACCGATGCGCCACAGCGGGGCGGAATGCGGTGACGCCCAGATGACCGGGGCGCCGAAAAATGGTACTGTACCAGAATAAATTCACAGCCCAGCAATTTGGAACATCACATGCGGATCGCAGCCCCCACGGCAATGCTTCTGGCAAGCCTCACCGCTCCGGCCCTTGCGCTTGACCTTGGCAATGGCTTTTCCCTGACAGGCGAGGTTGAGCTTGAATACCTGTCCAGCAGTGGCGACGACACCACCATCGGCTGGATTGACGCCACGCTCGGATGGCGCAGTCAGGCGGGCGGGGCTGTCGGTTACGGGCTCGACCTGACAGTCGACAGCACCCAACTGTTCGAAACCGGCGATGACTTTACGGCCTACTGGGGCGGGCTGGTGGTCACCACCGGCGCGGGCGATTTCACCATTGGCGCGCCGCGCCCGGTGCTGGATGTTCTTTACGATACGCCGAAACTGGGTGGCAGTTCCTTTTTCGACCTGCAGATCGAGCAGTTTACCGGGCCGCTGGCCGCGTTCCTGGTCAAGCAGGCGGACATCAACGCCTATGGCGTCA
>JAYSYZ010000211.1:0-3412 GCA_043727195.1 Paracoccaceae bacterium
CAAGCGGGCGCTCAAATCCCGCGCGGCCTATGTCATCGCGGCCCTTGCCTTTGCAGCGCTCTTTCTCTTCAACCTGCCGTTCCCGCTGGTCATCGCCGCAGCCGGGCTCTACGGCCTGCTGACGACCCGCAGCGGTGCGGATCTGCCCCCGGCACCCGGCTTTTCAATTGTCGCCGCAGTCAGGACCGCAACCCTCTGGGCCGCGATCTGGCTGGCACCGCTTGGGCTTCTGGTCCTTTTTGATGCCGGAATTCTGGTCGATATCGCCAGTTTCTTCGCCCGGCTTGCACTTCTCACCTTCGGCGGTGCTTATGCCGTGCTGGCCTGGATGGCGCAGGATGTGGTGCAGGTCAAAGGCTGGCTGACCCTGCCGCAGATGATCGATGGCCTCGGTCTGGCGGAAACCACCCCCGGCCCGCTGATCCTGGTCACCGAATTTGTCGGCTACCTTGCCGCGCACCGCGAAGGCGGCCCGCTCCTCGGCCTTGCCGCCGCCGCGATCACGCTGTGGATGACCTTTATCCCGTCCTTCATGTTCATCTTCACCGGTGGTCCCTTCATCGCGCGCCTGACCGCGATGCCGCGCCTGTCCGGGGCGCTCGGTGCCATCACCGCCGCCGTGGTGGGGGTGATCGCCAACCTGTCGCTGTGGTTCGCAGTGCACGTGCTGTTTGCCAGTGTCTCGACCGCCAGCTTCGGGCCGGTGCAGATGATCCTGCCCGACGTCACCAGTCTCGATCTGCTGGCGCTGGCCATCGGGCTCGTCTCGGGCTGGCTGCTGCTGATCCGGCATGTGCCGCTTCTGGCGGTGCTTGGCCTCGCCGCCCTGGCTTCGGCTGTCGCCGCATTCATCGGGTGATGCAACTTTGGGCGGCGCTGCCCCTTCCCTTGCCGGGCGAATCCCTTATGCTGCACACAACCACGAAAGGGGCACGGATGGCGCGTTCCATCGACTACGGCAATCTCATGCACCGGGCGATGCGCGGCCTGATCCAGTCGGTTCTGACCGATGTGTCAAAGACCGGCCTGCCCGGGGCACACCACTTTTTCATTACCTTCGACACCACTCATCCCGATGTGGAAATGGCCGATTGGCTCCGGGCCCGCTACCCGGGCGAGATGACCGTCGTCATCCAGCACTGGTTCGAGAACCTTGTGGTGACCGACGATGGTTTCACCATTACGCTCAATTTTGGCAACAATCCCGAACCGATGGTGATCCCATTCGACGCGGTTCGCACCTTTGTCGATCCGTCTGTCGAATTCGGCCTGCGGTTCGAAACCCATTCTGACGACGACGACGAAGACGAAGACGATCCCGAGGCCGAGGTTGAACCGGTGAAACACGATGCCCAGGTCGTCAGCCTCGACCAGTTTCGCAAGCAATAACGCATGGCAAACGGCGCTGCGCTGTTCCGCAAAAGCCTGCTGCGCAACCCGCGGCAGGTGTCGGCCATAGCCCCCTCATCGCCGCGTCTGGCCCGTGCGATGGCGGCTGGGCTGGGGCCCCATACCGGACGGGTGGTCGAATTCGGCCCCGGTACCGGCAGCCTCACTCGCGCCATCCTCGCCGCCGGGGTTGCCGCCGAAAACCTCACCATGTTCGAACTTGATGCGACCTTCGCCGATCACTTGCGCCAGACTTTTCCGGGCACCGTGCTGCATCTGGCCGGGGCCGACGCCGCGCCCGACCTTGTCGCCCCCGGTGTCGGCGCGGTGGTATCTGGCCTGCCGCTGCTGTCGATGCCGGACGCGGTCTGCCGCGCCATCGTCACCGCCGCCTTCCGCATTCTTGCCCCCGGCGCGCCCTACATCCAGTTCACCTACGGCCCCGCCCCGCCCATACCCGCCGCCATGATCAGGGCCTTGGACCTGAGCGTGGAATCCGGACCGAAGATCTGGACGAACCTGCCCCCTGCCCGCGTCTACAGATTTCGCCAGCTTTGACAGTATGCAACGGCATGCCGATTGATTTTGTCGGCCCCCACGGCTAGACGGGCACCAGTCCTGCAGGAGGCTCCGATGACCGCGACCCGCACCGAAACCGACAGCTTCGGCCCGCTGGAAGTGCCCGCCGACAGGTACTGGGGCGCACAGACCCAGCGCTCGATCATCAACTTCCCGATCGGCTGGGAACGCCAGCCCACAGCCATCATCCGCGCGCTCGGCGTGATCAAGAAGGCCTGCGCGCTGGTCAACATCGCGCAGGGCGACATCGCGACCGACCTTGGCCATGCCATCGCCGCCGCCGCGACCGAGGTGATCGACGGCCGCTTCGACGACAACTTCCCCCTCGTCGTCTGGCAGACCGGCTCCGGGACCCAGTCGAACATGAACGCGAACGAGGTGATTTCCAATCGCGCGATCGAAATGCTCGGCGGCGTCATGGGGTCGAAAAGACCCGTCCACCCCAATGATCACGTCAACATGGGCCAATCCTCCAACGACACCTTCCCCACCGCGATGCATGTGGCCATCGGCATGATGGCGCGCGACGTGTTGGTGCCGGGGCTGAAGAAACTGCATGGCGCTTTGGTCGATAAATCCATCGAATTCAAGGATATCATCAAGATCGGCCGCACCCATACGCAGGACGCGACCCCCCTGACGCTGGGACAGGAATTTTCCGGCTATGCGCATCAGGTGTCCCAGGGCATCCTGCGCATCCACAAGATCCTGCCCGAGATTTACGAACTTGCCCAGGGCGGCACCGCCGTCGGCACCGGCCTCAACACCCGCGTCGGCTGGGACCGCCGCGTCGCCCACCAGATCGCCGACATCACCGGCCTGCCCTTCATCACCGCGCCGAACAAATTCGAAGCCCTTGCCGCCCACGACGCGATGGTGATGTTCTCCGGCGCGCTGAAGACCGTCGCCGCCAGCCTGTTCAAGATCGCCAATGACATGCGGCTCCTCGGCTCCGGCCCCCGTTCCGGACTGGGAGAGTTGATCCTGCCGGAGAACGAACCCGGCAGCAGCATCATGCCCGGCAAGGTCAATCCGACTCAGGCCGAGGCGCTGACCATGGTCTGCATCCAGGTCATGGGCAACGACGCCGCCGTCGGTTTCGCCGGCTCGCAAGGGCATTTCGAACTCAACGTCTACAACCCGATGATGTCCTACAACGTGCTGCAATCCATGCAACTTCTGGGCGATGCCGCCGCCAGCTTTACCGACAACATGGTCGCCGGCACCCAGGCGAACATCCCGCGGATCGACAGGCTGATGAAGGAATCGCTGATGCTGGTCACCGCACTTGCCCCCACCATCGGCTATGACAACGCCACCAAGGTGGCCAAGACCGCCCACAAGAACGGCACCACCCTGCGCGAGGAGGCGATTGCCTTGGGGTTCGTCGACGGTGAAACCTTCGACCGCGTGGTCCGGCCGGAAGACATGATCGGGCCCAGGG
>JAYSYZ010000212.1:0-3410 GCA_043727195.1 Paracoccaceae bacterium
TTCCCCGGCCAAAAAGCTGGACGAACGGCCCCGGGCGCTGACCGGGGGTGCGTTGAGCGCGCCTGAATTTGCCAGTGCGGCAATGCGGCTGGTGGCCGCGGCGCGGGCGTTGTCGGTGGCTGACCTGCAGGCTTTGATGGGGCTGTCAGAGCCGTTGGCGCGGCTGAACCGCGACCGGTTTCGCAACTATCGGCGCAGCCCTGCAGCCGGGCTTGTGTTCCCGGCGATCCATTGCTTTGCAGGGGACACCTATCAAGGTCTGGATGCAGCAACGCTGCCCGCCGACGCGTTGCGCTGGGCCGAGGGGCATTTGCGCATCCTGTCAGGCCTTTACGGGCTGTTGCGCCCGTTTGATGCGATCCAGCCCTATCGGCTGGAGATGGGCAGCAGGCTTGCGACCGCAAAGGCGCCGGATCTTTACGCCTTTTGGGGGGACCGGATCGCCAAAGCGCTGAACGCGGCGGCACGCGAGGCGGGGACCGGGGTTTTGGTCAACTGCGCCTCGGTCGAATACTTTCGGGTGGCGGACCGCAAGGCGTTGAACCTGCGGGTCATCTCGCCGGTTTTTCTGGACGGCAGGGCGGCGGATGCCAAGGTCATCTCGTTCTTTGCCAAACGGGCGCGGGGAGCGATGGCGCGGTTCATCGCGGAGCAGCGGCTGACCGATCCCGCCGACCTGCATGCCTTTGCGGCGGGCGGCTATGTCTACCGCCCCGACCTGTCTGGCGAGGACAGGCCGGTGTACCTGCGCGACGCGGTGGCCGAAGACGCGGCGTGAAGCTGGGGGCGACCGGATCAGGCGGCAACTTCCGATTGCAAAAGCGGCGCGCGGGCGACCGGCGGGCAGTGCTGCACCAAGGCCCCTTCGATGGCGATCTTGCGCAACGGTTTGGTCAGATATTCGTCGATGCCAGCCGCCAGGATGGCGTCGGCGTCTCCGTCCATCGCATGTGCGGTCAGTGCGAGGATGGGCACATGAGCGGCGCCGCCTTCCAACGCGCGGATTGCACGGGCAGCCTCCTTCCCGTCCATCTCTGGCATCGAGATGTCCATGAAGATGATGTCGGGTCTGAAGGACTGGAACTTTTCCACCGCGATGCGCCCGTTGTCGGCAAAGACCAGGTCGATATCCAGCGATTTCACCATTTTCTGGAAGACGAGCTGATTTGTCCGGTTGTCTTCGGCGGCAAGAACACGCATCTGGCGGAGTTCCGTCGCGATCACCGGGGCCTGCAAGACGATCTTTGCGGCCTGTTCCGTGGTCAGCGATTGCAGGCGCCGGTACAGTTCTGCCCGCAGGATGGGTTTCTGCAGCATCCCGGCAAAATCCGCATCCTCATCGCGCAGGGCCGCCGGGTTTGAGGTCAGCAGCAGCACCGGCAACCTGCAACCGTCAGCGCGCAACCGGCGCAGCAGGGCCAGACCGTCCATATCCGGCATTTCGTGGTCGGTCAGGATGACATCGTAATCGGCATCTTGCGCCAGCCGTTCCAGCGCCTCGGCACCCGACCGGCACAGGGTCACCTGGATGCCGCAGGGGGTTAGCTGGCGTTCGAGGATGGTGCGGTTGATGAACTGGTCGTCGACCGCCAGCACCCGGCGGACCGACACGGGGATCTGCACCGAACCGGATTCTTCGGCGACAGGCAGCGTCACGCGGAAGCCAAAGCTGGACCCCAGGCCAAGTTCGCTGTCCACCCAGACCGCGCCACCCATGTGTTCGATCAGCCGCCGGGTGATGGCCAGGCCCAGACCGGTGCCTTCGAATTTGCGGTTCCGCTCATCCTCGACCTGATTGAACTCGCCGAAAATGTGGTCGAGATAGGCCGGGGCAACGCCGATGCCGGTGTCTTCGACTGTCACATGCAGGGTCTGGCGACCATCCTCGGCCTCCACCCCGACGATGCGGGTCAGGACGTGACCGGCCTCCGTGAACTTGACCGCATTGCCGATCAGGTTGGTCAGCACCTGCCGCAGACGGCCGGGATCGCCGACAAAGCGCGTGGGCAGGAACATATCGAAGTCGATCATCAGGTCGATGCCCTTTTCCCGCGCGCGGGGCTGCAGCAGCATCGTGACCTCGTGAATAGTGCGTTCCAGATCAAAGGGTTCGGGGCGCAGGGTCAGACGCTCCGCCTCGATCTTGGAATAATCGAGGATGTCGTTGATGATCACCAGAAGCGCCTCGCCGGATGACCGGATGGTTTCGGCAAACAGGCGCTGTTCTTCGGTAAGCGCGGTGTCGCACAACAGTTCCGCCATGCCGACGACGCCGTTCATCGGGGTACGGATCTCGTGGCTCATGTTGGCGAGGAAGGCGGATTTCGCGCGGTTCGCCGCCTCGGCGGCCTGGCGGGCGGTATCGAGCGCGGTCTCGTGTTCCTTCAATTGGGTGATGTCGACACGCAGGCCGACGCGGCCGCCGTCCGGGGTGGCATGGTCATGGGCACGAACCCAGCGGCCATCGGACAGCTGCTGTTCGAAGGTGCCCGTTGCCGCGCGGTGCTGGCGCAAACGCTCGGCGATCCAGTCTTCCTCGCGCCCGACGGCGTCGTTGTGCTGGCCCTGCACCAGCCCGAAGCGCAGGATATCCTCGAACTTGGCGCCCGGCTCCATCGCCGGTGCCGAGGCGTGATAGATGTCGCGATACCGTTGGTTGCAGGTCAAAAGCCGTTCCTCCCTGTCATAAAGCACGAAGCCGTCCGGGATCGCCTCGATCGCGGCCCAGATGCGCATCTGATCGGTGATGTCGAGCGTGAGGCACACGAGGTCACCGTCACGGGCGCGCCGGTCCACCAGTTTCACCCAGCTGCCGTTGCGGAATTTGAGCGTGACCGGCGCGAGCGGATCGTTGTCCAGCCGGGCCAGCATGTCGGCGACGAAGGCGTCAGCGGACTGGTCGCCGAAATCGACCGAACCTGCAGTGCTGATGATGCGCAAAATCTCGTCATAGCCGATGCCGGGGGCAACCGGATGGCCGTCGAATTGCGCCAGATAGGCCTGATTGGCGGTCACCAGTTTCAGCGATGCGTCGAACACGGCAAACCCGTCGCGGATGGTGTTGACGGATTCCCATAACCGGCGCTCGGCCATCACGGCGGAAGTATGGGCGCGGTCGAGGTCACTGACAAACCGCAGATTCTGATCCTTCAGCAGTTCTGCTTCCGACAGGGCGCTGCGCACGACGTGGCGCTGTTCGACGATCTGATCCGACAGTGACCGGGCGTGGATCGCCAGCTTTTCATTGGCCGTAAACAGCTCGCGGCTTTTCTGTGCCAACAGCCGTTCTGCCGCCAGCCGCCCGCGCCTTTCCTTTGCCAAACGTTCCGAAAGTTCCATTTCCGCCCTGTGCCGACATGCTGCCCGCCCCGGCCGCGCCGCAAAGGGCAAACGTCCGGATTTCGCCACTA